>NZ_JCACKQ010000014.1:0-100114 GCF_059505465.1 Symplocastrum torsivum | reverse complement strand
CTTGGTTCTCATTGACGAGCTTCCTTGAAAGCTTATGTAGAAAATCTGCTCTTGAATTTCTAATCCGTTCGTAAACTCTAGCGACAACTTTTCTATACTTATGCTTTGAATTACTTCCCTTCTCTTTTCGGGCTAGTTTTTGTTGCTTTCGTTTGAGGTTTTTCTCATGCTTGGCCAGGTGTCTAGGATTGTTATATTTAGACACCTTATTACCATCACTGGTAACAGCAAAGTGCGCTATCCCCAGGTCGATACCAATCACCCTTCCATCTGTCGAAGGGGTAGGATTTTCGCCCTCAACTTCAGTCAGGATAGATGCGTAGTACTTCCCTGATGGTTCAAGGCTTACCGTAACAGTCTTGATTGTTCCCTCAATACTCCTGTCAATTTTGGCTTTTACCGTTCCTACCCTACCGGGAAATTTTAGGCAAGAGCCTATCACTTGAACGTTTTGAGGATACTGAATTGACTGCTTCCCATGCTTACTCTTGAATCGGGGAAATCTCGCACGACCTTCAAAGAAGTTTTTGTATGCCGTTGTCAGGTTGAGAGTAACTGCCTGTAGTACTTGGCTATAGCAGCCTGCTAACCAGATTGTCTCCTCGGATTTTTTGAGAGCAGGTAGAAGTACATTGAGTGCATTGCGTCCCAATCCCTTACCTGTATCTCTGTAGGTTTCAATGGATTTGTTTAGCCCAAAGTTCCACCACCACCTAGCACAGCCGAAGTGTTGAGCCAAGCACACTTCTTGCTCTGCCGTTGGATATAAGCGTACTTTGATGGCTTTATGCAACATTTCCATTACCTCAAGAACCCTTATCTTATCACCTACACTGGTGAGTGATAAAGACTAGAAATGTTTGGGAGCGATCGTCCCTATGGCTCCCCTGCTTTCATCCCCCAGTCGCTCCGCGTCAGGGGGATTTCCCGCAGGCTCTTGTTAAAAGTTGCTGTCACTTCTCCATAGAGACTATCACTAAAGGCTGAGTCTACTATCTTTGAATGCAACTCGGTATAAACTCCTAGCTAGAGTAGTTTTCGGAGGGCAGTAAGTGACGTTTCGTATATTGAGTCTAGATGGTGGTGGAATTCGTGGCGTAGTTGCGGCAACGATGCTAGCAAGGATTGAGCAACAAATCAGTGTGCCATTAAATCAATACTTCCAGTTGGTTACAGGAACTTCCACCGGGTCAATTTTGGCAGCCGCGATCGCAAATGGACGTAGTGCGAAAGAGCTAATCGCGGTTTACCAGCAAAAGGGGTCGAGAATTTTTCCCTATCAAAACCTTTGGTCACCTGAACGGTTGGGATTAGTTTTTCAGTATGGGCTTTCTGCTCCCAAATATTCAGATAAAGGTTTGGTTGAAGTTCTCAAAGAAGAGTTTAAATACAAAAAACTCTCAGCGGTGAAAGCCACCAACCTATTGATACCTTCCTATGACACAATTAACCGAGAACCCATTATTTTCAAAAGCTGGCGGAAAAAATTTGTTAATGTCCCTCTGTGGGAAGTTTGTGTTTGTTCAGCATCCGCTCCTGCCTATTTTCCAGCTCATCAACTAATAAGGAGAGAAGAAGGTAAAGCAGTTGGTGGTGATGCAAAAACCATTGTCTTTAGTAAGGAAGCCTCGGAGGACGATGATGATTACAACCGGATGCGAATCGATATTACTGGAGGAACAGGTAGAGGTCAGGTTCGCACAATTATCGATTATGTTGGCAAGACTCGAACCGCACTGGTAGATGCCGGATGGGATGTGATACCGGATGCTACCTCTACCTTTTCTGTCGTACTTGAATATTCAGCAATTGATGGTGGTGTTGCCGCCAATAACCCTACCGCTTGTGCGATCGCAGAAGCTCTAAGATTGGGGCATAAGGTGGAGGATATTTCTCTTCTTTCTATAGGAACAGGAAGTTTTTCTCGTGAGATTCCCTTAGAAAGTGCCAAAGAATGGGGGGCTGCACAATGGGCATTACCAGTGATTGATGTAATTTTTGATGCTTCATCGGATATTAACGACTACATTGGAAGGCAGATTGTTGAACGGTACCTACGACTGCAATTTAAGTTAGATAGAAGCTGGACTGGTAAACGTTTAAGTGATGACATGGATGATGCTAGTCAGGAGAATATCAGGAATTTGATTGAAGCGGCTGATGCTTACGTTAAGAATTCACAAGTGCAAAAAGCGATCGCTAATTTCTTGTAGAGTCAAGCACGTTAAATGATGTAGCAGAAAGCCGTCAGCTATCAGCCATCAGCTTTTTTGTATTTTTTTACAAACAACCAACAACAAATAACCAAGTCGGCGGGTGGCGTTCCTCTCATCCCTAAAACGCGGTAGCCTTCCCGCCGACTTTTTCTAAACAGGCGCTCTAGAAAACCTTATCGCTCAGAAGCTGGCTGATTCGTTCTGGGAGTTGCCGTAGTACCAGGAGTTGGTGCGGTTGAACTACCAGGAGATACAGGGCTACTTCCAGGAGCTACCGTAGCACCAGGCGTTGGCACGGCTGAACTACCGGGAGCCACACGGCTATTTCCAGGAGCTACTGTAGCACCAGGCGTTGGCATGACTGAACTACCGGGGCTAATTCCTGGTTGCCCTGGCGATAGTTGTGAACTGCCTGGGTTAATTCCAGGTGCTTGTGGCAACGCTTGTCCCGGTATTCCTGGTAATGATGGCTGAGTTGGGTTGGAAGGAATTCCAGGGATTCCTGTACCATAAGGGTCAAACTGGTTTGTGCCTGGGGTGGGTGAGAAGCCAGGAACACCCGTTGCTGGTGGCGGAACGGCTGTTGCACCAGGAGTCGGCTCTGACTCTCCAGGAAGAGTGGCTAGTGCTACGCGATCGCCTCCTACCTCACGCAGCAAATCTAACACCTGTACAACATCGTTGTAAGTGGCATTCGTCGAAGCATACAGCGCCATCAATCCATTAGGATTTTCTTTACGATAAGCCCGTAGCTTCTGGTAAAAATCATCTTTCGTCACCACAGGCTGTTGTTCAACATAAACCTGTCCTAAGTCATTGAGGCTAACTACCAAAATTTCCCGCCCCTGCGGTGTTCCAGTGCTTGCCTTGGGCAAATCAACACTAATTGCCTGTTGGCGAGAAAAGCTCACTGCCGCCAGGATAAAAAATATCAGAATGCAGAAAACGACATCAATCAGTGGAATAATCTCAACCCGAACCTCTTCCACTGGGGCATCCATCCGAAGCCTTAGAGGGCGGGGAGCTAAAGCGGTAGGATTTGAATCAATTTTTTTGTTCATAAACCTAACTTACTGGGGCAGTTATGCCATCCTATCGAAGCGAATTAGAGAATGGCACTGCCCCATGATTTTATTTTTCTGTAACTTCAGGAACGTCTAGGGTGTTGGTATTGGTATTGGTATTAGTGTTGGTGTTCAAGGACTGATTAAGAGTATCAGTCTCCTCACCTTGCAGCCAAGCTTGTCGGTAGAGTAACTCCAACTCTCCCCCCGCTTTCCGAAAAACTCTGATTTGGTTGTACCAAAAAGCTTGAAATAGTCGATAGAACGCCAGACTGACAATTGCCACAATTAAGCCCGTTGCCGTGCTAATTAGCGCTTCGGCAATGCCTAGAGTGACTCCAGCCGTTGACGCTGTTCCCAAATCACTGATACGGATTGAACCTAACGAGCTAATCAAACCCAACACCGTACCTAGCAATCCCAGTAGTGGTGATAGAGCAATTACAGCTTCTAGAAGCTTGTCTCCACGCCGCATCGATGCCAACTCATCATCCGCTGCTGACTCTAGCGCCAACCGAAATACTTCTGGATCGGGGTTAGCAAGTCTGAGGGGAGCAAAGAGATACCGCCCAATTGGCTGTCGCCGCGCCTCAAGCGCTATTTCCCTGGCAACTTGCATGTTACTAGTGGCTGCATCCAGCACACGATTGACAGTTTCTCTTTCTTTGAATAAGAGGCTTGCCCAAAACCAGATACGCTCAAAGATCGTACCCAATGCGAGGATGGATAAGACCAACAGTGGCCACATTGCCACCCCGCCCTTCTCAATAAGATCGACTATATCTACCGTTTCCATTCGCGCATACCTCCCTTAATTGCCAAGCGCAATTTCCCTTTGTAAAGTGCAAGCCATTCCAATTCTATGGATTTCGAGCCAATTGCAAAGAGATCAGGCTGATTTTCCCTTGGCGGTTGAGCTATATTGCTCAACTCAGTCACCTGCCCCCTCTGTTAGTCTCCTTAAGAAAGTAAGAATTCCATCCTCTCTGGTGGTTATAGCGATCGCTAATCCTCGACACAAACAGGGGGGTTATCCACACCGGAAGTTCCTAGCGGGATTTGGCAAGATTAAAAATAGATAGAGGGCAAATACATGAACAATTTTTCTATCCCATCGATTTACAACTGGTATCGCAACACCATTCGTAATCCTAAGTACCGTTGGTGGATGATTTTAGGAACCTTACTTTATATCTTTAGTCCAATTGATATTGCTCCAGACTTCATTCCTATAATTGGGCAACTTGACGATATTGCGATTTTATCGTTGTTAGTTGCTGAGGTTTCCCAGCTACTAATCGAAAGTGCTAAATCTCGTAAAGGCACAACAGTCGCTTCTGATACTGCCAGCACGAGTGAGACAAGTGACAAGACAGTAGATGTTGATGCTGTGTCAGTTCAGTAACTATCACAAGTAATACAGTATTAATTAAATAACCTCGCTATTGGCTTGATTTAACTTATGCAGACAGCCAAGAAGCGAGGATGTTTTTTTTGTGAGAGTTAGTAATTCTCGTATCAACACTTGTTGTTTTTGGGTTAGGAGAGCCGTAACTCCTTTTTAGGAGAGATAGGCAACTCTTTCAACCTTTTTAATCTTGTAACCTGTTACAGGTTGGCTATTGCTGTATGAAGCGATCGCTACTCTGGAGAGATACCTGGAAGATGCGGAGTCCATTGTCTCCAAGAATCGCTAACTTCCTTGGCTCGTTTTGTTTTTTATCACTTTGAACTACTGCACGGAATGAGCGGACAACGTTCTCTCCAATACAACTAGCAAATTCTCGGAGTTCGGGTTCACCCATTTCAAGCACAATACATCCTGATTGCTCTTTAGCGGGTGAATTACAACCTTTCTCCTGATGACGCGCCTCTAAAATTGTGGTAAGATAAGCTTGCAACGTTTTAGATTCTTCATCATCAAGGTTAATGCAGTTGAGTCGATGTAGTAAACGACCCTGCTCAGAAGGTGCAGAAGAAATGTCTAACTTGTTATCCCGGCACTCCTTTACGCTGAAGATGCGAACTAGTGTATCGCGGAAGCTTTTGAGAGACATAGGTTTTGAACAAGAGAATGCTAAGTTTTCTTTGATGCCTCTTTAATCTAATGATTAAAAGTCAAGAACTTGAAAAGAAGGTCTGCCCCAAGATATAGAGAACTTGCTCGGTAACGGCTCACAGCAAGAAGACGTGCTTATTGAGAACCAAGTGACTCACAAGCCGCAGGAGTTTAGGTGGATTGCAGACTTGGGCATTGGTGTCAACTTCAAGAAAATTACCTTGTTAGCGCAACTCGACGGTGAGAGTCCCTCGGATTTATGCCAATGTCTTGCTGCGATCGCCCTTTGAGATGCTTCGCGATCGCATTTCGTTTCTAATAGTCAGCTAGTAATTCTGGTGTGCTTCGATAGGATTTCTCAGGGGTTGCTGGGAATACTTGTAGCGGAAGTTGAATTATGCGATCGCTTGTCTACTTGCCTCACCAGAAAGCGTTAGTTGCTCTATGGTTTTAGGTTCTGGGAGGGGTTTACCCTCTTCCTGATATTCCTCAACTAAAAGCTCTAATACCTCTTGAGCATTCTTTAAAGCTTCTTCATAGGTATCTCCGTGAGTATGGAACTGCTGAGATGGAAAATCAGGCAAGTGAACTAGGTAACAGTTATCTTCATCCGACCATTGAATCACAACCATATAATGTAAATTCATTCTTCTGGCTCCTCTTCTTCTAGTGCCTTCAATTTCTCAAGCTTCTTAGTGACTTCTCTCTCTATATACAGTTTGGCATCATCGCTATCCTTGCCTGCAATAGTAATTGGCTCACTAGGTAGCAAAGGATGAAACCATCTGGTATGGCTACCTTTAGCAGAACGATAAGTAAACCCAGCTTTTCGCAGTAGAGCCTTGAGTTCTCGAATCTTCTTGGGTATGAGTGTATCGAGCGTTTGAAGCCTATCGTGGCGCTAGCAGTATATCCCGCGAGTCTACCTTTAGAAAAGACGATGGAGTGTGCGATCGCTCAGGGTAGGGGAAGTTGAATTATGCGATCGCGTGTCTGCTTGCCTCGCCCAGAAGCGTTGACTGTGCTAGCTTTGAGTTTGATTAACTATCCTGTCAGAGACTATAAAACATTTATCCAGACAATGTGCGCTACCTGGACAAGTATTTCCGATGAAAGACCCGCTATCGATTACTCATCCCCAAATAGCCACGCAGTGGCATCCAACGAGGAACGGTGAACTCACTCCAGATCGGGTGGTAGCAGGCTCACATAAAAAAGCTTGGTGGATATGTTTCAGTGGTTCCGATCACGAGTGGGAGGCGGTAATTAAAAGCAGAACCAACGGATGTGGATGCCCCTTTTGTAGTGGTCTAAAAGCCTCCGTCACTAACTCTCTAGCAAATCTTTATCCTGAAATTGCCAAGGACTGGCACCCGACGAAGAACGGAACACTCACCCCAGACCAAGTAGTAGCAGGCTCAGAAAAGAAAGCTTGGTGGATATGTCCCAATGGCTCCGATCATGAGTGGAATGCTTCTATTAGACACAGGGCAGTGGACGGTTCTGGATGCCCTTTTTGTGCTGGAAAGAAACCCTCAGTTACTAACTCTCTAGCAAGCCTTTATCCTGAGATAGCCCAGCAATGGCATCCAACGAAGAATGGAACACTTACTCCAGATCAGGTAGTAGCAGGCTCAAATAAAAAAGCTTGGTGGATATGTTCCAACAACCCCGAACACGAATGGGAGGCGATAATTGGAAACAGAGCCAAAGGTGTAGGATGCCCCTACTGTGCTAATCAGAAGCCATCAACAACCAACTCTCTAGCAAAACTTTATCCTGAAATTTCCAAACAATGGCATCCGGCAAAGAACGGTACACTTACCCCAGCTCAAGTGGTAGCAGGCTCAAATAAGAAAGCTTGGTGGATATGTCCCAAAGGCTCCGATCACGAATGGGAAGCGAAAATTGGGGATCGAGTCAAGGGAAATGGATGCCCCTTTTGTCGTAGTCTAAGACCGTCTATCACTAACTCTCTAGCAAAACTTTATCCTGAAATTGCCAAGCAATGGCATCCGGCAAAGAACGGAACACTCACCCCAGATCAGGTGGTAGCAGGCTCAGAAAAGAAAGCTTGGTGGATATGTCCTAAAGGTAGCGATCATGAATGGGAGGCAATGATTTATAGCAGAGCCAGTGGGACTGGATGCCCCTTTTGTGCTGGTCAAAGAGTGTCCGTCACTAACTCTCTAGCAAGTCTTCACCCTGAAATAGCTGCACAGTGGCATCCCAGGAAGAACGGAACACTCACACCGGAACAGGTGACGACAGGGACAAGCAAGAAAGTTTGGTGGAAATGTCCCAACGGTTCGGATCACGAATGGGAAGCTTCTATAGATAAGAGAACTAGCGGCAGAGGATGCCCTTTTTGTAGTGGTGGAAGAGCATCTGTCACTAATTCTCTGGCAAGTCTTTACCCTGAAATTGCCAAACAGTGGCATCCCCAAAGAAACGGAACATTCACACCGGAACAGGTGACGCCAGGATCGGGAAAGAAAGCTTGGTGGAAATGTTCCAACGGTAGCGATCATGAGTGGGAGGAAAGAATCACGGACAGAGTTCACGGGAAGGGATGCCTTTTTTGTAATGGTTTAAGACCATCTATCACTAACTCCCTGGCAAGTCTTTACCCTGAAATTGCCAAACAGTGGCATCCCAAAAGAAACGGAGTACTCACACCGGAACAGGTGATAGTAGGCTCAAATCAGAATGCTTGGTGGAAATGTTCCAACGGATCAGATCACGAATGGGAAGCGAGGATCGCAGACAGAGTTGACGGGAAGGGATGCCCCTTTTGTGCTGGCTTGAAGCCCTCAGTTACTAACTCTTTAGCCAGTCTTTATCCTGAAATTGCAAAGCAGTGGCATCCAACAAAGAACGGCAATCTCACTCCAGACAGAGTGGTAGCAGGCTCAGAAAAGAAAGCTTGGTGGATATGTCCTAAGCAGCCCGATCACCAGTGGAAAACTCTTATTGTAGAAAGAGTAAATGGGAGTGGATGCCCGTTTTGTTTAGTTCCCAACTCTCTAGCAAGTCTTTATCCTGACATTGCTCAGGAGTGGCATCCTGAAAAGAATGAAGCACTCACCCCACAGCAGGTAACGGTAGGCTCACCACAGAAAGCTTGGTGGAAATGTCCCAAGGGATCAGATCACGAATGGGAAGCTTCGATTGCTAACAGAGTCAATGGGACTGGATGCCCCTTTTGTGCTGGCAGGCAGCCCTCGGTCACTAACTCTCTAGCCAGTCTTTATCCTGAAATTGCAAAGCAGTGGCATCCAAAGAAGAACGGTAGCCTGACTCCGGATAGGGTA
The DNA here is from genome assembly GCF_059505465.1 of Symplocastrum torsivum. Taxonomy (NCBI): domain Bacteria; kingdom Bacillati; phylum Cyanobacteriota; class Cyanophyceae; order Oscillatoriales; family Microcoleaceae; genus Symplocastrum; species Symplocastrum torsivum. Next base: position 91,461 of record NZ_JCACKQ010000014.1, on the reverse strand, counting down.
GTAGCAGGCTCAGGAAAAAAAGCTTGGTGGAAATGTCCCAACAGTCCCGATCACGAATGGGAAGCAGTAATTGGCAGCAGAGTTAATGGGACTGGATGCCCCTTTTGTGCTGGTCGCTACTCCTCGATCACTAACTCTCTAGACAGTCTTTATCCTGATGTAGCCGCGCAGTGGCACCCAACAAAGAACGGGACACTCACCCCAGATCGAGTGACGGCAGGGTCAGGAAAGAAAGTTTGGTGGAAATGCCCTAAAGCTCCCGATCACGAGTGGGAAGCTTCTATTAGCAATAAAGTTAAAGGAAGAGGGTGTCCCTGTTGTGCCGGCTACAAAGTCTCACTTACCAACTCTTTGGCTAGTCTTTACCCTGACATATCCAAACAATGGCATCCGACGAAGAACGGCGACCTCACCCCAGATCGGGTGGTAGCAGGCTCTAATAAGAAAGCTTGGTGGAAATGTCCTAACGGACCCGATCACGAGTGGGAAGCTTCTATTGTCAATAGAACCAGGTTAGGAAATGGATGTGTCTTTTGTGCTGGTTACAAGACCTCAGTCACAAACTCTTTAGCAAGTCTTTACCCTGAAGTTGCTAAGGAGTGGCACCCGACTAAAAATGGGATACGCACGCCGGATCAGGTTGTAGCTGGCTCACCAAAGAAAGCTTGGTGGCGTTGCAGCATGGACTTATCCCATGAGTGGGAAGCCGCAATCATTAGCCGGACAAAGATAGGGGCAGGATGTCCAGCCTGCAACCAAGGATGGACTATGAAAGCCATTCGTGGTTTCGCCGCATCCTTGATAAACCACCTTGGAACTTTCACACCAGCCGAGCTTTACCTGCTATTTCAGCAGAATGGAATGCTTCAGACTCAGGGCAAAGGTAAGGGCTTTGTAAAGGCTCTCAGCACAGGACGGTTTCCGGCAGAAGAGATTGAAAAGTTTGTTAATGGTGAACCATCAATCGTTGATAAATTCCTGCAAGATAAGCAGCTAACTCTCGAAGCGCTTGAAACTAGCGGCAATAATGACATCCCTGAGAAAGGAGATGTAACCTCTGAGGACAATCTTGACGACCAGATTGACGAGACTGTTGAACCATCAGAAGAAGAGTACGACCTTGACCTTCCAGTTGTCCAGACGCGGGAAGTCCTGGCATCGTTAGATCACTCCGTCATATCCTCAGCCGATGAAGAAGCCGTCGAATTCCTCATCGCATCCGCAAAAGCAAAGATTTGGAAGCACGTCTTTCGTGATGAAGCCGCAGCTGTAGCGCAGGCTCAAAACTACACAGGCGACAGCTACGCCGAAAAAGTCAAATCCGAATTCCTAGACGAATATCATCGAGCCAAGAACCTCCCCATCCCAACAGGCTACAACTTCCGTATCAACGGCAAAATAGCAGAACCCAACCTCATGCAGCGACTCGCCGCCGTTCAGGTACGCGACAAGAAACGAGTCGGCAACTGGTCAGGCACAGGTGCAGGCAAAACCCTCTCAGCCGTCCTCGCCAGTCGCGTCATTAACGCTCATCTCACCGTTATCTGCTGCCCGAACAGTGTTGTCGATGGTTGGGAAAAAGCGATTCTCGATATTTTCCCTAACAGTGTAGTTGCCAAAAAGACCTTTACACCCGATTGGAAACCTAACCCCCCAGCCTCCTCACTAAAGCTCCGGTTCCCTGCAAGGAAAGGGGAAGCAAGACTTCTCTCTCCGCTTCTGGGAGAGGTCAATGTCCCGGCAAAGGAAGAAGAAGAATTACTCCCCTCGCCTCGCAGGAGAGGGGCTGGGGGAGAGGTCAACCACTACCTCATCCTCAACTACGAGATGTTCCAACAACCCAACTCAGCCAATTGGGTTCGCACACTCATCAACAACCAGCAAATTGACTTCATCGTTATCGACGAAATCCACTACACCAAACAGCGCCAAGCCGAAGATATCTCCAAGCGCAAGCAACTAATAAGCGCCCTCATCACTGCCGCCGCAGAACGCAAGCCAGATTTACACATCATCGGCATGTCCGCCACCCCAGTAATCAACAACCTCCAAGAAGGCAAAAGCCTAGTCGAACTCATCACCGGAGTCCACCACAACGAACTCGACATCCGCCCAACCCTCCCCAACTGCATGAGACTCCACCAGCGACTCGTCTCGCTTGGCATACGCTGGAAGCCAGAATATAACCTCAGTTACGAGCAACTTGAGATTCCCGTAGACTGTGAGGAATTCCTCGAAGACATTCGCGCACTAGGACGCAACGGCACCCCACTCGAACTAGAGAAAATCCTCACCCGCGCCCGTTTGCCCATCATTCGCCGTCACATCAAACCCAAAACCCTCATCTATACCCACTACATCCAGGGAATAGACAAGCTACTTCGAGACGCACTAATAGAAGATGGCTGGAACGTCGGCTTTTATACAGGCGAGGTTGATTCCGATTCTAGGGCTAATATTCTTGAAGGCTTCTTGAACGGTAACGTCGATGTCCTCATCGGTTCCAGCGCCATTGGCACGGGTGTTGATGGCTTACAACAAGTATGCAACCAGCTAATCATCAACGTCCTTCCTTGGACTCATGCCGAATTCGAGCAACTCAAAGGACGCATCTACCGCCAAGGACAACGCCAAGACAAAGTAACTCTAATTATCCCTTTGACTTATGCCGATGTAAAAGGCGATCGACCTCTGGGCGGTGCCGAAGGCAATCGCTGGTCGTGGTGCGACTCCAAAATGCAACGATTGCGCTTCAAAAAATCTATCGCCGATGCTGCCGTTGATGGCATCGTTCCCGAAGGACACTTACGCACACCCGCGCAAGCTTACCAAGATATCATGGCATGGCTAGAACGCCTGGAAACTGGTCAAGTCGAAGCGATCGCCCGTCCTAAGATAGTCATTCCCCTTCCCGATGATGACCCCGCCGACGTTCAACGCCGACAGCACCGTTACGGCGACTTCTCCACCCTGAACCGCCTCTGGAACCAAAGCCGCAGCGACACCACTCACCAACGCCTCCAGGCAAACTCAGAAGAGTGGATGCAATACCATACTTTATACCAAGAGTCAAGAAAAAGTTGGGCAATCATCCCCTACGAAGAGATGATTCGCTGGTGCCAACAACGTAGCGGCTACACTATTGGTGATTTCGGTTGCGGGGAAGCGAAACTTGCCGAGGCAGTCTCAGACCGACATACAGTTTACAGCTTCGACCATATTGCTATCAATAACAACGTGGTAGCCTGCGACATGGCTCACGTTCCCCTGAATGATGAGGAACTGGATGTTGCCATCTTCTCCCTCTCCCTGATGGGTTCCAACTTCACCGATTACCTACGCGAGGCACACCGCACCCTCAAACTGGATGGGCAATTGCATATTATCGAAGCAACCTCACGCTTTAAGAATCTCGCTAGATTTCACACTGACCTAGAAACTCTGGGCTTTGCCGTAATAAGCATTCAGCAAATTGCTCAGTTTACCCACATCCGCTCCATGAAGATAGAAGCTAAGGCTCGAAAGGGAAGTGAACTTAGATTCTAGGATGAGGTGCAATTAGCAATCAACACTGAATGAAGTAAAACACTGTGATAAATACAGGAGTTACACACTTGCCCCCTAAATCCCCCAATTCTGGGGGACTTTGAACTCCGGTTCCCAAAAAAATTGGGGGGCTAGAGGGGCGAGATTTATTCAACTTAGAACTTACGCAGTTTCTTGGTGAAAGCCTGATTCTGTCGTAGGGGCGCACAGCTGTGCGCCCTTACCCTGTGTTGCCGTGCGTAAGTCCTGAATATTGTTAGTCACTAGACTCGACTTTTGGCGAATAGTTCTAAGCGAGGAATCCCTTATAAAGTAGCTGCGGTATCGAGTAAAAACTTGTATGCCAGACAGGATAGACCAGCAAAAAAATGCCTATTTGGGTCAAGGGATAGCCTTTCCCTTGCGTGTGACCGTTCAGGGAAGTTTACAGCTAAGTGCGACGGCGCGGAACATTGAGGAATCAATCCTGATTATTCTCCGGACTAATTTGGGAGAGCGAATCTATCGACCGAACTTTGGTTCACGGTTGTCAGAACTCGTGTTTGCCCCAATGAATATCCAAACGCTTCTTTTAATCCGCCTGTACGTGGAGGAAGCGCTAGAAATGTGGGAGCCTCGGATTGTTCTCGATGCGGTTCGCACTGACCCCGATCCAGTTCGCGGTCTTGTAAACGTTACGATTGAGTACCATCCCAAAGACAGTCACGATAAGCGTAGCTTAGTTTATCCGTTCTACCTGTTGCCCCAATCCGAGTCGCTCGCCTAGTTGCTGTGGAATTTGATTTCTTACCCAACCTGCCTAAGTCCAATCTGGATGACCGGACGTTTAAAGACCTCGTAGACGAGTGTATTTTACGCATTCCGCGCTACTGTCCAGAGTGGACGAATTACAATGCTAGCGATCCTGGAATTACCCTGGTCGAGCTATTTGCTTGGCTTACCGACCAGATGCTGTTGCGGTTTAACCAGGTGCCTCGGCGTAACTATGTGGCGTTTCTCGAACTTCTGGGTATTCGCCTCCAACCCCCAGCACCAGCGCGGACGGAGGTGACGCTCTATCTGGCAGCCGCTTTGCCTTCCTTATACCAGATTCCTGCTGGCAAAGAGGTGGCAACTGAGCGCACGGAAACTGAAGAAGCGATTGTGTTTACAACAGACCAGCCGCTTTCAATTGGGGTTCCGAGAATTCGCCATTTTCTTACTGCCGAAACGCTGGAAGAGCGACCTCAACTATTACGCGATCGCTTTTCCAATCTCTGGACACAAGCCTCTAATGGCAGTTGGGAAGGTCGAGAACAGCCTGTATTTAGCGATCGCCCCCAACAAGGCAATTGTTTTTACCTCGTATTTGAACCCGATCAGCCGCTAGAAGGCAATGTTCTTGCCATCACCTTACGCGGAAGACCAGCAGGTTCTACAGGTATCAATCCCGATCGTCCCCCTCGGCACTGGGAAGCCTGGAATGGCATCAGATGGCAACCCATCCTCCGCAGAAATGCAGATGATGGAACGCGAGGCTTTAGCTTTGATGATGTATCCCAGCAACAGGAACTCAATGCGGTGCGGGAAGCGGATGTAATCCTCCATCTTCCCCAACACTGGCCTTCTACATATTTCTCTACCTATCAGGGGCGCTGGTTGCGCTGCGTTTACACCGAACCCCACACCGTTCAATCAGGTTACAGTTCGTCCCCCACATTTATGGGACTAGCAACCCGCTCAATTGGGGGAACCGTTAACGCGAGTCAATGTACGCTGGTTCAGGATGAATTGCTGGGCGAAAGTGACGGAACACCTGGTCAAACGTTTCAGCTTCAAAGTAGACCAATCCTTCCAAGACTGGCAGAAGAGCATCTCCTCGTTACACCACCTTTAGGTTTACCTCAAGTTTGGCAGGAGGTGAGTAACTTTGCTGAGTCCGGTTCTGAAGATCGGCACTACACAATTGACTCGCTGACAGGACAGTTGCAATTTGGTCCCCTAATTCGAGAACCTGCACAACTCAAAGAGCAAACTCAGATTCGCGCCCAAACACAACAGGGTAATGGCATTTATCTAGGGGGGGAACCAGCCGCGATGCAAGTGATGGAGCGGCAGTATGGAGCAATCCCTCCGCGTGGCTCTGTGATCCGAATGGTGGCGTACCGCACAGGAGGAGGACGACGTGGGAATGTTCAAGCCGGGACACTCCGCATTCTCAAGTCAGCCATTCCCTACGTTGCTAGTGTGGTGAATCACGAAGCGGCTCGAAACGGGGCAGATGCTGAATCGCTTGAAGATGCTGTGATTCGCGTACCAAAACTGCTGCGGACTCGCGATCGCGCCGTGACTCCTGAAGACTTTGAACTATTGACTCTTCAAGCTGGCGATGGAGCCGTAGCGCAAGTCCGATGTCCTGCTCGTCAAACGGGTGGAGCAACAAACGGGGTCGTCAACTTATTCATCGTGCCTCAAGCCGACATCAGTGGTATCGAACGAGGACAAGGCATTAGCCCCGACCAACTCGCCTTGAGTCCACCGTTGCAGGAAAAAATCCTCGCTTATCTCGATGAACGACGGCTTCTCGGTATCCAGGTGCGGCTTCAGGAACCCGAATATGTTGGCGTTGCCGTTCAAACAGAGGTAGGACTAGAGCCAGAGTACAATAACCCGCAATCACGGCAAGAAATCCTTCGTCGTCTCCAGGTTAGCTTGTATCAGTTTCTCAATCCCCTTACGGGGGGCGTGAAGGGCGAAGGCTGGTCGTTTGGTTGCCCCGTCTACACCTCGGATATTATTGCCTTGTTTCAGCGAACCCCAGGAGTGCGGTATTTAGGCACTGTTTTATTATTTGAGTTACGCAAGCAAGGGCAAACCTGGGTGCGAAGCCTTGCCTCGAATGGATTAGTGGCACCGGGTTCCCACGGGCTAATTTGTTCCTGGGCCGATGAACACTTACGCTCTGGTCATGCCATTAGCCTAATATGAACAAAAAAAAGGCAGATGGCAGAAGGAATTTATTCCGATACCTTCTTCACGAGCATAGGAGCAACTGCTCATGAGCAAGGGTCACAATCTCAATTGAAGGTATTTCAGTGGCTGGGAGCGACTGGGGGCTTGCATCGCCCTGACGCTCCTACCTTCTACCTTCTGCCTTCGTCACCATGAACTATGAACCATGAACCATTTTGAATTCTCATGACTCAACCCCGTTCGGTTCAGACGATTAGCCTATTACTCACCCCCATGCAGCTCCCAGAGGCAGCGCCCACTCAAGCCTCAGGAGCAACTTCTGCAACGTGGACGGCTGAATCATCAAAGGTTGATGCCACGCCTCCCCTAAGTTTGGGATTATCTCCTGGTGAACCGAGCGAAATTATTGTTCAGATTAAAAACGAGAGCGATCGCCCCCTCCAACTCGACTTTAAGATTGAAGGAGATTTTCCTCTACAGTGGTGTCAAATTGGTCAGGAAGGCAGCGAACTTCTGGCACGGCAGCAGATGGATGCGGTTCTTTACTTTCAAATTGCCGCTGATTTTTTTGAGCAACACCAAAACCTCAGTTCGGATAAATCATTAAAAATCGACTATCGCGGTCAACTTCACGTTTACGCCACCCAACCCGATACGGAACAACGGCAAGTGAAGTCCGCAACCTTCAATCTCTACGTTCGTCCTCGTAGTCTTTACCTCAACTTTTTGCCATCCGTCTACCGTGAGGTGGACTTTATCGGTCGCTTGCTCAAAATCTTTGAACAAGCCTTTGAGCCAACTGTCCAAACCTTGGATGTCCTGTGGGCGCACCTTGACCCCCTAACTGCCCCCCAAGCCTTGCTGCCTTTTTTAGCTCACTGGGTTGGTTGGCCAAGCGATGTCCCTTGGAGTACACACGAGCAACGTCGCCTGATTCGCCATGCAATGGACATTTATCGTTGGCGGGGAACTCGCCAGGGGTTAAGGCTTTACTTGCATCTTTATACTGGACTCCCTCTAGATGAGCCAGGAGTAGCAGAATCAGAAAAAGCCATTAGTATTCAAGAAGTTTTTAGCGAGGGGTTTATTTTGGGTTCTGCTCGCCTCGGACAAGAAGCCATTTTAGGAGGAGGACGACCTTATCACTTTATTGTTTGGCTACGTTGCCAAGAGCCAAAGCGAATTGATGAAGGCTTGGTACGTTCAATTATTGACCAGGAAAAACCTGCTTTTTGCACGTATGACCTGTATATTGAGGAATCATTAACAGCAGCTAACACCTAGCCCTTAGCTGTTGTGCGTTTAATTTGTACATAGAAACTAGCTTTCCTCATTTTGAATTTTTTAGTTTGAATTTTTAATTCTTAAAATGTCTCGTTTCTTCCCCTTTCCTCCATTTCAAGCTTTTGAACGACTCCAGATCGCTGATGGTCTATTAATGACGGCACAGCGATGGAAAAGCGCTCATGATTATCATCGACAACGGCAAAACTTTCACCACCAATCGCTACATCAACCGGGTGTCGTCTGTGGGCTAGGAGTGTCGGTGATTCCGGCTCCAATGGATGTAGCGGCTCAGTACCGAGATGGGCGCTGGTTACAAGTTCAGCCTGGAATTGCGATCGATCTACTGGGGAACCCAATCATTGTGTCCCAGCCAGAACCTTTCCGTATTCAATCGGAGCCACCCCCTAGTCAGTCATTGGTCGTTTATTTGGTTGTTAGCTATGTTGACCCCGATCAACTGCGTCAGTCAGCAGGGAGAGAAAGCGTTCAGGAAAGGTTCCGGATTGTTGAAAAGACAAATCCAAGTGAGTTGGATGTTGAATTGTGCCGCATTCATCTCCAATCAGGAGAAGTAAGGCTTCAAACTCCAATTGATGTCTTCTTTCCAGGAGTGAACGAGTTGGATCTACGTTACCGACAGCCAGTCTGTTCTCGACCTTTGGGGATTGTACAGGTTGCTCAGGTGACATTGGGAACTCAACAGGACAATCAGATTGCGTCTACCCTTTCTCAACTGCTTCAGGCAGTGGCAGTACTCTATCCGACATTACAAGGAGAAACTGAGATTGGGCAAATGACTCCCCAGTTCCTTGCCAATGCAGACTTATCAAACTACGACCTGCTTTACCTGCCGCGTCAATACTTACTCAGCTTTGAGCAACCCGTTATTGACACGCTGGGGCAGTATTTAGAGCGTGGGGGAGTGCTGCTGATTGTCGTTGACTTTGAGGAGGTCAATCTAGATGAACTACTTGCGGTGAAACAAGAATTGCAGGTTGCCCTTGATAATTTGGGAGATGAGGCAGAACTGATAGTGATGCGGCAAGACTTAGAGGTAGAAATCAGCGCGATAGACGCAAACATCGCTCAGCATATTCAAGAGGTTTGTTATTCCATCAATGCTGTAGCAGAAAGAATGGGCTATTCCTTAGAAGGCGTAGGTTCTCTGAATCACCAACACCCTCTGCGGCTTCACCCGTTTTTATTCGCCCAATTTCCCCTCATTAATGGTCAACCCCTGCACCTGTTTAACTGGGGTGGGATTATCCTCATGGTCGGTAATCTCGCTCAATGTTGGGGACTGGATGAGGCGTTGACTCTGCCACGAGAGACGATCCGAACGGCGCAAGAGATGGGTATCAATCTTTTGCATTTTGCATGGCATCGTCATCAACTGACTCAGCTTCAGCAAGCTTCACCGTTCACGACAACTGCAAGCGAGCATACCCAAACCCTGATCGAGCAAGTACCAGTTATTGAGTAGGGGTTTTGAGCGGATGGCGAAACAAATTAGCACTGAGATTTCTACCCAAGTCCTCCACTACAAGCCAGGAGGTGCCCCAGCAACTTTTGAGTTGACTGTCAACAATGATAGCGATCGCTTTGCCGCGTTTCAGGTGGATTTGTCGGCAGCAGGCTCTGATCCAAAGCTTGGGTCGAGTTGGTATCGTTTAGTCCCTGCCATCTCTTCAAAAATTCCAGGGGGAGACTATACCCGTTTTCAGGTCGAAATCTTGGCAGTTCCACCTGTTCCGGGAGGCTTCACGGGCACGATGAATCTAACCGTGCGGGTTTTCTCATGGGAACTCAACGATGAAGACAGACAGATTTTGCGGTTAGTCGTTGAAGGTTCAGGTATCTTACCTCCCACATTGGAGTTATCTGAGCGTAAATTTCAGGGGTATCCGGGTGATTTAATTGATGTGTCGGTAGCCGTTAGCAACTCAAACCGTCAGGCAGTTGATGTGACGCTGCGGCTTAGCGGGATAGACCTAAATTGGTTCCCGAATGGCGCAGAAAAACAGCTCCACATTCCCGCTAGAGGACAGGCAGATGCGGTATTTGCGTGTCAGTTACCCGATGCAACCCAGGCTCCAAGTGGAGTCTATACGCTGAGTGTTGAAGCGACTCAGCTTCGGGCAGTACCTGTCCAAGCTCAAGCAACACTAACTGTATTGCCTGCTGGATTTATGGAGTTTCGTTGTTCTCCGACGCGGCAGCAACTCCCCATGAAACCTCGCCGCTGGCTCAATCCGGCAGTAGACACCGCGACTTATGCCCTTGAGCTAGAAAATCAGAGCAATTTGCCCCAGGAAGCAAGCGTCGATGTCCGCTATCAAGACGAGAGTAGCGAAAAACCGCGCAGGTGGTTTCCTTGGTTTGGGGGCAATGCCAAATCACCTGTCAAACCGCCAGACCTTTCAGCGAAAGTTGCAACGAACACCTTAGAGGTCAAGCCAGGGCTGGTCAACTTAGGGGTTGGGGAAACTGCTCAGCTTGAGTTGATTATCCGTCGAAGATTACCGTGGATTGGCTGGTCGCGACGGCGCTTTCTGCAAGCTAAGGCGATCGTCTCCGACCCGCGTCTCGATCTTCGCAACGATACGCAAACGCTAGAACTACGTGTTTCGCCGCAGATTCCTCTTTGGTTACAGCTAGCGGGTATTCTGTTCGTCTTACTTCTCGGCTGGCTCATCTTGGGTCGCCAGCGGGGACATACCGGACCCGTTACAGCAGTCCAGTTTAGTGGGCAAGCGGATGAGGTGGTGAGCGTGTCAACAGATGGCACTGTCCGTCGTTGGCAGGCTAACGGCACTCATCTTAAATCACGGGGGATATTGGAGCAGGGTGATAAAGCTGTGCGCGTCGTGCGGTACCGTCCGGTGAACAATGATCAAGTGGCAGTGGGATTTGAAAACGGACAAATCCAGATTTGGGATTTGCTGTTTGGCGAACGGCAGTCGTCATTTTCCTATCGAAACGATGATCGCGTTTTTGACCTTGCCTTCACCCAAGACTCTCGCTCGTTATTTAGTGGTCACGGAAGTGGGTTGATTTTACAGTGGGGAATAGAACCCGGAAGACGCGCACTCACCCAGGTGAAGCCACGACGCGGGTTCAAAGTTGACTATGCCGTTCAGTCCCTTGCCCTTGTCGGTTCAACAGAGAATCATTTAGCGATCGCAGGTCGCTACAATCGACTGACTCTGCTGAACTTGGCAACAGAAACTAATCGAGAGATGCAATACCGAACCGGAGGGTTCAATAACTACATCATGAGTTTGGCAACAGCAAGTCAACAGCCTGATTTGCTGGCAACGGCAGATAATCGGGGAAGCATTACCCTCTGGAATTTGCGCCGCTGTTTAGCCGATAACAAGGCTCCCTGCGAACAGGTCGATGACTGGTCTACGGGACACGGTGGAGCCGCCGTTCGCTCAGTTGCCTTAAGTGCTGATGGTTGCAATCTCGTCAGTGCTGGCGACGATGGGCGAGTCGTCCTCTGGTCTTTGACCTCAGACGGCACTCGCAGTCCAGCACTGATTGAAGGGAAGACACTGTATCAATCGTCAGTGCCGCTCAATGCTGTAGACCTCATCCGCACTAAAGACCGCATTTTGGTTGCCAGCGGTAGTCAAGATCATCAGGTCAGGTTGCATAGCATAGACGAGGCTACCGCACTGGCAGGTGGCACATGCAGTAGCTTTGCTCAGTAAGGGGCAAGTGTTAGGGGCTAGGAATTTTCCAATACCTAACACCTACTCTTAAAGATCGGGATAGGGAAGTAGGAAGATGACGGGAAATCAATTGAGTTCAGAGGCAGGACAGCCGCGTAATTTGTCAAGCTTAGTCGAACTGCGGCGGTTAACTGCCGAGCAGCAGCAACTCCTTACCTGGATGGCACAGCAGGAAGCAGGTGTCAGCTTAGCTGAGATTGCTGCCCAAACCCGCAAATCTGAGGAAGAGGTCAGCAGGCTACTTGCAGAACTCAGGCAGCAAGATTTAATTTTCAACGTTGGCAGCGATCGCTATCGCGCTTCGTCTCCTACCCAAGGTGATTCACTAGCCGATAGCTACGCTTCAGGCAGCTTCTCCGACAACCTGCTACAGTCGCTTAGTCCGAGCAAACCGCTTGCCGTTATCCTCAACTCCTCTGGTAAGGATGTTGTCACATCAGGAGGAACGTTTGAACTGGCAGTCACTGTAACCAATAGAGGTAGCCAAAGTGCTGTTGTTCACATTTTTATTGATGACCTTTCTATTCTGTTGCGTCAATGGTGTCAATCGAGTCAGGAATACCTTGCTCTATCACCCGACCAAAGTGGTGAGGTTGTTTTTCGATTTCAGATACCTGTTGAGGTGCTGCCGGGAACGTTTCATTATCTCCTCGTCGTTGATGCGCCGCAGCATTACCCAGAATATCCTCCAGCTCGGTATTCGCAACAGCTAGAAATTTTGCCCCCTAGTCTTGACATTGTCAAAGCGAGTGACCCGACCTTCGTCATACAACCGCCAACGAGTTCAGCAAAGCCTGCTGTCCTGCAACCGAGTAGTGTTCTGCAACTGCAAGTTTTAGTCTACAACCGCTCCGATCGCGTTGATCGCTTCCGTTTGACTTGTACAGACTTGCCGGAATCTTGGTTTACTATTACCTACCCCCAGGAAACTCAAGGATTGGGGCTAGTACTAGAAGCTGAGAGTTTGGGTCTCAATCCCGGAGATCAAGGTCAAATTTTGCTGCTCATTACCCCGCCCTCAGATGCCCTAGCAGCGAACTATATCCCAACTGTGCGGCTGTACTCGGAAAATAACCCAGACCTCAATCTTTTAGATTTGGTGTATTTCCAGGTTCTCCCGATCTACTTACTCCAACCTGCCCTGCGACCCATTATCAGTCGAATCAGGGAGCAATCAGGATTACTTGAAGTACAACTTGTCAATAGCGGTAATACAGAGCGTGAGCTTCTCCTGCGGGTGAATGACTTAGATGGAGGTGAAAGTTGCACCTACCGCCTTGAGCCAAACGAAGTCAAAATAACGCCAAAAGAAACCGCACGGGCGAAGTTAACAGTACAGCCGACCCGGTGGTGGCGGCGCCCTCTGTGGGGTGGGGGTCGAGTGCTGAACTTTCAGGTAGAGTTAGAAGACCGCCAGCAGGTACCCTTACCCAGTAGCTTGCTTCCGGGATATGTGACATGGGCAGCACGTCCCTGGTGGCAACTGCTCCCTTTGGTGCTGGCAGGGTTAGGCACTTTGGCGCTTTTGGTTTGGCTGATTTGGTGGTTGTTTTTTAGACCGCCAGTTTCCCCAAAAATCTTAGAATTTTATGTTGAGGATTCCCGTTACTCGGCGGCGAATGGGGATGTCGCACAAGTCGGATGGCAAATTCAGTTTCCCAACCGCATCCGCTCTCTGAGAATTACTGGTCAGGCTCCGGATGGTCGGGCAATTAGTGGCCCACTTGTCTATGACTTTAGTCAATCCCTGCCCCCAGCGCTGAAACCGTTTTGTACACTTGAGCAAGTCCTTTTAACGTGTAGAAACGTTCGCACCGATGCTCGGCAAGCGGGGGAATATGTCTTTGAACTTACCTTGATTCCCAAACGGGGACGGGGACAAACGCTAGAGTCTCGGAAAACGGATCGGATCGCAATTGACCCAGTTCCCTTGCCGCAGGTGGTTGAGTTCAAACCAACCCAAGCCGCTTATCTAGAAGCGAAGAATACACCAGCGAATCAGTCTGCACGGGGTAATACCCAGGCCTCTCCAGCAATTACAAATCCATCCGACATTCGGCTGAACTGGGTAGTAACCCGACCCCAAGACCTGCAAGCACTTCAACTTGTAGGGCGTACCCCGGATGGTGCGATCTCTCGTCCGCCACAGCGCTTTAACTTCGCTCAGGGTATTCCTAAAGAGTTGCAAGAATTTTGTGAGATTGGCAACGTCTTAGTCTGCCAGAATCTAGGGACAGGCGTGCGGCAAGCCGGAGACTACATTTTTGAATTAATTGCTATCCCCAAAGATGAGTCAGCAAAAGCTCCAGAACCAACCAAAACTGACCCAATCAAGATTCAACCCCGCCCTGCCCAAATTCTTAACTTCCGAATCAATAACCAGGATGCTAGACCAAAGTACTTAATTCCCATGGAACAGGGGCAGCCTCCCCTGGCGTTGGTTGTGTCTTGGAACGTTGAGGGAGGGGGAAGTACAGCCGTACAACTGTTGCCTTCTCCTGGAAGCGTTCCCTTGCAAGGAGCCGTCGCTTTTCCCCTCAGCCAGCAACCGGAAAGTCAAACAATTACTTTGCAAGTAAGCAATGGTGTAGGGCAACCAATCACACGCTCCGTCACGATTGAGACGTTTGACCCTACTCCCACTGATCCGGCTGCTGCCGCTGCTGCTGCCGTTGCTGCTGCGGCGGCAAATGCCCGACAAAACGCAGAGGCGATGCAAGAACAATCAGGTGCATCGTCACCCTCAACACCCCCCTCAACGTCACCTTCACGCCCCTCCTCAACCTCCTCCCCTTCCCCAACACCAGAACCATCTATTCCCTCCCTAAACTCGCCTGCTCCCTCTACTAGCGATCGCCTTTCTCCTTCGGAACTGCCTCCACAGTTTGACTAGCTGGCGAGTGATCAATGCTTCTAGCAAACGTTATGGGTAAAGTACGGAAAAATACATCCATAGCTGTAGCCATAAAGGTTAGGACAGATTTAAGAGCCCAAACAACCACGTACTACTGATAAGCCTTCTGCCTTCTGCCTTCTGCCTTTTGCTACTTAGTGGACTTCATCCAATTAATGCACTGTTGTAGCTGTTGGTTCATTGTCTTTGCATCTGCATGGTAGCGACGTCCATGACCAGGCAGTACCCACTCGAATGAGTAGTTCACCAACTTGTGCATTGATTTAGTTAACTCTGTCCAGGAATACCAGCAAGCTCTTCGGAAAGCAATTAGCTGATTAAGCTCGTCTGACCAAGCCAGATGGTCACCAGTAAACAGAAACTTGTTGTTGTATAGCAAAACTGTATGACCTTTGGTGTGACCAGGAACGGGAATAATTAATAAATCAGGAGCTAGCTCAAAGGGTTCCGAGCCAGATAGCTGAATTTCAACATCTCGCGTTCCACTGTTGATTTCGTCGCTATGCAAGATGCGATCGCACTTGAAATGCTCAGCATATTTCTGATGATCGGCAACATCATCTCGGTGCGTCAGGTACAAGTAGCGAATCCCACCCATTTCTTCAATACGCTTAACAAGTGGCGGCGTAAAACGAGGAGAATCTACTAAAACATTTCCTTCAGGGCGTTGAATGAAGTAGCTAGCTGCACCGTAGGAATCCTCGGCATGGTAGCCACAGTGATAGACATTTTCTGCTACTAAAATCGGCAAACTCTGTTGTGCTTCTTTGATGTCCTTCGGCTTTTCAACAGTGCCAATGGAAGCCGTAGGACAAGCTAATAACGCTTGAAGCGATCGCAATCGTTCTATTTCTGATGTCGGTTGATGATAAACCGCAGATTGCCCACCAGCACTATGAAACACCTCCGGAACCATCCATCGGCAAGTATCACAATCAATGCAGGTACTATCAACATAAAACTCACCACTCACGTTTTGAGAGCGGCGTTGCTGGAGATGAGCCACTGTGAAACCTCCGACTATTCTTGCAAGCTTTTTGAGTGTATTTATAAATCATAGTCATTATGAGTATGGATTGTGTGGGCAGAGAATAAATTGTCTCATCAATAGCTGTAGGGCACAGCTTTCCTGTACCCTCCACTTGCCACCTGAATAACTTTTTTCTAGGAGTCTTTTACCTTGGGTTCATCAGGTTTAAGAGGAATTACACTCTCGTTAAGGGAGATGATGGAGATGGGGGAGTAATTTCGACCCTACCTCTCCTACTTTCCCATCTTCCTCACCTTCTCTACCTTCCTTCAATTAGTGACATTCGGTTTAAGAGGAGTGAACTTTTTGTTTAACTGATTGACTCGAATCAAACCCATAAGATTCTCGCACTAAGTACAGTGGGCGCCCCTTTACCTCTTCATATACACGACCCAGATATTCACCAAGGACACCTAAACTGACCAGTTGAACTCCTCCCAAAAAGAGGACAGCAACCATGATCGAAGCATAACCAGGTAGGTCTACTCCAAAAAGTACAGTACGAATGACTAGAAAGCTTGCGTAGAAGAATGCAGGAATAGCAACTAAAAGACCAATATAACTCCAGACTTTTAGAGGAATAAAGCTAAAGGAGGTAATTCCATCCAGAGCAAAGTTCCAAAGTCGCCAGTAGTTCCAGGTTGTTTCTCCTTTGTAACGTGAGGGACGGTCATAAAGAATCGAAGTTTGTTTGAAACCTACCCAAGCAAACAAACCTTTCATAAAACGATTGCGTTCTGGCAGTTGCTTAATAGCATCAACCACACGACGGTCTATTAAGCGGAAATCTCCCGTATCGCGGGGAATCGGGACATGACTAATGCGATCAATAATTCGGTAAAATGCATTAGCGGTGAGGCGCTTTATCCAGCTTTCTCCTTGACGTGAGCGACGAGTCGCCAAAACAACATCATAGCCTTCGCGCCACTTTGCAACCAGATCTGCAATTAATTCTGGTGGGTCTTGTAAATCAGCATCAATGGGTACAACAGCATCACCACAGGTATAGTCCAAACCTGCGCTCAGAGCAATTTCCTTGCCATAATTTCGAGACAGATTAACGACTTTAATGGCAGGGTTTTGTTGATGATGTTCAATCAGTCGTTCAATTGTATTGTCTTTACTTCCATCATTCACGCAAACAATTTCATAGGTCATGTTGAGGCGATTAAGGACAGAGGTTAATCGCTCAAACAGATAGTCAAGATTCTGCTCCTCGTTGTACACGGGAACGACTACAGAAAGTTCAACATCACCTGAATATGAAGGCATGGTGTAAGAAGTGTGAACTAACGAAAACTACCCCAGCCAAAATATATCACTACAGAAGGTTTGGGGATTCCTGAATTAGGGTGATGTTTTTGAAGAGGTTAGCGTGTCAACTCCTCTAAAGACATAAACTGGCGATAGTCTAATCCTTAGTCGCTTGACTCTAGCTGAGATTTAGCGTCGTCCAGGTTTTTTCTCCAACAATTCCGTCAGCCGAAATTCCTTTAGCTTTTTGAAAGGCAATTACAGCCGCTTGTGTTCCAGCACCAAAGATTCCGTCAGCAACTCCTGGGTTCAATCCTTGCTGTTGTAGGCGCTGTTGGAGTTGTTTAACTTCTGGACTAACGGCTCCAAGTTGAAGTGGTAGAAAGGGTTGTGAGGGTGTATCTCGCCATTTTTGAGAAAATTCTTCCAACACTTGTTTTGAGACTTGTCCTTGCAACCAAGCGATCGCCTGATCCTGGTGAGGTAAGCCACGATAATACTTATAAGTGTCAATTAGACTCAGCGTTGCGGGTGGGGATTCTGGCAGGACAGGAACAACCGACAGCGCCTGCCAAGTTGCGGGACCAACTACACCATCTGCCTTCAACCCGTTAAACTTCTGAAAGGAAACAACAGCTTGTACTGTACCAGAGCCAAAAATACCGTCGATTGGACCCGGATTAAAGCCTTTGGCTTTCAGGAGTTGCTGTAGTTCTTTGACTTTCGTTCCTGTAGAGCCTTCCCGCAGATAGTCTTCGACTGAAGCATCAATGCGTTGTCGGACTTCGTTGCGTAATCGAGGTAATTGGCTGTACAACCAATCACCAGGGCATTGTGTTGGGGAAAAGTCTCGATGTCCTCGAATATTGTCTGGGCTAATTTTGCAGGACGAACAAATCGAAGCACATAACTCAACCAAACTATTCCACTGCAGGACTTTCATCTGGTAGGTGGTAAAGGTACCTTCATTTTCAATTCCTGGTGACTCATTACCCTTAGTGTTACCTGCATGAGCAGAGCGAACACTACGCCCTTGTACAATCGCCGCTAAAGAGCCTTGTCTGCCCTCTAGCAGAAATCCAGTAGTGGTGTTTAAGAAGTTGTGACCAGAATCTACCCAACCAAAGCCATCCATGTGGGCTTTTTGAACACTTTTGGCAAACTCCTTTGCTCCTGTTAGCGTTCCTTTCGAGGCATCATTGGGGGGATTCGGGGTAGCCGTATGATGAATGATGATGTACTGCGGTCGAGTTATCTCTGACCATTGTTTTGGGGGCTTTGCTCCCCAGTCTTTGGCGGTAATGACACTGGCCGTGAATGACATCCTTACCTCTTGTCGTAAGTTGTAATGGCTTGATGGTTGCGATAGTGCTGAACTTCGTTCCGCTTTACTAAGGCGCTGCTGCAAGCTGATCGCGAGTGGAACATCTAGCCATAAAGCAGGTGTGACTTGTTTTTAACCTACTGTGTCACTCATTGCAAAGGGGGTTCTTTATCCTTGACATTTTTATAGAAATGTTAGATGGAACTGCTTGCAGGAGAAACTGTACAGAGATCTCTGCCTAGATGCGTCAGTAGGTTCTTCTGGAGGCAACAAACTCTCCAATCGAGAACCCTTCTGACTTTGCCTAACTACTTTGGGATTGTCCGTCACAACGTACTGGGGTTCCGTTATCCCAGCTAGCAATATCAAAGCTTTGTTCCCTAGCTTGTTGTTCTACCTCAGCCTGATTCTCTGCCGCAACGAATAAAAATACACCGCCCTCTTTACCATCATCGCGTCGGAGGGCGGAGGCGATCGCATCTTGTGGTTGCAAGTGGTAGCCGTCCCAGCCAAAGATTGGGTAGGTGTCGCGGACAAGGAGAAGCGATCGCTGATTTCCTTCAACGCTTCCCGCTAGCGTCACAAAGTGACCGACATCCCAATCGGCTTCGGGCGGTGATATATCCTCACCACCGAGGTAAGCCAAAGCATCTGTCAAGGCTACACGCGAACCCCATAGATGCCCTGTTTGCACGTTGCAAAGTGGTACTGCCTCCCAACTACGATTGTTCTGGCACAAAGCAATTAAAGTTTCAACGCTCTCTGGTGACCAGTTGGCACGAAGCGGCACTAATGCATAACGCCCCGATGAGGCTTGGGACACAGCGTTTACTAACCCTGTTGCAGCCGTACCCGCCTCTTGAACGTTAGCCGTCTCTGGCAGGGGTTGAGAATAGTCTTGACGTGAACTTGCTCCTGGTGGCACCCAATGAGTCGGATCACCGATTGGTAACTTTGAGTCTGCTAACAATGCTAGTTGCGTCACATCAACACCTGCAACCCCATGAGCCTGAAGCAGCATCGAAGCCCAGTAAGGACCACAGAGATTATCCGGTTGCTGACCAGTAAGGCGGTACGGCTGGTTGATTCGCTCAGCACCAGGGAGAAACTTGACTGAGAGACAGGCTGGCAGATTCAACATAGTTCAAGGGGCTGAACAATTGGCAGGGAATCTGAGAGTAACCCTTTAAGTTCTTACATAGTACAACGTGAGCAAACAGACATAATCTCACTCACTACTACTAGGACTCAAGGCATTTGCCTTTTCTCCTGGAATTAGGTTTAGGATATTCTGCGCTTCTCTTAGAGAAACGATGGTGAAGTTTAATTTAAAGTGGAAAGGCTCCACACGGCTTGGTGTTACTGGGGCAGACTCCCAGACTGTAAGACGATAGCCGAGGCTAAGTGGTTTAAGTTCGTAGTGTATCATCAAAGTTTTTGCCAAAAGTCAAATAACTAGTGCTGCCTACACTTATCTCTTGAGCTATGGCAACTTATGCCAATGGAAGTAGACAATCGTTTTCCTACAATAGTTTTCAATTGACTGGAAGTCATAGTTTTGAACTTAGGAAAGGAGAAAATAAAAAACAAAAATTCACTCCTACTTTTCCTATTTCAAAAAGACTGTCCCTTATCAACATGAAAACCCATCTAAACAGCCAAGAAGGCTTTGGTGTCTGGTTGTCTTGATTTATAAACCGTTTAAATACTAAAGCGTGAATAGGCAGTTGCACTTCACCCAACTGTATCACCCGATCGGGTGAAGACATTTTTTGGTTTATTCCCATGAACAAAAATCTAAAGTTTTGAATATTTATACCTGAATTTTTATTCGTCAATTAGATTGTGTGCCAGTTCCTTTTGTGGTGTGAATTGGAAAGTTCAGTCCGGAACCACAACACCTTCTACTGGAGCTTATGAAGTCATCAATTCTTGACTTAATCTCAGGAGAAATTTATGCGAGTTCGGATCGAATTAGTAGAAGTATTGTGCAGGGATACAGAGGATGTTACTGGAGCTGACACATTGTATCTAGTTGGTGGTGTGTCGGACGGAAGACAAACGCAACCTGTGTTAACCAATCGACTGTGGATTAATAACAATCAAACTCGTTCATTTGCTGCTGATCGCAGCGTCATGTTTGATGCCGAAGTACCAGAGAACAGAAGTGTTCACATTGGTCTGCAAGCCTTTGATGAAGATGCAGCCAGAGACTGGGCTAAGCATGGAGAATGGGTTACCCAATTAACCGATGCGATCGCAGGAGAAATTGAGCAACTACCCCGTGACCCACAGATACAGCAGGGGCCAGTTGACAGTCAAAACCCAGACCCCAACCAAGTAGCGGCCGCAATTCTGCGAGGAGCGGTTCGAGTCGTTGGGTTCTTTGCCCAGCATGACAAAGATGATAAGCTCGGTCAAACAACAATAGACATCCCAGTAGGAGTTCCTAGCACAGAAATTAAAGAGTGGAACTTTAGTGGACGTAGCCTCGGCGGAGTTTTCGGATGGTCTACTTGGAATTACACCGTTCGCTATCGTGTTAGCCAATTAGCGCCAAGTACTCCAGGTGCGATCGCAACCTTCGGAAATAAAATCAAGCTGCGCCATCTTGCAACCGTTAGAACCCTGCACTCACACCCACTCAATTATGGTCACCGCAGTACATCCGGTCAGCAACAGGTAACAGCTTATGAGGGGGCAGATGATAACGATCTCTGGATTATTAAAGGAGCGCATGGGCAACCTGACAACCATAGGGCAGGGCAACCCGTTCAAAATGGTGACATTATTCGCTTGCAGCATGGGTTAACTGGGAGAAACTTACACAGTCATGGCGGAATCCCTTCCCCAGTAACGGGTCAGCAAGAAGTTACCTGTTTCGGTGACAACGGCTTTGGCGATGACAATGATAACTGGCGAGTTGAAATCGAAGGTGGTGGAGTTTGGGATACGAATCGGCGAATGAGGCTGATTCACGTTAATACCAATCATGCTCTGCACTCTCACTTCGGGTACTCCCATCCTAATTGGACGGCAAGTCAGCAGGAAGTTACAGGTTTTGCAGGGCGAGATGATAATGATTGGTGGTCGCTTTTCGAGATTCATTAAGCTGCTGCCATCTAGCGGAGTTGTCCACTAATCCAAAATCCAAAGTGGTATAAGCGATCGCAGCTTTAATTTACAACAACTGCTCAGCAAAAGGGGAAAGGTAATTTCATACATACCTTTCCTCTTTTTCCTTTTCCCCGAAACCAATTAGCTGTAAAGAATTTAGCTTGAAAGGCAGAAGGTAGAGGGCAGGAGGCTTCAGCCTGAGTTTTAAACCCTAGACCGCTCCTTTAGGGAGAGGTTCAGACAAAGCCATAACGTTATGCTCGGAACAATTGTATTAGTGTAATTGAATACTCCCACTACTAACCCCCAAGGTTTTGTTGCAAAACGTTTGGAAGACAACCGATATAGGAGATAAGCGGGAGTAGAGCGAATGGTTATGATGAAAGGTTTAAAACGAATTTCTGACACAGTTTGGGAAATCCCTGTTTCCTACAAAGAGGGTATGCGCGTTCCTGCCCGGATATATGGGACAGAGAAGATAATACAGGAATTAGACGAAGCCGTTTATGACCAAGTTACTAACGTAGCAACGCTTCCAGGGATAACGAAGTACGCCTTGTGTATGCCTGATGGACACTTTGGCTATGGGTTTCCCATTGGTGGAGTGGCAGCGATGGATGTAGACCAAGGGGGTGTCATTTCCCCTGGTGGCATCGGTTTTGACATCAACTGTGGAATGCGTTTGCTGGTAACTAACCTGACCTACGATGAAGTCAAACCTCGTATCAAAAAGCTGGTAGATAAGCTCTACCAAAGGGTTCCTGCTGGAGTAGGAAGCACTGGCTTTGTGAAGATTTCGCGGCAAGAGTTTCGGCAGGTTGTCGAGGAAGGTGCTGGTTGGTGTCTCCGTAATGGCTATGGTTGGGAAGAAGATTTGGAACTCATTGAAGAAAACGGCTGCATGAAGGGTGCCGATGCTTCAAAGATTAGTGAAAAGGCAATTGATCGAGGTTTCAACCAAATCGGGACTCTAGGTTCTGGCAACCACTATCTTGAAATTCAAGTAGCTCGAAAGGAACACATTTTTGATCGTGACTTAGCCCGAACTATGGGAATTACTCGCCCAGATCAAGTAGTAGTGATGTTCCACTGTGGTAGTCGGGGATTTGGTCATCAGGTAGCAACCGACTATCTACAAGTTTTTCTAAAAGTGATGGAGAGCAAGTACGGCATCAAGATTTTAGATCGGGAACTTGCCTGTGCGCCTCTCAATTCTCCTGAAGGTCAAGCCTACTTTGCGGCGATGAAGTGCGGCATCAATATGTCTTATGTTAATCGTCAAGTCATTCTGCACCGCATCCGTGAGGTGTTTTCGGAGATATTTGGAAGTTCTGCGGAAGACTTGGGTATGCACATGGTTTACGACGTAGCTCACAATACAGCTAAGTTAGAGCGTCACGTTGTTGATGGGAAAGAGCGATCGCTTCTTGTCCATCGTAAGGGTGCAACTCGTGCTTTCGGACCAGGGATGGAAGATGTGCCGGAGCGGTATCAGGAAATTGGTCAGCCAGTTATCATTGGCGGCAGTATGGAAACTGGATCTTATTTGTTGGTTGGCGTACCTACTGGCGACCAGACATTCTTCAGCACTGCTCATGGTAGCGGACGAACAATGAGTCGAACAAAGGCGCGGAAAACTTGGCAGGGAGACCAACTCCAAAGGGATATGTTGCGTAAAGGCATTTATGTCCGCAGTACTTCAAAAACTGGACTAGCAGAGGAAGCGGGTGGCGCGTACAAAGATATTGAGGATGTCATTGAAGCGGCTGAGTTAGCTGGAATTAGCAAACGGGTTGTTCGGCTGACTCCAATCGGAAATGTTAAGGGGTAGAGTATGCAAGTACGCACACCACTCACAGTTATTACTGGGCCGCTTGGAAGCGGAAAGACGACACTACTACGTCACATCCTCAATACGGTTTCCAGCAAAATCGCTATTCTGATGAACGAATTTGGCGAAATTGCGATCGATAGTAAAATCATTGCCGGGAAAAATGTCGAGATGGCAGACCTCGGTGGGGGTTGTGTGTGCTGTTCACTGCTGGGTGAGTTTGAAGCGGCTGTCGAGGAAATTATTGATACTGTTGACCCAGATATCATTGTGGTGGAGACAACTGGAGTTGCAGAGCCAGATGCGCTGGTATTCGATATTCAAGAGAGTTTACCAAAAGTGCGACTGGATGGAGTTGTGACAGTTATTGATGCGGATGCAATGGTGAAATATCCGTCTGTAGGACACACAACTCGGCTGCAAATTGAAGGAGCAGACACTATTCTCTTAAATAAGGTTGATTTGGTGTCTAAAAGCGAGTTAAAAGCGATAGAAGAGAAGTTGCACTCGTTTAATGAAGTCGCCTCAATTTTGCACACCCAACGGGGTCAAGTAGATACGGATTTGCTATTTGGTATTGCAAGGGAGCGAGTTGAAAAACCACCTCATCACGTTCACCAACCCGAATTTGAATCATTCAGCTACACTTCGGAAGCTACCTTTAATCCTGAATGTTTTGAGGGATTTGCTGATAGTCTTGAGACAGACGTGTATCGGGCAAAAGGTTTTATCCAGTTTGATTCAGGTACCTATTTGTTTAATTTCGTAGCTGGACGCTGGGATTTGGAGCGATTTGAACAAGAGGGAACGGAGCTAGTTTTTATCGGCAAACAGTTGAGAGATCGCAAAGAAGAAATTATTAGTCAGTTAAAGACGTGTGAGCAATAGTTCTATGCCTTATGAGTTTCTTGAAGATGTTGCCACTGCTGATATTGCTTTTCACGCTTGGGGAAAAGATTTAGAGGAGATTTTCATAGCGGCAGGTGATGCAACGATTAACGTGATGATTGATAATCTGGATGCGATCGCACTAAAAGAAACACGCACTTTCACCTTGGAAAATGATGAACTAGATATGCTCCTGTTCAATTTTCTGCAAGAATTCGTCTACTACAAGGACAGTGAGTTACTTTTGTTGCGATCGCAGCAGGTTCAGATTGAGGAGAAGAACGGAGAATATCATCTAAGTGCAGTGACTCAAGGAGAAACGCTTGACTTGGAAAGACACGAACAACGGGTAGATGTCAAAGCTGTTACGTTACACCGTTTTCAATTAGAAAAAAACGATGACGGTTGGACAGCAATGGTGATTCTTGATATCTAGTGTTATGTAAAGTTCAGTCTATTACCCATAGTTGGGGTAGACAGTTCAGGCGCTAGTATCAATTGCATAGAGCAATTGTGAATTCTGGCTCCTGTATCATTTTGCATAGAAATTATTAAGGGCAATTGAACTGACTTAAGATTGAACAAGAAACCTTTTGTGAAGGGTAAGGCTACGCTGTGAGCGCTACCAATTTCCTGGAGTTCCACGCTCGTGTAGTTGGTGCAGCAGTTTTTAAACCTTGCGAAGGAAGCACTTAAATTCTCATACTAGTTGGTATTGAGAGATGCAAAGAAACAAGCTAGTTTTTGCCTTAGTTGGACTATTGTTGTGTGCAACTGCTGGTTATAGCCTCAACCGCTTTATTCTTAGCCCTGAAGATGTTGTCCGTCGAAACTTAGGTAATATTTGTCCTCAAAATACTGTTGCAGAAGATTTCAACGTTTTGAACACCCGCAAGTGGTCAGCGAGAAAAATTGTTGTCTACAAGGTTAATTGCCGCAGTGAAAACGCTATTCCAATCGAAAACAGAAACTTTTTAGGGCATCAAGTCGTGGTACGAAAAGGATTAGGTTGGCAAGCATCAGGTAGTGGAGATCATCTTGAAGTCTTGCCACAGCCACCAGGAGAACTTGTACACTACGGCATTAAACTCAACCAAAAGAATGTTGGAGGTGATCGCCACGCAGTAATCTATGGTGAAATTCTTACACCCAAAGTCGCTGCTGTAGAGGCGACGTTTGATAACGGTAAGACTTTACGGGACGAAGGCAAGGATGGCATCTTGGCGATGGCTTTACCAGAAGCTGTTGAAGTCCGTGAGGTAAGGGTACTAGGCGCTAATGGTCAGGTACTACAACGCGACAGCAAGAGTCCACCGACGATCTATGTTGATCAATTCTCCTTCCCTGTTGCTCCTAGCCCTGAAGATGCCCTTCGTCATCATGTATTTGTCTCACCTACGTGTTCTCAGCCTTACGCTCCAGAAGCTATGGTTCTTGGAGATTTCCGCATTCTGCGTACTATCAAGTATTCGCAAGGCGTAATGGTACTCTACAGACAGATTTGTCGTGATGCTACAACATCAATTTTACAAGCTAATTTGTATACGGCATGGGTTGTCCATGAGAACACTGTTTGGCGACAAGCGAAGGTTTCCCAATCACTAGGGCAAACGTCTTATCGTATTACGAATACGAGTCCTGTTGAACATAAGAGCAGTGTTTGGCAATTAAGGTCGCAAAGTCTAGCAGCAGATTACCTTACTGAATTTTCACCAATGGGTCTGGTTTGGTACAGTTCAGGTTCAGAGGTTAGTGAGGGCAAAAATGTAGATGATGACAAGACATTCATTTCTGGACGCGCTCTTAGCTCCAAAGTCGTTGCTGTAGAAGTAAGTTTTAGCACTGGACAAACTCTACGTGATCAAGTCACCAATGGTGTCTTCGGTATACTTTTAACGAGAGCAGCCAAGATTTGTGAAGTGAGAATGCTGGGAGCCAATAATCAAGTTCTACAGCGTAATGGTCTTCCTCTGGGTGAGCCGTGCCGTTGAAGCCTGAGTGTGAGACATGAGGAGCAGCAATGGAAGGCGATCGCTTCTTGTCAGTTTGCTGAAAACATACCGCACGATGACCCTTTACTGGATTCCCCTACCTCAGACACATGTACCTTAGCTTGACTTGAGGATAGCCTTGTTTACGTTATAGCAAGGGAACAGCTCATGGCAGAACAGTACGGTCCTTGGACGATACAAGAAAAGCGTCGAAAGTATCAAAATTCATTTATCAATGTCCGTGAAGACCAGGTTGTTCAACCTGACGGGCAACCCGGTATGTATTCCACCGTTACAATGAAACCTGGTGTTGCTATTCTGCCGATAGATAGCGATGCAACCGTGTATCTTACTCGGCAATTTCGCTATGCTCTTGGGAAAGAAAGCATCGAAGTCGTGTGCGGTGCGATTGAGGAGGATGAACCTCCGCTAGAAGCGGCACAACGTGAAGTTCAAGAAGAAATTGGAATCAAAGCCGAGGAATGGAGCAATTTAGGAATCTTTGATTTAGATACATCAATCGTTCATTGTCCTGTGTATCTATTTCTGGTGAAGCAGTTAACATTTACACAAACACATCAAGAAGGAACAGAAACAATCGAAAGAGTTCGTATGCCCTTAGATGTAGCAGTACAAATGGTGATGGATAGCAAGATCACCCATGCGCCAAGCTGTGTGATGCTTCTCAAAGCAGGTAATGCACTGGCTAAATAATTACAATCAGCCGTTCACCAAGTTTTCCAACGGGAAGCATCAGTACTGCGTTAAGCTTATGTGCTTGATACGATCGCACTGGCACCAACTCTAAAATATTGTAGTTAGCTTTTATGAGGATTCTTTTAGTAGAGGATGAGCCTAGTCTCGCTGAGGTACTAGCCGATGCGATCGCAGATCAGCGTTATGTAGTTGATGTCGCTACAGATGGAGAAACTGCTTGGGGGCAAATCAAAAACCTTGACTATGACTTAATTGTGCTAGATATGACACTCCCTAAGCTGGGTGGCATTGATTTGTGCAAGCGGGTACGCTCTCATGGCTACCAAATGCCAATCTTGATGGCAACTGCCCATGACACAACATCCGATAAAGTTAGCTGCTTGGATGCTGGCGCTGATGACTACATGGTCAAACCTGTTGATTTAGAAGAATTACTTGCTCGGATTCGAGCTTTGCTACGACGGGGAAGTAGTTCATTATCACCAACGCTAAACTGGGGTGACTTGCATCTTGATCCAGCTACCTACGAAGTTAGCTACAAGAACCAATCTCTGCGCTTGACTGGCAAAGAATATAGTCTTTTGGAACTCCTTTTACGCAATGAACGGCGGATACTTAGCCGCAGTGTCATCATTGAACACATTTGGTCACTTGACAATCCTCCAGAGGAAGATACAGTCAAAGCTCACATCAAGAGCTTACGCAAAAAACTCCGAGCAGTAAGTGCGCCTGATGATTTTATAGAAACTGTTCATGGTTTAGGTTATCGTCTCAAGCAATTTTCCCAAAATGTGAACTAAACGCTAATCGTCGGTTCTAGTTTAGTGGAAGAATCTATTTTTTTAATACGGCTTGAGTGTTTGGCATGATTCCTATGACTAAACTTTTGTAATATTTCACAAGTCTATAGTTACTTATTCTATTTTATATAAGACCTCTTTCCCCGATTTCTTCGGCACTTTACTAATTTCTTCAGGTGTCCTTCCATCTATTATCCCGATGAGTTTAGACTTCTCGCTTGTCTATTAATATTGCACAGAAATTTCCTTTTATTTTGATTAGGGCTATTTCATCAATTCCTAATCTCGTCATTCAGAAGTTCTGTCAAAAGTTTGCTTCCCTTTTTCCGGGTTATGAGTGTCAATTCACCGAAACAAGTAGTTGTTTCGGTTTTTGGAATCGAGCCGCCATGTTAGTCTAGTTATTCTTATACGAACCCTTAGGACTTACGCCTGATTAACATAATGCAAGGCTATCTAAGCTGCACCATTTCTTTAATCGCCTCACAAGCTCCGGCTTAGACAAGGGTGCTATGGGTAAGTTCCAAAACTGTAACCAACGAGGCAAAGCAGCAATCGGGGGGCAAAATATCGACGACGGTATCATTTTGCCGATGCTTAAACAGCAACAGGTAGCTTAGGAGCGATCGCCCGATCATGTTAATTAACGTTCTAAACCGCTTAGTTTCTTCTAAAAGACCGTCACTGCGTTTGATACTTGTTGTACCGTTCGTCCTCCAAATCTTTGCAGCGGTGGGCTTAACGGGGTATCTTTCCTTACGCAACGGTCAGCAGGCAGTCAACGACCTAGCCACCCAGTTACGCCTTGAAATCGCTGCCCGCATCTACCAGCATCTTAAAACCTACATGGCGACACCCCATCTGATCAATCAAATTAATGCTAATGCTGTCAGGCAGGGTCTGTTGAGTTTAGAAGATTCAAAGAGCCTGGAGCGCTACTTTTGGGCACAGACCCAATTGTTCCCTGAAATGGCTACGATTGCTTTCGCCAACGAGCGGGGAGAATTCGTTGGGGCTAACGGTCTTGAGCAATACATCGTCGTAGCGAACGAGTCTACGGGTGGCGCTATGCGGAGATATGCTGTAGACAACCGAGGCGATCGCACTAAATTGCTATTCAACAGACCCAACTACGATGCTAGGGTTCGGTCTTGGTATCGAAGCGCCGTACAACTAGGCAGCCCCAGTTGGGATGAAGTTAGCGTATCTTTCAGCGATCGCAGGCTTGATATCAGTGCTACCTATCCGTTCTACGACAAGACAGGTAGGTTTAAGGGGGTACTTCTAGGCGAACAAACCCTCTCACAAATCAGTAATTTCCTTCAAAGTCTGAAAATTTCGCGATCGGGACAGACCTTCATTGTCGAGCGTTCCGGAGATTTAATCGGAAGTTCCACTACGGAGCAGCCATTCCTCATAGTAGAGGGTAAGGCGAAACGCTTGAGAGCCACAGACAGCAAAGAAATCTTGATTCGCTCCACTGCACAGTACTTGGTGAAAGAATTCGGTGACTTCAGCCAAATTCGTAACAGCCAACAACTCAACTTTGTCCTAGAAGGACAGAGGCAATTTGTACAAGTGCTACCCTTCCAAAGTGGTTCAAGTCTTGACTGGTTGATTGTAGTGGTAGTCCCAGAATCAGATTTCATGGAGCGTATCAATACCAATACCCGCTCTACAATTCTCCTTTGTCTAGCCGCTTTAATTTTGGCAATCATACTGGGCATTCTTACCGCCCGTTCAATTACTCAGCCGATTTGGCGTTTGAGCAATGCCTCTTGGATATTAGCGAAGCAAGCCGCTACCTCAGATCTTGCTCGTCCAGAATTAGAACAAAAAGTAGAAACGAATAGTGTCAAGGAACTCAGAGTTCTGGCTCAGGCGTTCAATCACATGGCTCAAAAGTTACGCGAGTCCTTTACTGCATTAGAAAAGGCAAATGAGGTGTTAGAACAACGTGTTCTAGAACGGACATCTGAACTCAACGAAGCCAACCAGGAAATAACACTCCTCAACCAGCGCCTCAAGACTGAAAATCTCCGGATGAAGGCGGAACTAGAGATAACACGCCAACTACAACAGATGATATTGCCGAAACAGGAGGAACTCCAGTCAATTCCCGAACTGGAGATTACTGGTTTTATGGAGCCAGCACAAGAGGTAGGAGGCGACTACTACGACGTTCTGACTTACAACGGGTTAGTCAAAATTGGTATTGGAGATGTAACCGGACACGGTTTGGAAAGTGGCGTATTGATGATTATGGTACAAACGGCAGTGCGTACCCTTCTAGCAAACAATGAAACTGACCCTACTAAATTCTTGAATGTGCTAAATCGGGTGATTTACGACAACGTGCAGCGAATGAATTCAGATAAAAATCTTACCCTCTCCTTATTGGACTACCACGAGGGTACTCTGTGCTTGAGCGGTCAACACGAGGAGATGATTGTCGTGCGCTCTGGTGGTCAGATAGAACGGTTTGACACAATAGATTTAGGCTTTCCCATTGGTTTAGAAGCCGATATTAGCGATTTCGTCGCTAATACTCAAGTACAGTTGAACCCAAAAGACGTGGTAGTTCTATACACTGATGGAATTACTGAAGCCGAAAATCAGTCAGGGGTACGATACGGGATTGAGCGATTTTGTGAGGTGCTAGGCGACAACTGGCATCGGTCAACAGAGGAAATCAGGCAAGCCGTTGTTGAGGATGTTCGACAGCATATCGGTGAGCAAAAGGTCTACGATGACATCACTTTGCTGATACTCAAACAGAAGTAGTCATTCGTTATTCGTGAGTTGCAATTAACAAGTGATATCAAGTCCAAGGGAATACATACTATCGACATGACTCAGATATTTGGGGATTTCCATGAGGATCTGCCTGTTGTTCAGGAATACTTAACTCTTTTCTTTTCGCCTAGTTCTGTGCCAGTTAAGCAGCGCTGGAGAACCAATGGGTTGTCGGCTGATTTTATGGCTGACTACTTTTCGACGTTTTTTCCGGGAAATGAGGAGGCTGCTAGTGAAGATGACATCCAAAGAGAGGTAAAGAGCGCTGTTAGCTTTATTGGCAATGAGTTGTTAGAGAATGCCATGAAGTTTACTGACGAAACCTCAGACTACCCGATTAGCTTGACTCTTCAAATGCATAGTGACAGACTTGTGTTTCTCGCAACTAACAGTGTCAATCCCAAAGAGATCGCGACGTTTCAGAACTACATCCAGGAGTTAACAACCTCCGACCCTGACGAGTTGTATATTCGTCATCTGGAACAAAATGCAGATGACGAGCATGAACACGCTTCTCGTTTAGGGCTTCTGACCATGATGAACGATTATCAAGCCAAGCTAGGCTGGAAGTTCGAGAGCGTCCAAAACGATCCAGAAGCGATCGCTGTAACGACGATGGTGCAGTTGACCCTATAGGTTACGAAAACAACTAAGACTATGCAAAGAGCTTTGGGATGATGGAGATTAAGACTGAAGATTACTGCATCTACTACGACCCAGATATTGAAACAGTGATCTGCCAGGGTTCACTCCGCTTAAGCGGGACGGAAGAATATGCGCCAATCGTGAAGTTATTGACTAATCTCGCTGACCAAGAGCCACAAAGGATTACTCTAGACTTACGAGAGCTAGAGTTTCTTAATAGTTCAGGGATCAACGTGCTGTCAAAGTTCGTGATCAAGGTTCGTCAGCAAGGAAATATTCAAATGGTCCTGCAAGGCTCTAAAAACATCCCCTGGCAAGGGAAGTCTTTGAAGAACTTGCAGCGACTAATGCCTTCTTTGCAACTGGAATTGGCATAGTGATCCAAGGTGCATCGTTATACAGGTCTTTTACACAATATAGTTTTTGTCAAGGTATAAACCTTAAGACGATGACGATGCAGGCACAACAAGTATCAACGCAACAGCTTATTTTAGAAATCGAAAGGCTGCGTCAGGAAGTAAAAGACCTAAAGCAGGACAAAACTGACTTGGAGATTTTGCTAGAGACGACAACTGCCCATGCTGACGCAATTGAAGCTCAGTTGCATCAGTCAAACCAACAACTACAAGCCGAAATTGTTGAACGCCAACGCGCTCAAGCTGTACTCCAGGCTTTAGCCTCGGAACTTCAGTCGCTGGTGACAGATATTACTAGAGACAAAGCTGATCTAGAAATCTTATTAGAAACAGCCACTGAACATGGCGATGCTGTAGAAGATTTACTATACAACAGCGCTCAGGACATGGCTTGCAAAGGTGAGAAGAAGCTGAAGAAATTTCTGGAAGCTATGCCTGTCGGTGTCGGCGTTCTGGATGCTAACGGCAAACCCTACTACGGCAATCAGATGGCGCAGCAGTTACTTTGCCAGGGGAGGGCACCGTTCGTCTCGGCGGAAGAATTGCCGGAGGCTTTTCAAATCTATGTTGCAGGAACTAACACACTGTATCCTAGTGACCAACTTCCTGGAATGAGGGCATTAAAGGGTGAAAATGCAACGGCTGATAATCTAGAAATCCATAGAGGCGATAAGGTTATCCCAATCGAGAGTTGGGGAACACCAATTTTTGATGACAAGGGAAACGTTATCTATTCAATCATTGCCTTTCAAGATATTACTGAACGTAAACGGGCAGAAGCTGAGAGCCAAAACTTTACCCATGAACTCTTTGCACTCAACGAAGCTTATGAACGCTTTGTGCCTCGTCAATTTCTTCAGCTATTGAATAAAGAAAGCATAGTTGATGTCCAATTCGGCGATCAGGTGCAGAAAGAGATGTCGATTCTCTTCTCTGATATCCGCGATTTTACCATGCTCTCAGAGAGCATGACTCCCCAAGAAAATTTTAAATTTATTAATGCTTATTTATCTCGTATGGAACCAGCGATTATTGAAAATCAAGGTTTCATTGATAAATATATTGGCGATGAAATTATGGCATTGTTTAGTGGTGGTGCTGATAGTGCGGTTAAAGCTGGAATTGCAATGCTGCAAACGCTGACAGAATACAATCAGCATCGTGCTAAACAAGGTTATGTCCCGCTACAGATTGGTATTGGTATTAATACAGGTTCTTTGATGCTGGGGACAGTCGGGGGGGAATCTCGAATGGATAGTACGGTGATTGGTGATGCCGTTAATTTAGCGTCTCGGATGGAAGAGTTGACTAAAAACTACGGTGTATCATTATTAATTTCTCATCATACTTTTTTGCAATTACAAGACTATAACCAATACAATTTCAGATTTATTGATCGGTTGAAAGTTAAAGGAAAATCAGCCGCTGTTAGTGTCTATGAGATATTCGACGCTGATCCTCTAGAAGTTCGAGAAGGCAAGTTAGCGACTAAACAAGAATTTGAAAAAGGTCTGCTGCTCTACAATCTGGGTTCTTTTAGTGAGGCAGTCCACCTGTTTAAAGACTGTCTACGGATTAACCCAAAAGATACAGTGGCTCAAATTTATTTGAAACGCTGCCAAAAGTTTCTATTTTGACGACGCAGTTCCTGTTATTGGTAGTTGCAGGTTTCCTACAAGATTTCACCTCGAAATTAAGGAGTTCGATTATCCTCTTTTGTTACTTTGGAACTTGGGTGTTGGGCGAAGCATTCTTGAACAGAGCTTCTACGTTGTAAGCTTAGAAGCGTTGCTAGGGCTTTAATCCCTAGAATTGGCTTTTCAAGAAATTTTTGACAATTTCAATAGCAGCAACTGGTGTTTCAGCAAGTAATACGGCAGTAGTTGAGAGGCTGGAAAAAAAGCGTTGACCTTCTGGATGGTCAGTCAACAAAACGACAGGTTTATTTGCCTTTATAGCGAGTGCGACTTCAGACGCTGTACCTGCCCCCATGCCACAGGCAATCACGACCTCACTGGAAAGGACGTTGATATTGTTCCGGGCATTGCCCATGTCGGTGAAAATCGGGATATCGATCGCATTAGAGATACCACTAGCGTCAGCAGTTGGCAAAATACCCACTGTTAGACCATTGGCTGCTTTTGCCCCTGTATTCGCCGCGTCCATGACACCAACATTCTTGCCTCCTGTCAGGAGAACCCATCCTTCTTGAGCAATTAGTTTGCCCAGTTCATAGGCATTGGCACAGTCAGTCTCGGATGCACCAGTGCCTGGCCCCATAACCCCAATTATTGTTTTGCTCATCGGTCAAATTCAAATCACAAAACCAACCCAGCAATCATCCCAGCTAGTACAACAAAGCCAATCCAAACATTTTGGCGGAAAATATCACCATAAACGGGTCTTGGAAGGTCTGGCTGGCGTAGTCGAATATATTGCCAAGCCCAACCGAAGGTAGCGATACCCAGTGCTAACCAAAAGCCAGGTTGTAACTCCATCACAATACCCAGTCTTATCAGTAAACCAGCCGTACCCGCAAAGAAGATACCCACAGCCTCAGCCGCATGATCCCCAAAGAACAGCGCACTGGAACGAACACCAATTTTCCGATCATCCTCACGGTCTGACATCGCGTAGACTGTATCAAACCCTAATGTCCAAAGCACTGTTGCCCCCCAAAGCCACCAAGTAGCAGGTTCCAAATTGCCCGTGACAGCACTCCAACTGATCAGGACACCAAACCCCCAAGCAATAGACAGCACTAACTGAGGTACAGGAAACACCCGCTTTGCTGATGGGTAGAAAACGATGACTGGCACAGCAGCAACGCAAAGCCAGAAGGTGAACGGGTTGAGATACAGGGCAAGCACACCCGCACAACCCATTGCAATGAAGGCAACAATAACGCCGATTTTAACGGAGAGGGCACGGGAGGCAAGAGGGCGATCGCGTGTTCGTTCTACTTGCGGGTCAATATCTTTATCCCACAAGTCATTAATTACACAACCTGCCGCACTGGTTGCCAAAGTCCCCAGGATAATCACGCCCACTAGTGGCGTAGGTGGCGTACCGTTAGCGGCTAAAAAGACTGCCCATAAGGCGGGAATCATCAAAATCAGACGACCTGCTGGCTTGTCCCATCGCAAAAGTTTAATAACAGTTAGCCATGTAGGTGCAGGATTTGGTTGTTGCTGGGTCAACATGAAAGGAATAATAGATTGAATGACAGGTTTGTTTAATAGGGTGTAGCAAGCTCCTCAGTTTTTCCGGAGCTGCTTTTCATAATTTAGGACTGGACAATAGGCGAGAGTGCCTATTTACTAAATCCCCTTTAAAGATATCGTTATCCGTAGAATCTAGGCTAGGGCTGTCACTGGGGATACATTAGTCATGCTTAATTCCGTTGCCAAAGAGAGTACTGTGAATATTTCTACTGCTACTGCAAAGCAAGACCGCATTCTTGCCGCTATTGATATTGGGACAAATTCTATTCACATGGTGGTTGTGCGGGTTGACCCAGTGCTGCCAACGTTTACGATTATTGCTAAGGAGAAAGATACAGTACGTTTAGGCGATCGCGACCCACGTACAGGCGATTTGACTCCGGAAGCGATGGAAAGGGCAATCAAGGCTTTGCAACGCTGTCAGAAACTCGCAAAAAGCTTCAATGCTGAACAAATTGTCGCTGTGGCAACCAGCGCGGCGCGAGAAGCCCCAAATGGGCGAGACTTTATCAAGCGGATAGATTCAGAACTAGGGTTATTTGTCAACCTAATTTCTGGTCAAGAAGAAGCGCGGCGGATTTACCTGGGTGTCCTCTCTGGGATGGAATTCAACAACCACCCTCACATCATTATTGACATCGGCGGTGGTTCTACGGAATTAATTTTGGGGGATAGTCACGAACCTCGTACCCTCAGCAGCACTAAGGTGGGAGCAGTTCGCCTCACAGCGGAATTCATCACCACTGACCCAATCAGTAGCACCGAGTTTCAATACCTGCAAGCTTATATTCGAGGAATGCTAGAGCGACCCGTTGAGGAGGTGCGAGTTCACCTGCAACCAGGTGAACAACCTCGCTTAGTCGGGACATCTGGCACGATTGAGTCGCTAGCAACCATTCATGCGAGGGAAAAACTGGGCATGGTGCCAAATCCTCTCAATGGCTACCAACTCAGTCGCAAAGATATCAAGGAACTCGTCAAGCGCTTAGCAGCGATGAATTATGCTGAACGTGCGGCAATTCCAGGAATGTCAGATCGGCGATCGGAAATCATTGTTGCTGGGGCACTAATTTTATTGGAAGCAATGACACTCTTGGGCATTGAGTCGTTAATGATTGGGGAACGCGCACTCCGGGAAGGGGTAATCGTTGACTGGATGCTCTCCCACGGTTTAATTGAAGATCGACTGCGCTATCAAGGCTCAGTACGCGAACGTAGTGTCCTCAAAATTGCTCAGAAATATCAAGTTAACCTAGAATACTCTCAACGAGTTGCCACCTTTGCCCTCAGCTTATTCGACCAAACCACAGGACACCTCCACAACTGGGATACAGACACCCGCGAACTCCTTTGGGCTGCTGCAATCTTACACAACTGCGGTGTGTATGTGAGTCATTCAGCACACCACAAGCATTCCTATTATCTAATTCGCAATGGTGAACTTCTCGGCTTTGCAGAATCTGAAATTGAAGTAATCGCCAATCTAGCGCGTTACCATCGCCAGAGTACTCCTAAGAAAAAGCACTCAAACTACAGCAACCTACCGAGTAAAAAGCATCGACAGTTAGTTAGTCAGCTTAGTGCAATCTTACGCTTAGCCGTTGCTCTCGACCGACGACAGATTGGTGCAATTGAGCGAGTGCGCTGCGAGTTCCATCCAGATACTCAAGAATTGCACTTGGGACTACAGCCATCTCATCCAGGTGATGACTGTGCCTTGGAACTCTGGAGTTTGGATTACAAGAAAGGTGTCTTTGAAGAGGAATTTGGTGTCAGGTTGATAGCTACCCTGGAACCAGCATCAGTAGTAATGAGTTAATTAATTCAATCCCCATTAACTCAGATTAAAGATTAGTTTGCCGCTGTATCAAGAACCTGCGATGAACTAAAATGTGGCAAGCCTCAATGCTGACTGCTGAAAGCTGATAGCTGACGGCTTCAATCACACCTGGAACCTCCCTACGCGATCGCAAGTCAGCTAGCTGAAATAGTGAAATGACTGCTGGACAGAGCAAGTTCCAAGCTCAAGTCTAAAGTCATTCGGCTTCTAACACTCAAAACTTACCCATAACCCAACTGTTGTATTAGTTTTGCTTCGGCACGTACCGCAAATTATCTAAATCCCTTGGAACTACAGGGATAGATGTTTGTCGTGCAACAAATAGCCCTGCACCGAAACCGATTCTGACATCCTCTAGGTCAGATAATGAGGCAGCAAAGACAATATCACCCAGATCATTAACATCAGGTAAGCCACTAAACACAGGCCCATTATCAGGTCGCGCTAGCCGTAGGATACCTAAGTCTGTAGGAACAATTTCGCCCTGAGTAACAACTTTCCGCAGTCTTGTGCCATCACCCGCCCAGATTGCGCGTAAACCCTCAGTATCAAAAGCACGGAAAACGGTCAGACCATTGTTATTCAGTCTCGGTGGGAAGCGTTCAATCTGTGAGATTTGCCCATCCCCTTCGATCGCAATTAGCTGTGTTTTTTTGCCATCCATCCGGAAAATGCCGCGTTGACCAGAACTTAAGGTTGCGGTAAAGGCAATTTGTCCGTTGTCATTAAAGCCGATGCTGTTGTCGAAGCTTTGATACGCTGAGTCAGTATCATGACTCTGATTAGACACAACGAGTGTGGAGTCGCCATCTAAGTCAAAAATCCGGATTTGGTCAGGACGTTCATTGCCAATATCCCCAGGTTGTCCCAACCGTACCTTTGCCGCGATTTGTCCTTTGTTGTTAAAAGCAGGAAGAAATAAGAAGGAATAGATGCTTGATGAATCCAGGTTACTCATCAAGGCAAGAACTGATATCGTCGTGGATGGCGTAGCACTATAGGCAGCGAACCCATAGGAATCCGCAAATTTAGCTCGGAATCCGACTGCGCCAGAATCATTTAGTGTTGGGGATGTGCAGGCACAACTTCCGAATGGACCAGCGGTTAAGTGAGTCGTTTCACTATTTACTGCCTCATACATCCAGATTCCGTTCTGACGCGATCGCAATTGTTCCCAAACTAAACACTCATGATTATTTAAAGACACTTTGCTCAACATCGTGCCTTTCGGTGCAACATACACCAAACGCCCTGTGCGCTCAGTTCCGTACCAAATTGCTTGATTCCAAGCACCTAGAACCTTAAAGGCAACGTTGCCATTGTTGTTGATCGAGGGGGAGATATTTCCAAACGAATACCAATCCGGTAGGTTATAACCTTGTGGGCGTTTGATGTTCTGGTGTTGTGTACCAGACGGATGCGAACGGAGTAACGCCCCGCTATCACACCTGGCTTGTAGCTGGTAGGTGTACCGACAGGAACTGCTTGAGTAATTAGCCTGAAACATCAATCTCCCAAGACTTGCTATCTGATTGCCGCATGAGTGACGAGGAGAAGCAGGATAAGACGAGGCGATCGCATTCCTCAATCTTATAAGCTATCAACTATCAGCTATCAACCCAACAAGTTGATTATCCCTATCGAATGATAGGTTATTGAGCGGTTCGCTCACGGTAGGATAAAGTGACAAATTAGCTAAACCCTAGTCCATTACTGGTTTTGAAACACCAGACGTTCTAGTGTGTCATGGCATAAGCTCCTCAACAACTTGCCGATGTTGCCACTGAACTAGTGGCGGGACAGTGCAACCTCAACATCATGACGAAATCGAAAACGACTGTCACTGAAATTAACCTGAGAGACCCGCAATATTACTTCAACCGGGAACTCAGCTGGCTGGAATTTAATAACCGAGTCTTACGTGAAGCCACTGACCCTCGAACGCCACTGCTGGAACGTCTCAAGTTCATGGGAATTTTCAGCTCTAATTTAGATGAATTCTTCATGGTTCGCGTTGCGGCACTGAAGCAGCAGGTAGCGGCGCAGGTAAGAAAGTTATCACCGGATGGTCGGACACCAAGTGAACAGTTGGAAGCTATCAACAAACGGTTGCTGCCGATGGTAATGGAGCAACATCAGCATTTTGAGAAGGTACTGCGACCGCAACTTGCGCGAGAGGGTATCTACCTTCTCGACTACATGGACTTGAACCAAGAACAGCGAACTTACCTTCAAAACTACTTTGAGGAGCAAATTTTTCCGGTTCTAACCCCCTTAGCCGTTGACCCTAGCCATCCATTCCCTCATATTTCCAACCTCAGCTTGAGTTTAGCCGTGGTGGTGAAAGACCCTGAAACGGGGGAAGAATTGTTTGCACGAGTGAAAGTTCCGAAAACCTTACCTCGGTTTGTCCCTCTCCCTGAAGAATTGCGGCATCGGAGAAAAGGACAACCCGTTACCTGGACAGGTGTTCCCCTAGAACAGGTGATTGCCCACAATTTGGAGTTTTTATTTCCGGGGATGAATATACAGGAATATCATCCATTCCGGATTACTCGAAATGCCGATTTGGAGGTGGAGGAAGACGAAGCGGATGACCTCCTCTTTGCAATTGAGCAAGAACTGCGTAAGCGACGTCTTGGTGGTTCAGCTGTACGGGTGGAGATTCAAGCCACAACACCTGATACGGTGCGAGGAATGCTAATGCGGGAGATGGGGTTAAAACATGGAGATATCTACGAAGTGGAAGGGCTGCTGGGACTGGGAGATTTGATGTCGTTTATGGAACTGCCACTTCCAGAACTAAAAGACCCTTCATGGACACCACAGGTGCCTCACCGTTTGCTATCTCCCTCTGGGGAAGAGGAGGTGGAAGATTTTTTTAGCGTGATTCGGCAGTCGGATTTACTCCTCCATCATCCCTATGACTCGTTTTCTGGCACTGTGCTGCGCTTCATTACTGAGGCGGCGCACGACCCAGATGTTCTGGCAATTAAGATGACACTGTACCGTACCTCCGGTGATTCCCCAATTGTCGATGCGTTGATTTCAGCCGCAGAAAATGGCAAACAGGTAGCGGCATTAGTGGAACTCAAAGCCCGCTTTGATGAAAAGAATAATATCATCTGGGCGCGGAAGCTAGAGCAATCTGGCGTTCATGTGGTATATGGATTAGTCGGTTTAAAGACGCATACGAAAGTCGTGCTGGTGGTGCGTCGAGAAGAAGACTGTATTCGTCGCTATGTCCACGTTGGCACGGGCAACTATAACCCTAAGACAGCAAGAATCTATACCGATTTAGGGTTATTGAGTTGTCGTGAAGATCTAGGGGCAGATTTGACGGACTTATTCAACTTTTTGACAGGTTACTCCAGGCAACGGTCTTATCGTAAGTTGATGATTGCACCGGTGAATTTACGCGATCGCTTTTATGCCCTCATCCAGCGCGAAATTGAACATTGTCGCAATGGTTTTAGCGGTCGCATTGTTGCCAAAATGAATGCCCTTGTTGACCCACAAATGATTACCAAACTTTATGAGGCATCTCAAGCTGGGGTTCAAATTGATCTGATTGTGCGCGGCATGTGTTGTCTGCGTCCAGGGATTGAAGGTATTAGTGACAATATTCGTGTAATTAGCATTGTGGGTCGTTATTTAGAACATTCGCGAATTTATTACTTCCACAACCAGGGTAAAGAGGATGTTTATATCGGTAGTGCAGACTGGATGACCCGGAACTTGGATCGACGGGTAGAAGCCATCGTGCCAGTCGAAGACCCAGAGATTGTAAAAGACCTCCAAGAAATCTTGGCTGTCATGCTAGCAGATGACCGTCAAGCTTGGGATTTGCAACTCGATGGTCAATACATCCAACGACATCCCGTTGACCAAACAAAAGAGCAATGCGCCCAAAAAATCCTCATGGAGATGGCACTTCAGTAACTAAATCGTTAGAAGTTAAGCGGTTCTGAATCAACTCATAACTTTTAACCCCTTGCAATTGGGCGCCACACAATTAGACACTAAATTTGACAACCCACCGCAGTTAAGAGGTCTTCTGTGAAAAAAGTTTTAGGTATCATTCTCGGAGGTGGCGCTGGCACCCGCTTGTACCCACTAACCAAACTGCGGGCTAAACCAGCCGTACCATTGGCAGGAAAGTATCGCTTGATTGATATTCCGGTCAGTAACTGCATTAACTCAGAGATTTTTAAAATCTATGTAATGACCCAATTTAATTCAGCATCTCTCAATCGACACATTGGTCGTACCTACAGCTTTTCCGGCTTCACTGAAGGGTTTGTTGAAGTGCTAGCTGCCCAGCAAACCTCGGATAATCCTAGCTGGTTTCAGGGAACCGCTGATGCTGTTCGTCAGTACCTCTGGTTATTGCAGGAGTGGGAGGTTGATGAATACCTGATTCTCTCAGGAGACCATCTTTATCGGATGGATTACCGCGATTTTGTACAACGTCATCGAGACACTGGCGCAGATATTACACTTTCGGTTGTGCCTATCGATGAAAAACGTGCCTCGGATTTTGGCTTGATGAAAATTGATGATC
This sequence comes from Symplocastrum torsivum, assembly GCF_059505465.1. Lineage (NCBI taxonomy): Bacteria > Bacillati > Cyanobacteriota > Cyanophyceae > Oscillatoriales > Microcoleaceae > Symplocastrum > Symplocastrum torsivum. The sequence continues at coordinate 50,588 of NZ_JCACKQ010000014.1, read as the reverse complement.
GCGGTCGAGTGATTGATTTTAGCGAAAAGCCGAAAGGCGATGCATTGAAAAAAATGCAGGTCGATACAACAACACTCGGTCTAGACGCAAAACAGGCAAAGGAAACTCCCTATATTGCCTCTATGGGGATTTATGTCTTCAAAAAAGAGGTATTGACAGATTTGCTAAATAAATCTCCAGAGCAAACTGATTTTGGTAAAGAAATTATTCCAGCGTCATCAAAGGACTATAACGTTCAGGCTTACCTATTTAATGACTACTGGGAAGATATTGGGACAATTGAAGCCTTCTATGAGGCTAATTTGGCACTAACGCGACAGCCTCGCCCACCTTTCAGCTTCTACGACGAAAAAGCCCCGATTTATACTCGTGCTCGTTATTTGCCTCCCACTAAACTCTTAAATTGCCAAGTGACAGAATCAATGATTGGGGAAGGCTGCATTCTCAAAGAGTGCCGAATTAATCACTCAGTATTGGGAATTCGTTCTCGCGTTGAAGCCGGTTGTGTGATTGAGGACAGTCTGATCATGGGTGCTGACTTCTATGAACCCTATGCAGAACGGCAGTCCGATTGCGAAACTGACACAATTCCCTTGGGTATTGGTACGAACTCAACGATTCGCCGTGCCATCATCGACAAAAACGCCCGCATTGGTTGCGATGTTCAAATCATTAATAAGGACAGAGTAGAGGATGCAGAGCGTGAGAAACAAGGCTTTTATATCCGCAACGGTATCATCGTCGTGTTTAAAAATGCAGTAATTCCGGATGGAACAGTGATTTAGTCATTGTTTAGAGCGGTTAGCACTCAGCTATCAGCTATCAGCTTGACTTGATATTTAGAGCCTCTTGAAAGAGTGCTTTGCACTACTCTGTGCAAATCTTCTTTTCCTTAAATAAGGGGATTGCATTGAATCGCTGATAGCTGAATGCTGATAGCTTTTTCTTATGACCAATGAACAGACTGATTCTGCTGATTGGGCTTCCTGGTAGCGGCAAATCTTCTTTGGTGTCCATGCTAACTGCTGCATATCCTGGAAGTCAGGTCATTTCTACAGATGCCATCCGTGCAGAGTTGTTTGGTTCGGAAAGTGTCCAAGGCCCGTGGTTATTGGTATTGCCTCAAGTAGAGCAGCAAATGCGGCAAGCTGTAGAACAGTCGGTTATGGCGATTTATGATGCCACTAATGCAGTCCAGTGTCACCGTGTTGAGGCGATCGCACTAGCACGGTCAACAGGTTTTACCAAAATCACTGGCATCTGGTTAGATACGCCAGTTCTAATGTGTTTAGAACGAAACCAAAAGCGATCGCGGATTGTTCCTAATGAGGTAATTTGGCAAATGCACTCCTCGCTGCTGGATGCCCCACCAAGCTTGAAAGATGGATTGGATCGCCTGATTCGCCACTCACCAGCAAGTACGGAAATTGCGATCGCGTCACAGAGGAAGAACCGAACTCAACTAACTTGACGGCTTTGTTACGCTAGCTTTGAGGCAAATATTAACTAAATTTCACAATTTCTCAGCTTACAACTTGCCTCAGCCTCGTTGACGACGTTGGCAATTACACCCTTAGTATTAAAGCTTGGTAGGAAAAGAGTAGCCGCGTCGTTAGGGTAGCGAAGGATAAAACTTAGACTAAATCTTTAAGAGTAGAGGAGACACCCGTTATGGCTGCAACTGACTTCAAAGACTACTACGCCATCCTGGGATTAAATAAAACAGCTAGTGCTGATGAAATCAAAAAGACATTTCGGCGACTTGCCCGGAAATACCACCCGGACATGAACCCTGGTGATAAACAAGCCGAAGCTCACTTTAAAGAAGTCAGCGAAGCCTACGAAGTGTTGTCTGACCCAGAGAAACGCCAGAAATACGATCAATTCGGGCAGTACTGGAAGCAAGCTGGACAGGGATGGCCCTCTGGCGCTGGTGGACCTGGTGGTGTCGGTGTCGATGTTGGTGGCTTTGATTTTAGCCAGTACGGTAGTTTTGACGAGTTCATTAATGAATTGCTAGGTCGCTTTGGCACGGGTGCGGCTGGCAGTACGGGTCGAACTTACACCTACCGCACTGGGACAGGTGCCGGAGGATTTAATGGCGGGTTTAACGACTTTGGAGGCTTTAGCGACTACTCAAATTTTGATGGTCGTACAGCGGGTGTTGGTGCTGACCGGGAAGCTACGATTACTCTGAGTTGGTCTGAAGCGTTCCATGGTGTCCAAAAACGCATCAAGCTGGGTAATGAAGTTATTGATGTCCGGATTCCCCCTGGCGCAAAAGCAGGAAGCCGCATTCGTTTAAGAGGTAAGGGTCAGCTAATCGCTCCAAATCAGCCACGGGGAGATTTGTACTTGAATGTGGAACTAAAACCTCACCCTTTCTTTCAGTTTGATGGAGACAATCTCCTGTGCGAAGTACCCGTGACACCTGATGAAGCCGTGTTGGGGACATCAATCCAGGTACCAACACCAGATGGGACTGTAAGTGTAAACGTTCCTGCTGGTATTCGTTCAGGTCAATCCTTACGGCTACGTGGAAAAGGCTGGCCACGACCCAAGGGTGAGCGTAGTGACCAGTTAGTACGGATTATGATTGTGACACCAAAAGAACTTAGTAAAGTTGAGCGGGAGTACTACGAAAAAATCCGTGACAATCGTACATTCAATCCCCGTAGTCACCTATCGCAGATTCAACTTTAATCATTAGTTGTTAGTTTTTGGTTGTTAGTGAATTAAGAGGCATAGAAAGCGTTAAGTACAAGGTTTCAAAATGTGTCTAGATTCGGTCAAACAACTAACAACTAACAACTTTTACCTTCGCTTAACGAGTGCCCCTGCTGCGGCTTGTAGAGAGGCGTAGTCAGTTTCCGGCTGACCGTTGATGTAGTATTTGCCTTCTACTGATTCGCAGATTGTGCCGACGACTAGCCCATCCGCGCCATAGACTGCCAGTAGCTGCGCGATCGCATCGGGTTGAAAACCCTGGAGAGTGGTAGTCCAATCACTTTTATCAATTGCACCAATCCTAATTGTCTCTTCCATATCATTGGCTCCTATCAAAATTTCAGGCAAGGGCAGGGAGTAGTCGGCAGACCCGTTCTAACACTTCTCACGCTAATTAAAAGTGCCTCGCGAATTATAGCTTCTCAATCGCGTTGAGCAATGTCTCTACTGTTGCATTAGAAGCTAGGAAAGAAAATAGATGTTTAAACCGGAGTGTTCCACTACTGTCTAGAAGAAATTGAGCAGGTAAGGGAGCACCTATGGCTTGACCCACTTCATACGATTGAAAGCTGCGGCAACTGGGGTCACTTAGCAGTGGCATTTTTAAACCCAAGTCTTTGACAACGTGTTGGCTAGCTTGAGAGTCTGTACTCGTAATCATTAACACCTCAACGCCTTTTTCGAGAAAGCGTTCATAGTTCTCGTTCATGGCTTTGATATGAGGGAAGCACAGAGGACAATACTGCTTTTCCGTGAAGATGCGAGTAAAGGCGAGGAGAACAGGTTGCTTGTTCCGGTAGTCCGATAGCCTGACTTGAAGGTTGTTGGTAATATCAGGCAGATCAAAGTCAGGAGTCGTTGTTCCCAGATTTAATGTATTAGTTGCTGGTATGGGGAAAAAATTGCGGAAGAATCGCTCGTTGAGTAAACCGCTAAAATCACTGGACGTTAACATCAAGTGCAGCCTCCTTCTTCATAATAATTAACAATATATAAAATTTAGCCCCAACACACTTGAGGTGAGCAAGTGTATCAGGGCAGTTGTTTGGGTTGAATTTATAGCAGTTCTCGGTTCAATGAGGTACAGCTAAAGGCTGCTTTCACAAGCGCTACTGGTCAGGAAAACAAAAAAGCTGATGGCTGATAGCTGAGGGCTAACTGCTATATTCGTCTAGCCCTGAAGTGAAGCATCAGCTTTTACGTTAGTTAGACAGAGGCGAAGAAGACTTTGGATTTTACAGGGTCAGGAACCATTGTCTTGTCTCCAGGCTGCCAACCGGCTGGGCAAACTTCGTCGGGATGCGCCTGAACGTATTGAAGCGCTTTCAGGGTACGCAGGGTTTCATCAACGCTACGACCAAAGGAGAGGTTGTTGATGGTTGCGTGCTGGATAATACCATCTTTGTCGATGATGAATAAACCACGCAAAGCAACACCCGCTTCAGGGTCAAGCACGTTGTAAGCGGTACTGATTTCTTTTTTGATATCAGAAACCAAAGGATAGCTCAGATCGCCAATACCACCAGACTTACGGTCTGTCTGAATCCAGGCGAGGTGAGAGAATTCACTGTCAACAGAGACACCTAGAACTTCGGTGCCGACTTCTTTGAATTCTTCAAAGCGATCGCTAAACGCTGTAATCTCAGTAGGGCAGACAAATGTGAAGTCAAGCGGATAGAAAAACAGGACGACATATTTGCCCCGATAGTCAGACAATTTAATTGTCTTGAACTCTTGATCGACTACAGCAGTGGCAGTGAATTCTGGAGCCTGCTGTCCTACGCGCAGACATCCTTCTGTCGGGCTAGTCATGAAATTATTCTCCTTAAATTTTCTGACGTATACGTTGGCTACACGTCACCAGTAAGGTTATTACAACCTTACTCATGTTGACAAAACTTGATAGTTTACGAACTGTTACAACTATATCATAGTCATAACGATTTTGAGTAGGGCTTTTAGAGCAGTCAGCTATTAGCTATCAGCCGTCAGCTTGACCTAGTAGCGTTCCATGACGAGGAATGAAGCGATAGGCTATAGGGATGTTAGGTAATAACTTGTAATGCTGCTCTCCTATAGCTACAGCTATCGCCCCAAGCTAAAACCCTAATAGTTGTACTTACGTTTTTTCTTGCCTACCTACTTACAGGTCGCTCATTTTTATCGAGGTTAGAGAAATTGACCACAAAGGTAGAGGAAGCAATCGCTCGTAACTCACTTGTCATTTTCTAACAAGCCGAGAGCTTTTAGCGTAACTTTCTGTGCTTCGGTTAAACCAGTAACTCCAGTGATATTCGTGCCTCTGTAGAGTTCGGATGCTTTCAGCACTTTTAGGCACTCACCCCAATAAGTTACTCAAAAGTCGGTCACAAGTCAGTACATTCTCAGTCTCGATCTCGGTCAACGGCAAGTTTTGATGGATGTGTAGAGATGTGATGACCGCTGTGGATTTTTAAGAGTACTAACACAGCGATCGCCCAACCCTCTATCCTGAGGTATAGGAAATTTAATTTACTCACTCAATCGCCTAGTGATACATGGGGAAGCTTTTTTCCGGCCTTCCCTGGATTAGGGCTGCCCGCTAATACTTCAACGTAATAATTTTTACAATGCCAATTCCATTTTTCAATCTTTCAGACCTCACAGGATCTAACGGCTTTACCATCAACGGCGTTGCCCCTTATGACACATCAGGCTACTTCGTCAGTGATGCCGGAGACATCAACGGCGATGGCATTGATGACCTAATTATCGGCGCACCTGGATTTAATGGGAGTAATCCTGACGCCACCACCTCTCCTGGCTATAGCTATGTCGTGTTCGGAAAGCTAGGAGGATTTTCGGCTAACTTCGAGCTTAGTGCACTAGACGGCACTAACGGCTTTGCCATGAAGGGCATTGCGGAAAATGACGCCACAGGCTGGAGTGTCAGCGGTGCTGGAGACATCAACGACGATGGTATTGATGACCTGATTATCGGAACTCGTTCTGCTGACCCCAACGGACTGATTGATGCAGGCTCCAGCTATTTGGTGTTCGGCTCCACATCAGGATTCGCTCCGACGCTCAACCTCAGTGACCTCAATGGCGCTAACGGCTTTACCATCAACGGTATTGCTGAAGGGAACGAAACAGGCAACAGTGTCAGTGGGATTGGGGACATCAATGGGGATGGTATTGATGACGTGGTGATCGGTGCCGTGTATGCTGACCCCAACAACCTCGATAAAGCAGGCAGTGCTTATGTGGTGTTCGGAAAGCAAGGCGGATTTTCTGCCAACTTCGACCTCAGTGAACTCGACGGCACCAACGGCTTCACCATCAACGGTATTGCCGAGGGGAACCAAACAGGCGTCAGTGTCAGCGGTGCTGGGGACTTCAACGGTGATGGCATTGATGACCTAATTATCGGTGCTTCTTATGCTGACCCTAACGGTAACTACTCTGGCTCTAGTTATCTTATCTTCGGTTCCGAAGAAGGATTCGCACCCACCCTCAACCTGAGTGCACTGGACGGCACTAATGGCTTCGCCATCAACGGTGCTAATGCTTATGACCTTGCAGGCAAAGTCAGCGCAGCTGGAGACGTTAATGGTGACGGCTTTGATGACCTAATTATCGGGGCATATGGGGCTAACGGCTTTGCAGGCGCAAGCTATGTAGTATTCGGTTCAGCTCAACCGCTTCCCCCTAACTTTAACCTCTCTGAACTCAATGGCACTAACGGCTTCGCCATCAACGGTATTAATCCTGGTGACTTCTCCGGCTTCAGTGTCAGTGGTGCCGGGGACTTCAACGGCGATGGTATTGATGACCTGATTATCGGCGCACCTTTCACTAACAACGCTGCGGGTCAAAGCTATATAGTATTCGGCTCTACAGAAGGATTCTCCGCCAGCATTAATCTCAGTGAACTCGACGGTACTAACGGCTTTGCTCTCAACGGTGTTAATGCCTCTGACTACTCAGGTATTTCAGTCAGCGCTGCCGGAGACATCAACGGCGATGGACTCGATGACTTGATTATTGGGGCTTCTTATGCAGACCCCAACGGCAACACCAATGCTGGCTCTAGTTATGTTGTTTTCGGCAGAACCCCGCTCATCGGAGACGCAGCCAACAATTCACTTTTCGGCACCGTCAGCGACGATACGATTTACGCTGGTGGCGGCAATGACCAGATCTTCGGCAGTGAGGGCGTCAACACTCTGTTTGGTCAGGATGGCAATGACTTGATTTACGGCGGTTCGCAAGTCGATTACATCTATGCTGGCAATGGGGACGATACCATCTACGCTAGCGAGGGCAACAATAAAATCTTCGGTGACGCTGGCAATGACATTATCTACTCCGGTTTTGGCAATGACCTGATTGATGGTGGTACTGGTAACGATACCATCTGGCTGGGAGGTGGACAGGACATAATTGTCCTGGCAAGCGGCGAGAGCTTCGATACGATTAACAACTTCCAGCTTGGTCAGACAACGCTTGGTCTATCTGGTGGCTTGACGTTTAATGACCTGGCGATCGCTCAACAAGGGAACGATACTCTAATCGAATTTGCCAGCAGTGGCGAAGGCTTGGCGCGTTTGAATGGGGTACAAGCTAGCAGTATCGGCTCTAATAGCTTCGTCATTGTTTAGTGCGCTCCAACTGATTTGAGAGTGTTTCACTCTTCGACAACGCACTCAGTTAGGGGAATCCGGCTCGGTTTCCCTAACTTTTCTTTCTTGTACTTCTCAGGACTTTTTCGCACATTTTCTCACGAACAAAAGACTATTCATGACTGATGCAATGCAATCAAACCCTAATGGCTTTGCGGCTAACGAACTTCCCCTAACAATCAAAGACGTACCGGACATAGGGGCGCACGCTGGAAATTTCCCCAATTCTGCTACCCCTTCAACCAGCGCCCCCTCCCTAGAAATCACTGCCTCTCGCCAGTTCACCTCCTGGTTAGCCGAGCAAAACCTGAGTCTTGTTTTCACCACCTATCAAGCGGGGAAAGTTTTTTTTATTGGGTTGCAACCGAATGGACAGTTGTCGGTATTTGAGCGTACCTTTGAGCGCTGTATGGGTTTGTATGGAAAGGGTTCAACTCTCTACATGAGTTCTCTGTATCAACTATGGCGGTTTGAAAATGCTCTCTCAGCGGGACAAGTTCACAATGGCTATGATGCTGTCTACGTGCCTCAGGTCGGTTACATCACGGGGGATTTGGACGTGCATGATGTGGTGGTAGAAGTACCCCCCCAGCTCCTCACTAAAGCTCCGGCCTTGCCATGGGGGGAGCAAGAAACACAGAATTTTGTTCCCCCTCTTACTAAGGAAGGGTTAGGGGGGATCATCTTTGTCAATACTCTATTTAGCTGTCTCGCCACAATCAGTGAAAAGTACAGCTTCATCCCCCTGTGGCAACCCCCCTTCATCTCCAAGCTAGCGGCAGAAGACCGTTGTCACCTGAACGGCTTGGCACAGCGAGACGGACAACCCCGTTACGTGACAGCAGTCAGCCAGAGTGATGTGGCGGACGGTTGGCGGGATAGAAGGCGGGATGGGGGTTGCGTTATTGATATCAGCAGCAACGAGGTAATTCTGACCGGACTTTCCATGCCCCACTCCCCCCGTTGGTACAGGGATAAGCTGTGGCTGCTCAACTCCGGCACTGGGGAATTTGGATATGCAGACATCGAACGAGGAATTTTTGAGCCAGTAGCTTTCTGTCCTGGTTATATGCGCGGCTGTGCCTTCAGCGGTGACTTCGCGATTGTCGGGCTATCCAAACCCCGGCATAACAAGACGTTTTCCGGCTTGTCTTTAGATGAAAACTTGCGTGCCAAAGATACCGAACCCCGCTGCGGACTACTGGTAATTGACCTGAGAAGCGGGGATATCGTCCACTCGTTGCGGATTGAAGGAGTGGTAGAGGAATTGTACGACGTGCAGGTGCTATCTGGAGTGCGTCGTCCGATGGCAATTGGCTTTAAAACCGACGAAATTCGCCGTGTTGTAACGATGGGGTAAGGGGGGAAGTACCCAGGATGCTGTAAGTTGTGGCTTGGGCTTTAAAAAATTAATACTTTGTTGCCCACATTCCGCTCATTCTCCATTTCTATCGCGCCGAGAGCTATCAGCGTCGCTTTCTGTGCTTCAATCAAACCTGTAACCCCAGTGATATTCATGCCTTCGTAGAGTCCGGGTGGTTTCAGTATTTTTAGGCACTCACCCGTATTGACATCCCACAGCCTTGCCGTTTCATCAGCACAGCCACTTGCTACAGTTTGACCATCCGGACTAAAACTGACTGAGTAGATTTCACGGGTATGTCCGGTGAGAGTTCTGATACATCTTCCAGTGCTGACATCCCATAGCCTCACCGTTCGATCGCAACTACCACTAACCAAGGTTTTTCCGTCTGGGCTAAAGGCAACTGACCATACCCAATTGGTATGCCCAGTCAATGTTTTGATGCAGTTACCCGTATTGACATCCCACAACTTCAACGTTTGATCGGCACTAGCACTAGCTACGATTTGACCATCCGGACTAAAGGCAACCCAAGCTACTTCATTTGTATGTCCAGTGAAGGTTTTTAAGCAACTGCCAGTGCTGACATCCCATAGTTTTACACAGTCAAAACTGCTACTGGCTAGGGTTTTACTGCTGGGACTGAAAGTGACGAAAAATGTGGAGAAGAAAAATATGGAATTGCTAGGTTCGGTACAAGTTCGGAAACATTGACCCGTTTGACAATCCCAGAACCTGATGCTCTGGTCAAGACCGCTAGTGGCTAAAGTTTTGCCATCTGGACTAAAGGCAACTCCATATACCCAATCAGTATGTCCCGTGAACGTTTTTATGCACTTGCCCGTATTGACATTCCATAACTTCAGCGTTTTGTCAGCACCCCCACTAGCGATTGTTTTACCATCGGGACTAAATGCGACTCCTATGACTGATTTAGTATGTCCCGTGAACGTTCTCACGCAACTGCCAGTATTGACATCCCACAGCCTCAGTGTAGTGTCAACGTTGCCACTAGCTAAGAGCTTACCGCAGGGACTAAAAGGAACTGCTAATACACAACTGTTATATCCGGTGTAAGTTTTGAAACATTTGCCTGTTTGACAATCCCAAAACCGAATTGTAAGGTCAAAACTACCACTCACTACTATTTGACCATCTGGACTGTTGGCGTAGCCTGCGCGTAGCGCATAGGTAACGGACTCTACGCGATCACTATGTCCGATGAAGGTTCTGACACAGCAACCCGTGCTAACATCCCACAACTTCACCGTTTTGTCATAACTACCACTCACTACGGTTTGACCATCCGGACTAAAAGCGACTGATGTGACTACACTGCTATGTCCCGTGCAAATTTCAACGAACTGACCATCACGGATATCCCAAAGCCTGACTGTGCAGTCAGCACTGCCACTCGCTAGGGTTTGACCATCCGGACTGAAGGCGACTGCATAGACCGAATTCGTATGTCCGTACAACGTCTTAAAGCACTTGCCCTTGCCTACATCCCAAAACTTTACCGTGCTGTCAGCACTAGCACTCGCTAAAATTTGACCATCCCGACTAAAGGCGACTGAATAGATTTCATTCGTATGTCCGGTGAACGTTCTAACGCAACTATCAGTCGTGACATTCCACAACTTTACTGTGTTATCAGCACTAGCACTCGCTAAAATTTGACCATCCGGACTGAAGGCGACTGAGTAGACTATATTACTATGTCCGGTGTAAGTTCTTAGACAGATGCCAGTACGAACATCCCAAAGCTTCACCGTGTGGTCATAACTACTACTCGCTAGGGTTTGACTATCTGGACTCCAAGCAACTGATTTTACCCAGTGGGTGTGTCCCTGAAAGGTCAAAATTTGTTTGCCTTTTTGCACGTCCCACAGGTGAATATTATTATCTATATCGGCCGTCGCCGCACATTTGCCATCTGGTGTCAGTGCTAGTGACGTAACAGGACTCAATATGTCAGAAAAAACCGATTGTCGCAGGTCAGAATTGGCAAAATTGACATTATGCAAGTTCATCCCCTGGAGGTTGGCTTGCCAAATTGTTAGATGAGAAAAGTCATAGCCGCTTAGGTCTACCTGTAATTGGCGCAGCAGGTTGATAATATTTCCGCCTACATATCCTGTCTGTTGTGGAGACTTTCCTCGCAGCATATCGAGAATTTGAGCGAGGCAACGTTCAAGAGTTTTGGGTTCTCTAAGACTTGCGGTTAATCTATCAATCAATGGTTGAAGGATGAGGCGGATTTGAGTATCTCTAATATAGTCTTTGGCTTGAGCCTTAATCAGAGCATGACTCCTCAAGAGTTGAAGGTTAGCAGGTTGCTTAGGACTTTCAACCTTTACTCCTTGAATTTCTTCAAAAATCCGCTCGATTAGTTGATTAATCGTGTACTCCATAACTACAGGTTGTTGGGTAAATCGAGCATTGTTTTTTTCAATCAATGACCGACGTTGCAAAGAGGCTAGTGCCTGTAAAACTTCACTGGCTGATATGGGGGAGACAAAATCCTCTTGCAATTCCTCCAATAAAACTGGCTCCCGATTAATCGCTAACCAGTACATAATCTCTTGTTCAAGTTGACTCAGACGCTGAAACTGTCGCTCTAACAAATCACGAATATCATCAAAAATAAACGTGCCTTGATTTAAAATTTTTAGGAAGTTAGAAAGATGGCTATCTAAAGAATCTCTAATCGCAGAAGCGACTATTTTTAAAGCTAAAGGATTCCCTACATAGTGTGAAATCACCGAATTCCACTCATTTTCTGACCCCGTAAAATCTCCTTTAGCCGAGAAAAATTTTCGTCCTTCTGCTTCTGGCAAACCCTTGAGTTGTAAGCAGCGAACGGGTAGGGTTTCCCCTTCTAATTCAGCTAGTCCTTGTGGTTTTTCCCGCGTTGTCAGTACCAAGCAACTGTTGTGGTGTGTTTCTCCAACACATTTGAGTAGCTGACCATACCCCTGATATCCTTCTTGATAGCGGCTCCTGCGATCGCCTGCTTGCAAAATTGACTCAGCATTATCCAAAACCAGCAGACAGCGCGAGGAACGTAAGTAATTTAGCAATCGCAAGATTCTGCCGTCCAGGTTAGTTGGCAGATTAGTTTCTTGTTGGTTAGAGAGAAATTGGATCAGTTCTGCCAATATCTCTTCTACAGGGGGGGCATTGCGAAGACTTCGCCAAATGACATACTCAAATTCTGATTGCAGCATTTGGGCAAGCTTGGCAGCCAAAGCCGTTTTGCCAATTCCACCCATCCCTAGCAGCACCACCAAACGGCAATTGCCCTGCACAATCCATTGTTCTAGAGTAGTCAGTTCATCACTACGACCAAAAAAAAACGAGGCATCTGGTGCCTCGCCCCAATCTTGATGTCTGTTGGCATTTGCTAGGGAGGATTTTGTGTCTACAGGCTGGGATGAAAACCCATTGCCCAAGTCAGAAATCTCTCGCCAATTCAGCCCCAATTGTTCACAAATTTCCACAAACGTCGCATAATCGACGGTTTTTCCATTGAGGAACCTGCCAACAGTAGATAAAGCGAATCCTAATTCTTCAGAGAAGGCTCTTTGGCTGCGAAAGCCATTGCGCTGGATGGCTAATTTGGCTTGCTTAATGCAGTCACTACGAATTTTGAGCGATCGTGACATAGCCTATTCTCCGAAAGTTATGCAGATTTTAGCAGAGTCAGTCAGTCGAAAGTCGGTCACAAGTCAGTACATTCTCAGTCTCTATCTCAGTCATCTGCGTGTTTTGATGAATTTGTAGATGGGATTAGAGCGGAAACAACCTCTAGTAAGTTGCAAACTATCGGTTGCGAGAATTAGTAGCTCAAACATTGCAGCAAATAGGCAACGTCTTGAATACACAGTTGAGGATTTTCACCATGAAGAAAAGTTTATTAGCGATCGCGATCATTGCAGCATTGTTTCCTTTCGCTTTCTCTATGGAGGCTAACGCCGCAAAAAACCCAAAAGAAGCCATAAAAGATGTCATCATCCTGGGTCCACTAGGAGGTAGTGGCGTCTGGCTCAACGGCCTCAAGTGGAACGGCTGGAGTCTGAACGGCAGCCAAGGGAACGGCTTGAGATTGAAGGCTGTCGTGCTTCCGGGCACGAGTATGCAAGCAACAAAACTGCAAGGCATGGAATTGCAAAGCCTTAAAGTCGAAGGTGGACAGCTTGTAGGCGTAACGGGAGTTGCTGCTGAATAGTTGCTAGAAATAACCCAAAGCCAGATCCCCGACTTCTTAAAGAAGTCGGGGATCTGAATCGTTGGCAGAAGTTGAAACTATGAAAAAGACATTTCTATACAGTTTTGTTGGCTTTTTTCCGGTGTTGCTTTTAAGCTGTGAAGTGTTCACCAAAAATTCAAACAGTAACTATACAACTAATTCAGGTACCAGAAGCAGCGCGACTGCCCAGAAAACTGAAATTGTTAAAGGCAAAGACTTAAAAGGCGCACAGTTTAACGCAGTTGACGAGCAGGGGAGAAAGCTGAACTTTCAAATCAAAGATGTCGAACTAGACCCAAAAGACTCCGAAAAAGAAACCTATCTTTACACAGTCTTTTATCTAGATTCAGCAGATTCTCAATGGAAGAATTTGTGTACTCCTGATGCCGAGAATGTTGCCAAGGCAATTCCGCTGACGGGTTCGTGGGATGAGACAGGAAAGCACACAGAATCGAGTGATATGATCACATTTGGCTGTACCAGTGGAGTTCTCGCTAAGTGCATTCGCATGGGTTACAAACCTTGGAAGACTGTTAAAGGAAAGTCCCTCCGAGACTATCACCAAGCTTGCACGCGCATGACACGCGCCGATTACTGCGGTAACGGCAAAAGCCACACACGAGATGGCACTCCCATTAACATCTATGACGAGCTTGGTATTCAAAAGAAAAGTCCTAACAGCGAGATGGTGTTTGAAGCCGCTTGGAATCCCGATGGTGCAACCTTTATCAATCGACCGAGGTGGTTTGAAACAGTATCTGAAATTCGGCAAGAATGTCCTAACAAGCTTAAAGGTCGCATTAATGAGAGCGGTAGTTGGACAACTGCCCAAAAAGTGAAGCAGAATTCGCCAAACTCGTTGCTTTTTAATGATTCAATTGTAAGAAAACAGGATTAGTAGACTTATCTTGAAAGTGGGGAATGGGAAATGGGGTAATTAGGCTTTCATTCTTTAGTTGTAAGCGTAGTTCATGGAGTCTAATTTGAAAGTGGGGATTGGGGATTAGGGACTAGGGCGTGTTTTCAAACTGCCCCGTTAGATTTAGATCCCCCTAAATCCCCCTTAAAAAGGGGGATTTTGAATGTATTCTCCCAAAACTGGGGGCTGGGGGCGAAAATCGACTTTTGCAAGAGACACCATGAGCTACGCTCACAATTTAGACGAAATAGCTGATAGCTTCTCAAGTCAGTGATATATTGCTTAAGGAATTTCAAGAGCCATTGTTGAGTGAAGGATTTAGATACACGGGAATGGCTACTGACCAATGGCTTGGGCAGTTTTGCCAATGGTACAGTTTGTGATGCTCGCACCCGCACTTATCATGGCTGGTTGATAGCAGCCTTGGAGCCGCCGGGAAGCCGTACTTTATTGCTCTCTCATCTTGATGCCAGCTTGGAGGTAGCCGGGTCACTCTGGTCGCTCTCAACGAATTTTTGGCAAGGTGGCAAAATTGAACCCTTAGGCTACCAACTCTTACAATCCTTTGGGGTCGAGCCAGTTCCAACCTGGGTTTGGGGTCAGGAAGGCTGGCAACTAACGCGGCGGTTGGTAATGCCTTACGGATTGGTTGGGAGTGGTGAAGACTCAAGTCACAAACAACTGCCCCAATTCTCTAACCGCGTCTTGATTCAGTATCGCTATGAAGGCAACGAGACTGCAACGCTAAGACTACGACCGATAATTGGCGATCGCGATTTTCATCATCAGCAATCAGCGGATGATGAGATCCAATTCTCCCAATTAGTAAGACCCTCTCAAATTTACCTTCAGGGAATTCGTGCCGATCACATTGGGATGCCCTGGCAGTTGCGCTGGAGTGCTGGTCATTACAAACCAGAAGGGACTTGGTACTGGAATTATTACTATCCAGAAGAAAACAAACGAGGATTAAGCGATCGCGAAGACCTTTACAGTCCTGGCTACCTAAGTGTCATTCTAAAACCAGGAGAAGCCGTAACGCTAGAAGCAAGGGTGGGATGGGTTGACTCAACGCTACCCGATAGAGACACACAAGCTCTCAGTACAAAGTCTTTTGAGGAAGCTGTATTCTTAGAACAAGAACGCCTTGACCAACTGTTTGCTCAGGTGCCAATTGCAGTCAAGCCTGAGCAAGAGTTGATCTGGAGTCAGCTACTACGAGCGAGTGATCAATTCATTGCCTATCGTGCTTCGATTGCAGGGCCAACAATGATTGCTGGTTACCCTTGGTTTAACGACTGGGGACGCGACACGCTCATTGCTTTGCCTGGACTCGCTTTAACCACTGGGCGTTTTGAAGAGGCTAAGGGTTTACTCCGAACCTTTGGTAGTTACTGCCGTAATGGTTTAATTCCAAACACCTTCCCTGATGCTGGTGCCCAACCTATTTATAACAGTATTGATGCTTCGCTCTGGTGGATTGAAACACTAGGGCTTTACTTGGAGAGAACACAGGATTGGGAATTCTTGAAAGAGCAATATCCTGTAGTGCGAAAAATCTACAAAGCTTTTACAGCAGGCACTCTCTACAATATCCGGGTTGATGCCGCTGATGGGCTACTGACTTGGGAGGCTCCAAATGTTGCCCTTACCTGGATGGACGTGGTAATTGATGGTGAACCAGTGACACCACGACAAGGAAAACCAGTAGAAATCAATGCACTTTGGTACTCGGCTTTGTGCTGGACAACTCAATGGACTCAGAAACTTGCTGCTGATTCTACTATTGATAAAGAGCGTCTGTTACAGCAAGCTCAACGTTATGAGCGGCAGGCACAACAGGTAAAGGCATCGTTGCAGAAGTTTTGGAATCCAGAGAAAAATTACTGTTTCGATACGATTGAGCCAGATGATCGACGGGATGCTCGAATCCGTCCGAATGCGGTCTTAGCACTCTCGCTGTATCACTGTGGGTTTCCTAAAGGGCAGGCGCGTCGGATTTTGCAGGTGGCACGCGATCGCCTTTTAACCCCCTACGGTTTGCGAAGTCTTGACCCTTCCGACCCTGACTATGTTAGTTACTATGCTGGCGATCGCTTGTATCGCGATCGGGCTTACCATCAGGGTACAGTGTGGAGTTGGCTGATGGGTCCCTTTATCCGGGCATGGCTGCGGTTCTACGACGAGACAGAACCCGTGCCCTGTAGTCGGCAACCTTTACTTGATCATGTGCAGCAGCAAGCCTGTATTGGTTCGATTTCTGAAATTTTTGATGGTGCTACCCCTTATGCTGCCCAAGGTGCGATCGCCCAAGCGTGGTCAGTCGCTGAACTCATTCGCCACTTCTGGGATTTTTGAACAAGTAGTAGGGTGCGTCATGACGCACCCTACAGGTAGAGGCTGCTTCTGCCTTCTACCTTCTGCCTTCTGCTATACAACTTGACTCAATGCCAGCAATGTTACCTCCCAAACTAATCGTGGTTGAGCATAACCGAGGAGATAGGTTCGGGCTTGCTCTAGCTGTTGGATAATGCTGGGCGACAAGAAGGAGTGCCAATAGCTGTGCTGTAGGTAGTCCAATAGCCACAACTGAGCTTCAGTATCCAAGGTTTTATCAACTTTCTGCGCGAGTTCTAGGGCTTTTCGGGTTGTCTTGGGTAGCTTGGTTAGTTCCTTGAGCAATTCCTCTGGAATCGCTTGAAGTTGCTCAAAGGAAGCGATCGCTTCTCCTGGACTTCCTTGTGCGATCGCAAGTATTGATGGCTCGTTAAGAATTGCTTCATGACCTGTTCGCCGCAGCACCACTTCTAGATTGTCCTGCGACAATCGGGAAAAGGGAATCCGTTGGCAGCGAGACACCAACGTTGGTAACAACGACTCAACGCCAGGGGCAATTAAAATCAACGTCGCCTGTCCCGGTTCTTCCAGCGTCTTGAGCAAGCCATTTGCCGCTGACTCTGCCATTGTTTCAGCTTGCTCCAACACAACTACTTTTCGAGACGCTTCTAGAGTGGAACGACTGAGGAACTGGGTAATCTCCCGAATTTGTTCTAAGCGAATTTGAGGAGGGGCTTTGCGCTTGAGGTTTTTTTCTGCCGCTTCTGTCGCTGACAAGCGAATACCGTTGTGGAGGTAGGTTGGTTCTACCCACAGTACATCTGGATGATTCCCCCGCCGTAGGCGTTTTTGGATAGAAACTTGCTTATCGAGAGAGACATCTGTACCAAACAATAGTTCGATAAATGCTTTGGCGGCTAGACTCCGTCCAACGCCAGGGGAACCTGTAAAAAGATACGCAGGCGCAATGCGATTTCTGGCAACTGCTCCTTCCAATAGCGCGATCGCGCGCTCTTGCCCTACTAGGGGCGCGAAAGCTTGCTGTACCATTGACTAAGTCGTTGACGCAAAATCTCCTGAATTGCCAAATGCACGTCTTCCTCGCTCTTACTACCATCAATCCTGACAATTCTTTTGGGATACGAGGTCGCTAGTTGCTGAAATCCCTGCTGCACTCGCTGGTGAAAGGCAAAGTCAGCTTGCTCAATTCGGTCAGCGCGTCCCCGTTGTCGTGCCCGTTTTAACCCTGTTTCGGCATCAACATCTAGCCACAACGTCAGGTCACTCTCCAATCCACCCGTAGCAATCTCGTTAAGCTGCTGGATTAATGTTAAATCCAACCCTCGCCCATACCCTTGATAAGCAATCGTGGAGTCAGTATAGCGATCGCACAAAATAATCATACCTGAAGCCAAGTGAGGCTTAAGAAATTCTTCAACATGTTGAGCGCGGTCAGCAGCATACAGTAAGAGTTCGGCTCGGTCTTGGATTGGTATAGGGGTAGTGTTCTCGTAGCGACTCCCTTCCTCCAGTAATAGTTTCCGTAGTCCTAATCCGAGTGATGTTCCGCCTGGTTCTCTTGTCGCTACTACAGACATCTCTTGGGCAAACGTTCCTAGGCACTCGGATACTCCCTTGTCTTGAAGCCAATGAAGCGATCGCTGTAACTGAGTTGTTTTACCACTGCCTTCAACCCCCTCAAACACAATCAGTAATCCCTGCATTCCCCAATTCCTCATGCTTTCTGAAGGTATGAGATTTTATCCTCAAGCGGCACAACGATACATTACATTATGAAAATTTTTTACCTCAACCCTCTGTCCTCTAGCTTCTATTTAAGGCAATTAGCATTGCACGATACACTTTTTTGGTAATCTTTATCCGGATGAGTCGCTAATATGCTAGTAGCTGATAGCAGTTGAGCAACGGTTTGTCCTCTTACCTCCTGTAATGACCCTCAACAGAGGTTCGATATGATAGGAGGGTCTAGCTATCTGACGCCCAGGGTTATATATGGCTCGCTATACTTGTTCTTTTACAGTTGCAGTTTCCCTAGATCACCTTCAGCAGTCGCTGATTGAGGTTTTACAATCCTGCAATTTCGACATTATCTATGACACTGGGGATTACCTGATGGCAAGGGAGATTCCTGGTCGCATCGCTTTTGCCAAACTGGTGACGGTGGAAGTGTTGATTGACAAATCAACAGCTACTTCCCAAGAAGTGCGGATGAATTTCGTCATCAAAAACGAAGAGTTGCCTCTCCAGGTTGACAACCACTGCCGTCAAATGTTTGAGCTGGTTCAGGAGGCAGTAGCGGCAAATCGCCATTGGCAACTTGTCGAAAGTGTCGCCGGATAATTTCCGGCGAATTGAGAAATCTCTAAAAAAATTTCTCCACCCTTTTAGCTATTCCATTCTTCTGGGTCCCCAATCATGCCAGGGCTGATCAGGGTAATATCAAACTCATCTGGTGGCCCAGTTGGATGAGGATCGGTCTTAAGCAGGTAGTATTTAGCGCTGACTTGGGGACCGAAAATTACTTCGTCTTCATCTTGGAGATCGTGGGCTTGAAGCTTACGACCATTAATAATCAGCCCATTTGCACTGGGCTGACCTTTGAGGTTACCATCGACAATCCGATAATAAGGACTACCGTCTTCACGCTGCCGTCGTACTAACGTAGCGTGTCGGCGAGATACAAACTGCGAAAATAAGCGGATGTCAGATGTTGGATCTCTGCCGATGGAATACACAGATTCCTCTAAGGGAAATTCTTTGCGTCCCTTATCGTCTTCTATGATTAACAAATGATTTTGATGTGATTGTGGAGGCATCGAAAAATAGTGATAAAGAGTGCAATTTGTTAGGAAAAACGCTCTTGCTTACTCACATTGGCACGCTTCTCAACCAGCTTCCCTTAACTTTTAGGAAAATTACCCTGATTGCCGACCCTCAACCGGGTGACCCCTCAGTCTATCATCATAAACATTTGTAGAGCCGAGCGATATGCTCCATTCGTTAGAAGTTCTTGGAATCTGAAGAGGGACAAAAATGTCTGGTTACCCTGACTGGTGCCTAGCTTTAAGAATTTTCCACCATCTATTGTGACATATTGAGTTGGGCTGTCAGTAGTACAGAATTGGGTTTTGAGACAATTAGCAACTTAATACTCCTCACTAGAATTAGGGAAGGGAACATCGTTGGTCGTTTCACCAGTCACCAAAATTTTACTTAAGCTTTGAAGGTACGACGTAGTAAAAGCGAATTTGTTACGACACTAACAGAACTGAAAGCCATTAGCGCCCCAGCCGCAGCAGGACTGAGGATAAAACCAAAGCTGGGTAAAAGCACACCACAGGCAGCAGGAATTCCTAGTGTATTGTAAGCAAACGCCCAAAAAAGATTCTGTCGGATTTTGTTGAAGGTAGCCGAGGAAAGGGCAATCGACTCAACGACATCCAGTAAGCGAACGTCCTCCGGACGCGCTGCGCTACCGCGCATGAGAATAATTCCTGCCGTCTCCCTAGCAATATCAGTACCCGCGTGCAGAGAAATACCGACATCAGCTTGTGCCAATGCCGGAGCATCATTAATGCCATCCCCTACCATTGCAACATGGTGTCCCTCAGCTTGCAACTGAGCGATCGCATTTGCCTTGCCATCAGGACGAACCCCAGCAATCACATCCTCTGGCGCAATCGAGAGTTGTTGAGCGATTGCCCTAGCTGGGTTAGGTTGGTCACCTGTCAGCATCATGACCTTTAATCCCAATGCTTTGAGCCGTTCAACAGTCTCTTTAGCATCTGATCGAATGACATCTGCCACAGCAAGCACTCCTAGCAGAACCCCATCCGACGCTACATAAACCACCGTTTTTCCAGCTTCTGCCAACGCCTGAACCTCAGTTTGAGCATTCTCACCAAGCGCCACACCTTGCCGACTCAACCACTCAGCATTACCCAGTAACACCCGTTGATTTTCCACCCATGCTGATATTCCTAACCCAGGTTCGGTGTAAAAATCTTGAGCAGCCAAAATCGGTAGCTGCTGCTGCTGTGCTTCGGTACAAATTGCCAAGGCGAGAGGATGGGAAGTGCCACTCTCGGCAGAAGCGGCAAGTTGTAGGAGTTTTTTAGTGGTAGTACCCTCCGATACCCCTTGAACCAATGCCCGAAGTGCTAGGCAATCGGTAACAGTGGGTTGTCCACTGGTGAGTGTACCTGTTTTGTCAAAAACGACCGTATCGAGTTGATGAACTCGTTCTAAAACATCCCCGCCTTTGATTAACAATCCACGTTCTGCACCAATACTAGTACCGACGAGAATTGCTGTTGGTGTTGCCAAACCAAGGGCACAGGGACAGGCGATTACCAAAACTGCGATCGCCAGTTTCAAGCTCAAAACTAACGGAGACGGCGACATGGGCATCATATGACCCATCGCGTCAGTCATCGGTGACAAAATATCTGGCCAGATTTTTGTCCCGACAAGATACCAGAACAGGAAAGTGAAGGAGGCAATCCCCAAAACGCCATAAGTAAAGTATCCCGCTACCGTATCGGCTAACTGCTGGATTGGTGCCTTACGGGTTTGGGCATCCTCAACTAGAGCAACTATCTGAGCTAGTGTTGTCTCCGAACCCGTTCGAGTTGCTTTGAGTGCAATCACACCCGACTGATTCAACGTACCAGCCGTCACCGTGTCTCCGGATTGCTTCAAAACAGGTATTGATTCCCCCGTCAGCATCGACTCATCTACTGCCGACTGCCCCGCCATCACTTCCCCATCTACGGGTACCTTTTCCCCCGGCAAAACTCGCAACCACTCGCCAACACGCACTTGCTCAACAGGAATTTCAATTCCTGGCTGTTCTGTTGTTGCCGATTTCCCAATCAAACGGGCAACCTGCGGCTGTAGTGCCAACAAGGACTCAAAGGCTGTTGAGGCTTGACGCCTTGCCCGTTGTTCTAAAGTACGACCCAAGAGAATGAAACCCAACAACATCACGGGTTCATCAAAGAAGCATTCCCATCCCAGTTGCGGAAAAAGTAAGGCAATACAGCTAGTTGTGTAAGCCGTTAGTGTGCCTAAGGCAACTAACGTATTCATATTCGGGGCTTGATGCCACAACCCACGCCAACCATCCACCAAAATCGGACGTCCCGGCAAGAGCAACGCTAAGGTTGCCAGTCCCCAGTGGAACCAGATATTGCTGATGACAGGCAGCATCGGCGCACCGAGCCAATGACCGATATGCCCTAAGGTTGATAGAAGAATCAGGACACCCGCAATGATCAAGCGTCGGACTTGTTCACGGCTTTCTTGTTCACGCCTTTGAGCGGGTGTCAGAGTATTTTGTAGAGCTAATGCGTCGCTCCCTTTGGCAGAACGGGGTTGAGAGGGAAAACCTTTAGAAGTCAATTCCAGCGCTAGTGCGGCTGGATCAACTGTCGCCGCATCACACTCTACAACAGCAACCTCCGTCACTAGATTAACGCGGGCAGAGATTACGCCGGGATGACCAGTCAGTTGCCGTTCTACAACACTGACGCAGCCCGCACATTTCATCCCTGTGACATCTAAGGCGATCGTCTCTTTCGGTGAGTCTTTGGTTTGGGCAATATCTGAAGAAACTTGCATGAGAATAGCCAATAACTCTGCTAAAGCTTGTGATGCCTCAACGCCTAAGCGCAAGAAGTACCTATAATTCTGAGCTTAGGCGAAATTTTGCACTGTCAACTCCATAGTATTAAGTTTTTTAAATATTCAAGGGTTTGGCAGATTTTGAAATCGGACGGGATGCCTAGGAAAAGGGGCTTCACAAAATGATCAAGTTGTAAAGCGGTTCAATTAGAGCCACTACCTAAGACGAAGAGGCTTAAGAGTGTGCCAGCATTCCAAAGCCCGTGGAGGAGCATGGAAGCAAGGAGATTACGCGATCGCGAATATACGATTCCCAACACCATGCCCAATGTCGCCAAGGGGAGGACTTCCGAAAGACTCAGGTGAGCGATCGCAAACAGCAAACTACTTGCCAGAATTGCACCCCAAACAGGTACATAACGAGTCAGCGATGGTAACAAAAAGCCCCGGAAGATAATCTCCTCAAACACGGGTGCAGCTACGCAGGCTGTCAAGAAAAATATTAAGAGGGCAACATTATCTCGCCCTTCCAGCGCTAGAGGCAGAATCGGGTTGCTTCCTCCCTGTCCATTCCACAGCCGTTGGTTGATTAGTGACACCAAAATGACCAAAGGCAATGCTACCAGATACCCTCCCAATCCCCAGAGAACCCAGTTACTGCGGAACTTAAAGCGAAACCAATCCTCTGGTACTGGTAAAAAAGGTTTGATGGAAAGGTACATAACTAGCAAGCCACCCATTGCCATCAAGAGGTAGCTCACCAATACATAAAACGCCTTCATTCGTACCGTGAAACCGACAGGATTCACGCCCAAAACCCCGAACAGGAGGGGAAGTGCCAATTGACCGATGAAGAAAAAGCCAAAAATCAGTACTTGCCATATAATTTCCCAATCCCAAGGTGTCTCCCAAGCGACATCAGCATTGGTTGCCAAAAGCGATCGCTCACCCCGAAACAGTCGCTGACCTAACAAAAATAGCAAAAGAATCAGACCAAATAGACCCCCAAAGCCTGGTATTCCGCCAATTACTCCCAATTTCAAAATTGCCTGTTCAGCTATCTTTTGTTCTTTGGTTTGCAGCGAGGCTAGAGCATCCTGACGTTGCTGCAATTGATACAGCTTAGTTAAAGCACGATAGCGGAACCAGCTATCTAAGTTTTTTTGAATTTGTGACTCGGCATCTGGTAGCAGTCGCGGTGGATCACTCCATAAACCTGTTACTACCTCCGCTGTTTGGATTAAAGACTCTTTTGTCTGTTGCTCAGTAAATTTACTCCAACTTTGGAGGGCAGCCTCTGTTTTTCCTTGTTGGGCTTGAAGAATCCCAAGGCGTAAATCTAGCTCATCAATTAGCTGTCCTACTTGAGATAATGACATTTCCCATTGCTGCCGCTGTTGGGAGGAGCGAGGAGTATCAGCAACTGGAGCAACTTGTAGCTGTGGTTTGGCAGCCTCCTCGGCTACCGCTAGTTCGTTGGTTGAGAGTTTTTGGAGTTTAGCAACGATTTTCGACTGCGCTTCCTGAGCAGATTCACGCGCTTCTTGATACTGGTTTTGTGCCGTTTTAAGCGGGTTCGTACCGATTAAAGTGTTACGGGCACTTGTCAAATCTGGGTTCGATTCTGAGGGTGTTGCTGCCTCAGCATTTGGCTGCCACTCGCTCGCATGGAGTAGCAGATTAGTTTGGTAAAGTTCCAGCCGACTTTGAATCTGAGGTTGACCCCAGCTTTCTACCAAGGACAGGCTGACTTTGGCGATCGCAAAAATCGTCAGTACAACCAAAATCAACCGCTTAATAGTCATTTTTTGTTACACAACTTGCGCTAATTACGTCTGTAGCAAGAGTTTCAGCTTCAGATTAACTTCATCTCGAATGCATCTGAATACACAGCACAATAAGAGACTACGGTTTCAAATTTTAAGGCATCTTAGCGCAGTGTCACGATTAAGGCTTTGGAACAATAGTTTCAACTAAGCGACACTGATTCCAGAAATGGTTCGAGGAGTTTGACAGCTTGTCTTTTGACATCCGTTTTCCTTTGACTGATATTGATTTCTGCACCCATGGCTCAACCGGTGATGGCAAAACAGTGCAGAGCTTTAGCTTACCTGGTATATAGCCCTTCTCGATTAGATGAGATACACTCTGACCTCTCTGGAAAACCTCTCTCCTACTCTTGAGTGAGGCTTTGATTCTTACTCCCCTTCCCGATTCCGGGAAGGGGTTGGGGGTTAGGTTTTTTGATGTACTTCACGCCACTGAGAACTGCTATAGATAGCTTCGATCTGTTGCTCAATACCTCCCACTGTTTGAGTCAAGTACAGAGCAACAGGAGATAATACCCTCATCTATGGCATCTACATCTAACTCTTTAGTTGAAGTTCCCTCAGTTTTAGAGTCCCCCACCAATCGCTTCTATCGCACTATCTGGCGCTGGCACTTCTATGCAGGATTATTTGTCATTCCCTTTATGTTAATCCTCGCAACGACAGGCATCATTTATCTCTTCAAGCCTCAGTTAGATGCCCTAATGTATCATCATCAGATGTTTGTGCAACCTACAGGTGTGATGCAGCCATATACCCAACAACTGGAAGCTGCCCAATCTGCCTTTCCTGATGCAAAAGTCTCTAAATTCGCTCCCAACGTTGCGCCGAATCGCAGTGCTGAAGTGACATTAATGACATCTGATGAACGTACTTTAACAGTCTTTGTGAACCCTTACACAGATGAAGTATTAGGCGATCGCGATGAAAACAAGAACCTCCAGAGCATTGCCCGCAAGATTCACGGTGAACTAATGATTGGCAAATTCGGTGACTATCTGGTGGAACTTGCCGCGTGTTGGGGGCTAGTGCTGTTGATTACCGGACTGTATCTTTGGCTACCGCGCAATCGGTTTAAGATTTTTGGAACTCTGATACCCCGTTTATGGAGCAAAAATAAGCGAGTATTTTGGCGAGATCTGCACGCTGTCTCTGGATTGTATGGTACTTTGCTGGTTGCCTTTCTTATTCTTACGGGGCTACCTTGGTCTGGATTTTGGGGAGAAACGTTTGCTCAAGTTTCCAGCCATTTCCCTGCACAACTATGGGATGAGGTGCCTCAGTCTAAGGTATTAACGGGTTCACTGAATCAGCATGGAGATCATGTTGTGCCGTGGGCTGTGGAGCAGTTGCCGATGCCGCTATCAGGTACTTCTGGACATGAACATCATTCAGGGCAAAGTCGTGCTAGTTCTACAGCTTTCCCTAAGGGAATTCCTCTAGGTACACCTGTTAACTTGGACTCTGTAGTTGCACTGGCACAAGCAAAAGGTGCGTTTCCCGGATTCAGCGTCAGCTTCCCACAAGGTGAGACTGGCGTATATACCGTTTCGGTGTTTCCGGACAATCCAAGCCAAGAAATGACTATGCATATCGATCAGTACAGTGGAAAAGTGCTGGCTGACGTGCAGTGGCAGGATTATGGTTTAGTACCCAAGGTAGTAGAGATGGGTATTGCGATACACATGGGTAAATACTTTGGAGTGGGAAATCAACTGCTGATGCTGTTTGCCTGCTTAGTAGTTATCGTTCTGTGTGTGAGTGGAATAGTGATGTGGTGGCAACGTCGTCCGAAACAGTCTGGACGGATTGGTGCCCCAGCGTTACCACCCTACGTTCAGCAGTGGAAAGTTCCGATCGCAATAATTGCTGTTTTGGGTATCGTTTTCCCTCTCGTTGGTCTTTCATTGGTGACAGTGTTGTTACTGGATTATCTCGTGTTGTCTCGTTTTCCTGCACTTAAACGTGTTTTTAGTTGAGCTGAAATTGCTGTACCAAAGGCTATTCTCAATATTTGCGTGCTGTGCAAGGCTATCTGCTTTCTATGACCGCAACTACACCTTACCTAGCCAACCAAATTAGTTAGGGTTGAAGTAGGTGTCCGGTTGCACGTTACAATGACCCTGGCAATTGGAGAGACACAAAGGACGCGCTTCGATCTTTGTGTGAAACTGGGAACTGTCCACGCACTTGGTCATGGAGGATTCAAGATTGGCTACTCGCGTTATTATCGTGCGTCACGGTCAAAGCAGCTACAACACCCTGAAGATGATTCAAGGGCGCTGTGATGAGTCAGTCTTGACCGAAAAAGGTTCTGCGGATGCCCACAAAGTTGGTGCTACTCTTGCTAGCCTGCGCTTTGATGCTGTTTACTGTAGTCCTCTACAACGAGCAAAGCAGACAGCAGAGGTTATCTTGCCGTATTTGCAAGGTACTCCAGAATTACTGGCAATAGATAACCTAATGGAAATCGATTTGCCCCTTTGGGAAAAACTGACTAAGTCAGAGGTTAAGGAAAAATTCCCAGACGAATACCAATGTTGGAAAGAGCGTCCTCACGAGTTCTCTATGGGTTATCCCAAAGAGGTTTCAAGAGAACACTTTCCAGTGCTGGCACTCTACGAACAAGCACAGCAGTTCTGGCAGGACATTCTCCCTCGCCACCAGGGAGGCACAATTTTAATCGTGGCGCATAACGGCATCAATCGCTGCTTGATTAGTAGTGCCCTGAAGATTCCTCCCGCCCTTTATCACTCGATCCAACAATCAAACTGTGGCATCAATGTGTTGAACTTCGCTGGCAGATGGGGCGAACTCGTACAATTAGAGTCGCTTAATCAGACATCTCACTTGGGAGATGCCTTACCGACTCCCAGAGAAGGACATCAAGGATTGCGTCTATTGCTCGTGCGTCACGGCGAAACTGAGTGGAATCGTGTCTCCCGCTTTCAGGGAGGAATTGATGTTCCACTGAATGATAATGGTCGAAGACAAGCGCAACAGGCGGCAGAGTTTCTCAAGGATGTCCCAATTGATTTTGCGATCAGTAGCCCAATGCTACGTCCCAAGGAAACGGCTGAAATTATTCTCCAGTCTCACCCAAGTGTTGAATTAGAACTGCAAGAGACACTTAAGGAAATCAATCACGGGCTTTGGGAAGGGAAATTAGAGTCGGAAATCAAACAGGAGTACGCAGATTTGCTGCGTCAGTGGCAAGTTGCTCCTGAAACAGTACAGATGCCTCAAGGAGAAAATCTTCAGCAGGTGTGGGAGCGAGCGATCGCAAGTTGGAATGCGATCATTACATCTGCTGCCTTATCTTCCACTAAACTCAAGACAGGTTTAGTGGTAGCTCACGATGCTATCAATAAGGTAATTCTCTGCCATGTTCTAGGTTTGCAAGCCGAATCATTTTGGTGTATTAAACAAGGCAATGGCGCTGTTACGGTGATTGACTACCCGTATGGTTTAGAAAAAGCGCCGATTTTGCAAGCCATGAACATTACTACACATCTATCTGGCGGTGTTCTGGATAAGACAGCAGCGGGTGCGTTGTAGAAGTGTTGATGCATTCATTGACGTAGGCTTGCCTAACTAGGCGATTTCCTGCTACTTCAGGACTTACGCAAATCCACCCTTGAAACACCATTTGTAGGAGCGCTCTAAGGTGCGCCCCTACCAGATCTGGCCCTTGTGCGTAAGTCCTATACTTGCAACGGCTATCATGTTTCCCTCATCTTGTAGGATACTGCTGACGGATTGGGGTTCTGAACCCCAATCCGTCAAAAGTGATTTTAGATGATGGAAAGAGTGACAGTGCGGAGTCTTCAGATTAGGCTTGACCACTGCTCTGAGGAGTTTTGCCTGTGCCATGTAAGTGTGGATGGGGCGGTGGTGGTTCTACCGCTGGTCCTTGGGGTTGAGGGTTCGCTACATACTCAAACTCGCCTTTGCCGTCCATAGAAGGACCTTTAGCCCAGCGACCTTGGGCACTTTCCTCGCCCTCAGACATATTCAAGAATTGATAAGCGACCTCACGCTTCTCCAATTCCAGTGGGAAGGAACTCGGAACAGGGGTTGACTCTAACCCTTCAGCCTCTAAATCTTCAAGTGCGGCTAACCATTGGTTTTGATGCATGGTGTCACGGGCAATTAAGAAACTGAGCGTATCTTTTACCCCTGGGTCATTTGACATCTCATACAACCGCACAGCCTGCAATCGACCTTGGGTTTCGGCATGAAGATTAGACCGGAAGTCTGCTAAGAGATTGCCACTAGCAACGATGAAGCGACCATTCCACGGGAAGCCGACACTGTCACTGGTTGTTGCACCTAAACCCGCCACAATAGCGTGCTGTGGGTTCATTGCTCCCATGATGATATCGCGTGGATTGGTGCCTCCCATAACTGCACCAACCACTGCATCTTTAGCGCCTTCCTCTTGCGCGGTTACAGGAGCCTTATCCAACAACTGGGCAATCATCGTAGCGAGTATCTCGATATGCCCAATTTCCTCAGTACCAATATCGAGTAGCATATCTCGGTACTTAGCCGGTCCTCGGCAATTCCAGCCCTGAAACAGGTACTGCATCATCACAGTCATCTCACCAAAGACACCACCGATGAGTTCCTGCATACTCTTGGCATAAATTGGATCAGGCTGCTCAGGAGGAGTGAAGTACTGTAATTGCTTTTTGTGATAAAACATTTAAATTTCCTGAATTCGACTTAGCGCTCAACCGTCAAATTGATAAATTACATCTTCCAAATTGAGCGCAGTTTGACACTGAATTTTTTAGTGCCTGTTACTCTTACTAGGTAACTAAAGTAATTTTTAATGAGCATCAGCCGCTAGGAAGGCAAAAAATATTTTAGTTAGTATCTTTTTAAGTATTCCTAAGGTTTATGCAAGGCAGTAAGCTTTTAGTAGCGTTGAATATTTGGCAGTTTAATGTGGCTACTTTAGGATTTTGAGTATAAGATTTAACACCAAAGCTTAACAATCATGCTCAAAGGAGAAGAGCATGATTGTTATTTCTAAATTAAATTGATTTTGCTTTTAAATCTAAAGATTTTCTTCAATTTTATTACCGCAGGTTCCAAATGAATCCCACTGGAACTCAGCTAGCAGTAGAACACTTCCTCCTGTGATGATTCCAGTTGCAAGAAACTGCCAAGCACCGCAGTAGGGTAAAATCCAGATACTGAGCAGGTGGACTAATCCTGTGAGTGTTAGAGTACGCGATCGCATTCCCACTCCAGTACAAAAGTAGCCCAAGGCAATTAACCCTAACCACAGAGGACAGAGGTTCATTAACACCTCTGACCAACCCAAGAAAATACCTAAGTCTGTAATGACAAGACCCAACAGCATTAAAAATATCCAGCTATCGAGAACCCAGCCTAATCCTTCTTCTCTTATCCAAGATGGTGTCAAAATCACCATACCTACCGTACCGATTAGGCTCAAGCTTGACCACCAAATAGCTTGAGTAGTCCAACTAATAGGAAGAAACTGAGCTGCAATGAAAATTATGGCTGAGATTACACCCCAAACAATGCAAGCTTGATCGAGTCTTGTGTAAAATGTTGATAAAAGGGTGATATTTCCAATTTGCAAGTGGAAACGCCAAACTCCTGGAACATCTGGAAGAGCATAAGCACTTTCTTTACGACACAGAAGAGGAGTATTTGGATTAAAAAAAGTCATCATAGCGCTGCTGAGAATAAAAGTATTTGAAACGTTAGTGGTTTTGTTCTAAGCTCTGGTTTGGAACTCAGAACGAAAGCAATAAACTGATTTAAATTAATTTAATTATTTTTCAATAACCTATATTTGCAATCTATCGGCATAGATAATTTAAATGCAATACTAGTCTTTCTGTAGTAATAATTTTTACGAATAAAATTACTTTTTACTCAAAAAAGTAATTTTAGATACCAAAAATATTTTCTAGAAGTATGCGATCGCATTTTTCGATCAATCGCCTTTTACTTTTAGGGAATAGCTTGCAAACAGAAGTTAACGAATTAACTATAGCTAATCCTAAACGCCAAGATTCCCGACTTATTCAAGAAGCCGGGAATCTGAACAGCAAAAGTTTGTAACTCAAGTAGGATTGCTATATATCAAGAAACCGCATCTTCTACAGTTCGTTATCTTCCTGGAACTGCATCCTCAACTGTGTCTTGAACATCATTCAAAAACTCTTTCGTTCCTGGGTAAATCGGTTGGTCAAGATTCAGCTTTTCTTTGATATTTTCAGCAACCCCTTCAAGTGTTCCCTTCGCATTCTTGGCAGGCTTAGTCAGAGTTTCTCCAATTTCTTTAGTGGTTTCTGAAGGCGCTTGGGGTTGCTTATTCTGCTTGAAGAGTTCATTAGCACTATTTTGAAAATTCTCTTTTCCCCTATCCTGCTCAGCCTGGAAGGGACTACTATCACTGGCTACTTGATACTGAGTCGCTTCCGGAGTCAAGGGGTCAGCTTGTGCTTGGAATGAATTGCCGTAGCCAAGAGCTGCACTAGCTAAAAAGGCTACTCCTACTAAGGAAAGCGTTAAAACTACACGAACTAAAACGTTTTGTAACCAGGAAATTACTTGATTCATTGTTAAAAACTCCAATTCTGTTTCTAAGGTTTCAGCACAACTTTGGTACAGTTGTCTTTTTTGTGTTTAAACATCTCGTACCCCTGCCTCGCTTCTTCTAGCGGTAAGCGATAGGTAACGACAGCAGACAGCTTTCATTGAATCGTTCTCCTAGATGCCACTACAGCTATTTGCGTCCAGAGGGTTGACCTTCTGTTGTGGCAATCTCTCCAGCTTCCATCAGCATCTTGAAGCGACGCAAGTCATCACCAATCTGTTGTTTGGGTTCTTCTCCAAAGAGTTTTGCGAGTGTAGCGGTAACTGCCCCACCTGGGGGATTATATTCAATTACAACTTTGACTTCACTCCCACGTCCTCCTGGAGCGGGTTGAAAGCGGACAAAACCAGAGTTGTCTATATCTGCCCCTTCGACTGAAGCCCAAGCAATCAAGCGGTTCTCTTGCTCGTTGATGATTTCTGCATCCCATTCAACGCTTCCACCCATAGGTGCTGTTGCAATCCAATGCGATCGCGTTTCATTAATGACGCTCACCTGCTTGAGATGCTTCATAAAATGTGGCAGATTCTCAAAGTTGCGCCAGAAGCGATAAAGCTCCTCAGGTGACTTATTGCTAATCGTCACAGACTTTTCTACCCTGATGCTGTCGTTCATACCGAGTGTGTCCTGAATGCCAGTTTTTGCAGTTGCGCCACGATAAAGTAGTCCTCCACCTGCCAAGGCAGTTAGTGCCCCTCTCAAAGAGCCTTGTCTAAGCCCTAAAAGCACAAGTGCGCCACCACTGATGAGTGTTCCCCAGCGTTCAGTATCACTGACGTTGCTCGTTTCACTCGGTTTGTTCGGCTCACTGGGAACGATATCTTGTCCTGATGTCATTTCCTTTTTTCCTCAAGTAGTTCTAGGTGCCTCATTTAGCTGTTAAGAGATGAGCATTTATTTAAGGGATTAAAACCAAAAGGTAGATTTCTCGCTGCTTATCCTGTGGAATTTCACCAACCCTTGGCTAAAATTCCATCACGGATTTGCCCTTATGAGCAGTCTTTTTCCTAGGACAGCGCGACAGAAATAACCCACCAGTTCAAAAAGGTTACTGTAAAAGCTTTCTTCCCTTCTGCCTTCTGCCTTCTGCCAGCCTGGTCTAGTCTTCAGCCCCTAGCTCTATTCACTAGCTAACTGTTTGGGTTTCTTTGTTCTTTAGCCCCTCTTTCGAGTGATCTAATCGCAGTTCACCCTGCGGTGGTTGGCGTAGTGATTTTGGTGTTTGTTGACCAACAGCACCTTTAGCAACTGTGACACCTCCATCTGCTAGCCATAGCGCCCCGGTAACGTAGCTGGCTTCGTCAGAGGCTAAGAAAGCACAGACATTTGCCATTTCCTCTGGTGTGCCGCGTCGTGCCATAGGAGTCGCCATGACTAGCATTTCCTCCATCTCGGCATCCATTGGCCCCGTTTCCTTATGAGTCCAGGCAGTATCAATAGCACCTGGGCAGAAACAGTTTGCCCGGACACCATACTTTGCTTGCTCAACAGCTACACCCTTTATAAATGAATGTATCCACCCCTTCGTCCCACTGTAGGGGGAGTTTTGCGCTACGCCGTTGAAACCTGCTTCTGAACCAGCCGCGACGATATTACCCTGTGTTTTTTGGAGATGGGGCAGGGCGTATTTGGTCATCAGGAAGGCGGAACGGATGTTCATCCTGATGGTTTGGTCAAAAGCATCTATGGGGTAATCCTGCGTTTCAGCCGTTACTAGGAAAACACCTGCGTTATTTACTAGAACATCTAAACGCCCGTATTGGTCGATCGCAGTTTGAACGCAAGCTTGGGCGTGAGACTCTTCTGAGATATCTCCGCCATAAGCGATCGCTTCGCAACCATATTCGTTGAGTGCCTCTACCACGTCCTGAATTGGGTCATCCGGCAACCCGTTAACAACGACTTTTGCCCCTTCTTTGGCAAACTTATGAGCGATCGCTTCACCGATGCCAGTACCAGCACCCGTAACAATTGCAACCTTTCCTTCCAAGCGTCTATCCACTCTCGAAACCTCTTAAAACCAACAAATGCTCCTTCCTTAACTCTTCCGTAATTGCTTTTATCTGCCTCTATCTTCAGTAAGGGTTTAACTCCATTCACATTTCGTAATGTCTATGCCTTCTTGTAGGGGTACGAGATTAATATTTCGTTCACTATGGACAGTGGTTCGGGATCATAGAAAAAACAGTGAAATAACTGGATGAATCATGCTTGTTTAATGCATGAGCAAGTTAAAAAAAATTTTCTGAGCCACTGAACATCTATAACTTTTAATCAATCGGAGGATACATCTATGGCAATTGCCAATATCACAGATGACACGACTCAAGCTTTAGAAGCCTTCCGTCGCTTAAATGTCGATGACCAACTCGCCTTTCTTTGGTTTGTCTATACCAAGATGGGCGATTCAATTACACCTGCTGCTCCCGGAAGGGCTGCGGAAGAGGTTGCAGAGGGTTTGTTTAATCAAGTCAAGGAACTGTCTCACGAAGAACAACTGCAAGTGCAACGTGATTTGCTGACCAATGCAGATACGCTCTATTCCCGTGAGTATGGTTCTTTCAGCGCTAACACCAAGCTCCTATTTTGGTACCGACTCGCTCAAGGGATGGAAAGCGCAACGATTGTACCAATGCCTCCTAATTATGAATTGCAGGGTGAGGCTAAGGAGTTGCTAGGCGCTATAGAGGGAGCCGACTTTGAGCAGCAAATCACCTTCCTACGAGACAGCGTAGCGCCAACAGGTGCTGAGCCTAAGCCAGGTGCCGAAATCTAAAATTTTGTAAGTCTGACAACTAGTGCAAGAAGGCTCTTATGCAGAAGCAAGATTTCTTGTAGAGTAAGCCAATGTCCAACTGGATAGTTATTTCCTCTGCACTGCACTAGAGATACATTCTTGAAATAAGAATTTTTCTGGAGCAGACGAGGTCTATCCTTAGCTCCTGAAGAGCAAGAAACGAAAAATACCTTCAGATGAGAGCTGCTGTGCATCTAAGCTGCACAATCTACATTTAGCGGCACTCTGAAGGTATTTTTATTATTAGCATCAGATAAATTGTGATAAGAACCTTCTCAGTTAAAGCTGATAGCTGACTGCCTAACCTCAAAGTCGCCCTCGTCTTATTTTTGCCTTCATAAACAGGTTAACGGCGTACTCATCATTCGGCTCAATTTGGAGTGCCTTTTGGAGGGAAGAAATTGCCTCATCAACACGTCCAAGTTCCAAGAGGGCTGCACCGCGATCGCGCCAAGCGGCTGCTAAATTTGGCTTAAGTGCAGTAGCCTGCTCATAAGCTGCGATCGCTTCTTCGGGACGGTTCAGTAGCAGAAGTGCGCCTCCCTGATTACTCCAGGCTTCAGCAAAATCTGGCTTGAGTGTTGTGGCTTGTTGGTAGAGTGCGAGTGCTTCCTGGTGTTGCTTCTGTTGATCGAGGGCAAACCCTTTACTCCAAAGGGCTTCTGGATAATTTGGATTGAGAGCAAGGGCTTGGTCACAAGCGGCGATCGCTTTTGCATACTGCTGCTGTATGTTCAGGTTGTAGCAACTGTTCCAATAGGTTTGTGCATCCTCCTGCTGTGGCTCTGAACGAGGAGGGACGGGAGTAGCAGGTGCCTGTGCTGGAGAGGCTGTAGGCTTGGCAGTAGGCTGCACGAGGGAGGGCGTAGGCTTAGTAGTAGGCTGTGTTGGTGATGGGGTCGGTTTTGCCGTAGTTGAACGGCTAGGAGAAGATGAAGTCGGCTTGTCGGTAGAATTGGGTGTTGGGCTTTCAGCCGCTGAATTGTCAGGAGAAGGCGATGTCGAATTGTCGTCACTACTCGTTGGGCTTTCAGTTGCAGAGTCGCCAGGGGAACGTAGGAGGGGCTTCTGTGCAGAGCGATTCTCAGGATTAGTTCTCAACTCCCCAAGCCTGCTTGCGATCGCGTCAGCAATTTGATTAGTAAATTCAGGAGATAAGAGCGTTTTTGCCAGTAGAGCGATTGCACCTACAGCAACTAAAACACCAAGAATTGGCAAAAGCTTAATAGAACGTCTATGGGCGACACTCGGTGTAGTAACTGTTGGAGTAGAACTTCCCGAGGAGTTCAGATGCTGAGATTGCTGTCGGGAATTCGTTGAGCCTATCCCTTGACCAGTTGGTTGAGGCTGAACGGATGGTTCTGTCGGCACCCAAATATTTGTTGGGGTTGAATCTCCACTAGTCCCCGTCGCTTCGCTAGTCGGTTGAGGCTGAACGGATGCTTCTTTATAAACCCAAATATTTGTTGGGGTTGAATCTCCACTAGTCCCCGTCGCTTCGCCAGTCGGTTGTAGTGGTAGGGGTAATCCTGATGTGGCTTCAGGCCACTCTTGAGTAGGAGGCTCAGCGTTTGTTGGTGTTGCTGATAAGTTCCGCAGAGCTTCCAGTGCTTCGGCTGCTGTCGGGTAGCGAACACGGAAGTCATAGCGCACCATCTGGTCAATAAATGCTGCCAGTTCTGGACTGACTTGTTCGGCATGGTTACGCCACTCGATTTCACCAGTCTGTGGGTTTTCCTGCAAACGCCTAGGATGAATTCCTGTCAACGCCTGGATGCCAATAATCCCAACCGCGTAAACGTCACTACTAAAGCGGGGATTTCCACCCAACTGTTCCTTCGGTGTGTAGCCTTGAGTACCAATGGAGATTGTCTTCGTCTGCCCTGACTGAGGACTGACAACTTGCGTGCTGGCTTGCTTTACTGCACCAAAGTCAATTAGGACAATTCTGCGATCGTGTTTGCGGCGAATCAGGTTAGAAGGTTTGATATCGCGGTGAATGACATGCTGTTGATGGACAAAAGCTAAAACCTGTAGCAGGTCTTGCAACAAGGCAATTACCCGCTCCTCCTGCCAAAGCCTTCCTCCCACAAACTCCTGAGTCAGTGGCTCCCCTTCGATTAACTCCTGAGCAAGATAAAACTCTTGATTATCCTCAAAGTGAGCGAGTAACCGAGGGATTTGGTCGTGGTTACCCAGTTGATAAAGAACTTGAGCTTCGATGTCAAATAGACGTCTTGCTGTTTGCAGTCCTGCCGCATCACTGACTTGAGGCTTGAGCTGTTTAACCACGCAAGGGGGATGACCTGGCAAGTGTAAGTCTTCTGCCAGAAACGTTTGACCAAAACCACCAGCCCCTAGTTCGCTGACAATCTTGTAACGTCCGCCTAGGGGCTTGTCTGGGTCGGTTGTTTGAAACAGACGTAAGAGGTTCAATCCCATGCTTTGCCCCTGAGAGAGAGAGCAGTTGCTATTATATCCACCTGCTTTCTCAAGTGTTTTCGACTATATTACTTTATGATCCCCTGACGATGGCGGAACACCTGTAGCTGGTCAACAACTACCTTAAGGGAGTACCCAGCCTCGCTGGTGAATCGACGTTAGACTAACCGTTAAGGTTCCCGTTTTTAGCCAAATTTTCAGAAAATTCTAGCGAAACCGGATGTTCCTGACTGCCCTGAGTTTCTACTGGTAAATAACGCTGGAAGACATTCTATATCTGCTGAGCTTATGTACGTTCAATTGACGTGGGAAGACCCAGTAACAGGTGAGTTACAGCGACCGCTTTTGGCTCCCCCCATCGCGCTTGGTCGAGACCTCCAGCAAATGCCGGAGCAGTTGGGAGAAAAGACTGTCTCTCGTCTAGAGTTAGCAGATAGTCAAATTTCCCGATTTCATGCTCTGATTACAGTGGCAAATTCTCAGCTATATGTCACTGACCAGAGTACCAATGGAACATTTCTGAACGGGCGACCGATTCGTCCAGGCATACAGCCCCTTTCTAGCAAGGATACGCTGCGTATTGGTCCCTACAAAATTACGGCAACCTTAGTACGGGAAAATGACATTGACGCTACGGAGCAAAACCGTGAGCAGACGAATATCCCCCAGCTTTCTCACTCTCTCCATAAGAATGTTTTGGTTGTTTGGTTAATCGGTGGGCTTGTACTACTGTTTATGGCGGTTGGTGCTTGGGTATTGGTTAGTACACTGCTAGAAAATTCTCGTCCTCGTGTACCAACAACGACAACACCAACAAGTCGTTTACCGTCTTGAGTGTATGGGTTTGCGATCGCTATCAAACTCGGCGTAATTTAGAGCATCCTAACATTGTCAAAGTTCTAAGCCTTGAAACCTTTAGATTCCAGTTCACTAAGTATTAATCTCTTTCTTCCTCGGCTATCCTTGCCTGTTTTCCTGGATATGCGATCTCTTAATCCCTTTTCTATGTCTTAACCAATGCCTTCCTCCAAGCAAACGTCTTTCACAGCCTCTAGTGGTGTTCTCAATTTAGCGGCTCGATGGTTCTGGCGTAGAAGTTGGAAAACGATTGAGCGCTTAGCATTAGTAACAAAGCGATGCTGGATGTTGATACTGCTTGGGACGCTGACGCTGCTTTTGACTTTAAGCTTTCCCAGCTTGGCGCAAACCTCTAGCAGTGCAGCAGAAGCCCCTGTGGTGCTGGATGGTCGGGTGTTGTTTCAGGTAAGAAATGCTGGTAACTTCTCTGCTGCTGAGCGGGCGGGGATTATTAACAACAATCTTGAACAAGAGGTGCGCTCTCGTGAACCCCTGAAGATTGAAGTTGTTCAGGAGAATCAGAGGAGCATCATTCGCTCATCGACAAGTAGTAACGGAGTGCCGCCGCAGGAAGGTCGAGATTTAGTTACCGTCACTGAGGGCGATGTCATTCCTGGTACTAGCCTCGCTCGTCAAGCGAACATCTGGCGAAACGTGATTGAAGATGCTTTGCAGCAGGGACGATTGGAGCGAACCCTCGCCTATTACCGTCTAGCACTGCTTTACAGTTTGGGTGGGCTACTAGGAGCGATCGCGTTTCACTTCATATTAGGATTTTTATGGCGATTGCTAGCTCGCCGCCTGACGCGCTGGCTCGGTAACCCCGCTTCTCCTCTCCATCCCTGGGAACCGTCAGCAAAATTATTTCTACAACTAGCGCTTTTAGGCTTGCAAGCAGGTATGTGGATAGCGGTTGGCTTCTACATTACCGATATCTTTCCCAAAACTCGGATCTGGCGCTATAAGCTATTCAACTTCCTCACGTCCCCAATTGTCAGTTTAGGTGAGAGCAACTATTCTGCACTCCAACTTTTGCTTCTACTGGCTTTTACCGTTGGCTTGTGGTTCGCCGTCAGTGGAATTACCCGACTATTCCGGTTCTACATCCTGAGCCGAACTGGGGCGGAACTGCGGGTGCAGGAAGTGGTTGCTGTTCTAACACAGTACATCCTCACGTTCCTGGGGCTAATTGTGCTGCTACAAATTTGGGGGCTAGATGTCCGTTCCCTCGCGATTCTTGCCAGTGTTCTCGGTGTGGGGATTGGCTTCGGTGTACAAAATATTACCAACAACCTGATCAGTGGCTTAATTATCACCCTGGAGCGACCGATTCAGCTAGGGGATTTTGTGAATGTTGGTCAGTTGATGGGAACTGTGGAGCGGATTGGGGCACGTAGCACTCAGATTCGTACTCTTGACCAGGTGACAATTATTGTTCCCAACTCCCGCTTTTTGGAGACTGAGGTCATCAACTGGAGCCACGGCGACCCAGTTTCCCGCCTACGGCTTCCGGTGGGAGTGGCTTACGGTTCCAATGTTGAGCAGGTACAAGCCGCATTACTAGAAGCAGCAAGGAGTCACCCAGAGGTATTAGTCAGACCTCAACCTCAGGTTTGGTTCCAAGGATTTGGTGATAGCGCTATCAACTTTGACCTCTTAGTCTGGACTGGTGAACCTAAGACACAAGCTCGTGTCAAGAGTGACCTCTACTACCGCATTGAGGCAAGTTTGCGCCGTTATGGAATTGAAGTACCGTTTCCCCAGCGTGACATAAATGTGCGATCGCCTCAACTAGACGAGTTCCTCGCAGCCTGGTTGCGGCAAAATGCACCGACAACTCCACAACAACAGCTTTTCTCTCCCAATGGCGGCAAACTCAACCATCACCCACAAAATCCATCTGTTGTTACATCGGTAGGACAACTATCTGAGCCGTCTTCGGATGCTCAAACTAGGGAAAAACTGGCAGCCGTGGACATTGAGGCATTGGTAGTAGCGATGCGGGAACCGGGGGGAGTGGAGATTAAAGACCGTAGCGAACGCTTAAATCTCTATCCCGTCTGCTTCATTGGCTCAGAGGCAGTTGACTGGTTAATGCAGAAACAAAGTTGTACACGGGAAGAAGCAATCCAACTGGGGCAACTCCTAATTGAGCAGGGAATCATCCATCATGTCTATGATGAACATCCTTTTCGTGATGGATATGTCTTCTATCGTTTTTATACCGATGAAGAGTAATTGATTTCCTAGCTCCTTAGAGGCTACCGAATCCGGATTAGCTACCCCCTTTTTCAGCAACCAATAAAGCTTTGTAGAGGCGTTCCGCCGGAACGTCTCTACGACTAGAACCCAAAAAGGGGCTAGAGAATCGGATTTGGTATCAAGCGTCCTTCTATTTACTGAACAACGGCTCACCGTCAACTTCCGGCTGACAATCAAAGACTACTTCAAAGGAGGCATTAGGCATCTGTTGGCGCAAAAACTGCAAGTGACCATCAGCATCTGAGCGACTGCGGAACCGACTAACGACAGTCCGTTGCATGTTGGGAAGAAGACGTGCAATTACCCAAGGACTGATACGTTCTTTGTAGGTCATAAAGTTGTTTAAGTTTAGAAAAATTCTGATGAGACACTGAGGAACAGGGAGACTTTAGGGTGACTACCTTGTTGTATTTGTTAAAAGACTAAATTACTCGACTAATCTAATCGTTTATTCTAATATACCATACCATGTCAACTAAAAAATCAAGTCAATAGCCACATGGAGAATGATTCTCCCTTAAGAAGACTGCGTGAACAAGCAGATTTAACTCAGGAACAGTTGTCAGTAAGGTTAGCCGTTTCCACATCTACACTAAGACGTTGGGAAAATGGAGGTGTTGAACCTGCAATGACCCGTGAACAGTGGGAAATATTTTGTGATGCAGTTGGTGTTCCCTTCGAGAATCTACCGAAAAAGCTAAATCTGCGATCGCAATAATCTTACTGAAGAAAGGAGCGATGCATCTTGTGGTGCTGCTAACGCGATCGCTTCAAACCTTCTGCCAAAATTAAGCTATCAGCGATAAGAGTCATTTCAAAATGGAGCCAATTGAGCGTTACCGTGGCAGCCTTTTAGGCTTGGCAGTGGGAGATGCGGTGGGAACCACACTAGAGTTCAAGCCACCCGGTTCATTTACACCCATTGAGGATATGGTTGGCGGTGGTCCGTTCCAGCTACAGTCAGGGCAATGGACAGATGATACTTCAATGGCTCTGTGCTTAGCTGAGAGTTTAATCGAGCAACAGGGTTTTAATCCCGTTCATCAATTACAGAAATATCTGCAATGGTATCGGGAAGGCTACCTGAGCAGCACAGGTCGATGTTTCGACATTGGCAACACCACGATAGATGGACTGAGACAGTTTGAGAAGACACAGGAACCGTATTGTGGTTCCACTGACCCCCGAAGTGCTGGCAATGGCTCGATTATGCGATTAGCTCCAGTACCGTTGTTTTATGCCAAAAGACCTCTAGAAGCGATCGCAAAGTCAGCAGAGAGTTCGCGAACAACTCACCAAGCAACAGTCGCTGTTGAGGGTTGCCGCTATTTGGGGGCGCTCATCGTTGGCGCTGTCAATGGAGTAAGCCGAGAAGAATTGCTTTCAAAACGATATAGTCCTGTTCCTGGCTACTGGGAAAAAAACCCGTTAGTTGAGGAAATTGACGAAATCGCCTTAGGGTCATTCAAACACCGCCAACCCCCAGAGATACAGGGGTCAGGCTACGTGGTTAAATCTCTAGAAGCGGCGTTATGGGCTTTTTATAACAGTCATTCGTTTCGAGAAGGATGTTTGCTTGCCGTTAACTTAGGCGATGATGCAGATACAACAGGCGCTGTTTATGGACAGTTGGCAGGAGCCTTCTATGGGGAAAGCGGAATACCAGAATCCTGGCGTTCTCAGCTAGCTTACCGTCAGCGAATAGAGTCAATGGCTGACCAACTGTTTACCCTAGCTCAATCTTCTGCAAATTTATGACGGCTGCATTTGCTGAAGTACTTGCCGAATCACATCTGCGGGTACTTGGTCAGTTATTGTTACCGCACCAATTTGGGTAGGAAGAACAAATCGCACCTTACCCGCCTCGACTTTCTTATCCGTTTGGAGGCTATCGAGAATTGCTTCAATGTCCAGCTTACTGGGTAACTGAGTGGGTAATCCCGCTTTCTGAATCAAAGCGTCTTGACATTGGGCGTCCTCTGGCTTCCACATCTGGAGTTGCACCGCAATTTGACCCGCCGCAACCATCCCAATTGCAACAGCTTCCCCGTGATTCACTAGCTTATAACCTGTCAAGCTTTCCACCGCATGACCAATTGTGTGACCGTAGTTCAGAATTGCTCTTAACCCTGTTTCTTTTTCATCCTTACTAACAACATCAGCTTTCGCTTGGCAGGAGCAAGAGAGAATAGTCTCCAGCAACTCCTCATTCACATACCGTAGTTGGTCGAGACGCTTTGCCTCTTCCAGCTTGGCAAATAGCTCAGCATCCCAAATAATGCCGTACTTAATTACCTCTGCCATCCCCGCACGAAATTCTCGTGGTGGCAATGTTTTTAAAACGGAGGGGTCAATTAAAACAAATCGTGGTTGATAAAACGCACCAATCAAGTTCTTCCCTTGGGGATGATTAACACCAGTCTTACCACCAACGGAGGAATCAACCATTGCCAAGAGCGAGGTCGGCACCTGTACAACGTTAATCCCCCGCAACCAGGTAGCGGCAGCAAAACCAGCCATATCACCAACCACTCCACCCCCCAAGGCAACCATTGTAGAGGAGCGTTCTAAGCGCTGTTGCAGGGCGATATCATAGATTTTTTGTAGAGTCTTGAGCGTTTTATAGCGCTCACCTGCTGGCAGGATACAGCTTTCCACTTCATATCCCACTAAATTTAACGCCGCGATCGCTTTTTCCCCATATTTTTTGAAAATGACTGGATTAGACACCACTAAAACTTTCTTACCCAGCTTCAGGCGGCTCATCCAAACCCCCAAATCATCCAATCCGCCTGTCACGAAGGCAATATCGTAAGACTGCTCTGGTACATCCACACGAATTACAGACTTCATTACTAAAACCCTTTTCCAACAACCGTGGGCAGTATTCTATCCCACCAGATGTTTCAATAGACTCAGATGAGTTTTTGTGGAGAAACATAAATGTCTGGAGTAATCGCTTACTTCCTAATCCTTGGTGGTGCCACAGGCGTAGCTGCGGCCCTATATTTTGGACTGAGGGCGGTAAAGTTGATCTAAAAACCTGATACGCGCAAGAGAAGGGGGAAAGAGTAATTCTTGACTCCCCCCTTACTCAGTATCCCTTTGTTGGTTAAAGCCTTGAGCGTTGTAAGGCTTGTGGCACACTGTCTGGTTGAAAGTTATGGGCTTGACGTACCATACTGATGGTTTTTGGTAGCACTCCCACTAACTGAGCAAGAATCTCATCAGGTAGTTGCTCAACTATTTGCGGGTCAAAATACTTGTACAGTAAGCACAAGAAGTTCGTTGCCCGCTGCAACGGCACAGAACTTTTCATCGCATGGAGAGTAAAAAGCATCCACCGTTGACGCAACGTATAGGCTTTGTGCCGCTCACTCCGAGATTCAGGATAAACTAACGAGATATTTCCAACTGGAATTACTCGACTACAATTGAGGTCAAAAACACCACCAACAGCAGCACCGGGGCCTGCTAATTCTGCATGGTGTCGATGGCAAATAATAATAGCGTTGCCACGACAACCACTAACCCTAAGCAGTTGACCACTCTGCAATTGAGCCAGGATGTCAGTGGATTGAGTTATTGGTCTACGGGCAAGAGCTTGTTCTGTCATGGAAAATCACATAACCAGGCAGTTATGTTAATTGTTATTTATCTATTTACAAGGGATAGAACTAATATCTGTAAGCCTTTGAGGGATGCACAATGTTTTCTTCCCAAGCAATGCTGAACCAGGATAGGGTTAGTCAGCTATCTAGATTGGAAAACGCGCCCACCTACTATCTCATGAGGTGTTGCAATGCAAATTTGTAACTATCTAGTAGGAGAAAAGCCGAGCATTCCATTAAAGAAGCTCACTATCGTTTTCTCTTTAGTTTTGTATAAGCCTTATTTCATCATAAGTGACGAAAACCAGTTGTTAAAGCATTTATTTAGCTTTGGCGTAAAGAGTTGATGAAAAATCAGTGAAGATAGCCTAATCTGAACCGAGTTAAAGATACTTACTGTTTTCGGTGCTAGTTAAAGAGCGATCGCGTTAATACACAGAGTTAAGAAATATACGGATTAATTTGTAACTTCAGTTAATCCTCAGGCGTTATGTTATCAGAAAAAAACTTATAAGGTCGTATGACTTTGCTGAAGCGATCGCATGGCACCAGATTCAGATCAGCTGAAGCGATCGCATGGCACCAGATTCAGATCATTGGCAACAAGTAAAAAGCGATCGCTCACGTAGTCCTCACTTGCTTAACTATCACTCACGCGATAGTTCTCACTTTCTTCTTCAAGAGCAAGTTACCATCAGCATCCACACTCAAATCCTGACCTGGCACAAATCCCTTAGCCACTAGCTGCTTATAGATTGTGAATGAAGTGATTCGGCGAATTTCCTGCATAATGTCCGCAGGAATCAGATTTTCTACCGCCCAAACAATTGCTTCTGTGTCAAACCAGATGACACGCTCAATACTTATAATCAACACACCAGCTACACATTCAGGCGTTAATTGCGTTCTCAAATGAGCGATAAGGGCTTCCACAATAAGACTGTTTCGAGCCATTATCGCTCTTGCCATCTTGCCAATTTCTTGATCTAAGTCTAAGAGATTCATGCTTGGCTATTGCATTTCCTGTCTAAGGGGTGCTTGCCTATGCCCTCCTGTAGAGACGCATAGTTTTGCCAAGTATACCCAAAGATAGAAAAGAATATCTCCTTAGGCTGATGCTAAACAGCTTTTTGACACAAACTACTACTGATGTGGAGCATCAGTAGCTTGACCTGAGAACGCCGTAAAAGTACGAAATAGCAACCTTTTGCTAGCGTGACTTGTAAGGAAACTGGTAAGTATGGTTGCTATGTGTAGATTTATTAAGGATTCATAAAGACTTTGTAAAGACAAAGGGAACAGACCTACACCAGTGCTTAGTTCAGTGACATAAAACATACATATGTAGGGCACACGGCTGTGCAGCCATTTCCGGAAGTGTGTAGTCAGCCATTAATTTGTATTCTCAAGCCAAACAACTTTCAATCGTCGCTACAACTGACAGAGCAAGTGCTGCGAGATGGTAGCCACCTTCTAGACCAAAAACAATACGACGAGTTAATTGCAAGCAATAGTCAGTAAATAGTCCATAATCTTCCGGCTGTAGCGCAATTCCAGCCAAAGGGTCAGCGGCATTGGCATCATACCCTGCACTGACAATGAGTAAATCTGGCTGAAAATCTTTCAAAAACGGCATGACTTTCTGCTCAAATACGGGTTGATAGTCCGCCAGTGTGCTGCCCGTTGGCATGGGCAAATTCAGTACATTATTGTAGGCACCTTGCTCACTCGATGAACCAGTACCGGGATAGCAAGGAGACTGATGCAGTGAACAATAAGCAATTCGTGCATCACTCTCGACAATCTCTTGTGTGCCGTTCCCGTGATGGACATCCCAA
Organism: Symplocastrum torsivum; assembly: GCF_059505465.1. NCBI lineage: Bacteria > Bacillati > Cyanobacteriota > Cyanophyceae > Oscillatoriales > Microcoleaceae > Symplocastrum > Symplocastrum torsivum. Next base: position 6,397 of record NZ_JCACKQ010000014.1, on the reverse strand, counting down.
TCCAGAATTGCAACTCGTTGGATACCTGGTTTTTCCAGAGCATAGTAAGCTGCGATCGCAGCATTAGAAAATAGGCAAAATCCCATTCCCGTATTACGCTCAGCATGATGTCCTGGTGGACGTGCTAGCACAAAAGCCGGGTTATTAATCGAGAGAACTTCATCAACGCCATCTAACCAAGCACTCACTGCCAGTAGAGCAATGTCGTAACTGTTGGCAGAAATGGGTGTATCCGCATCCAGCATTCCACCCCCTCCTGTCGCAATTTCGCGAACGGTTTCGATGTAGCGCCGAGTATGAACTTGTTCCAGTAGAGGCATCACTGGACGAGTTTCCAAAGGTGTCGGCAACTGCCACTCAATTTTGTCAGCCCAAGGCACAGCTTTTAGAGCCTTAACAACGGCTGTCAGGCGTTCTGACCGTTCAGGGTGAAAGCGACCAGTGTCGTGCTTGAGAAACTCATCTGAGTAAATAACTGGCAACATAGTCACGCGCTATATAGATGGCTATAGAGACAATGGAGGGTGTCTTATACTTTACGATAGCAATCTGACCTTATTCGTGATGGGGAGATGAGGAACTGGGACGATTTGCTGCAAGATTTGAGTTCACTGAAGCTAAGGGCATCACTCTGCTGTTCAAATAATTGATACGGTTAGCTAAGGGCAGCCGTTTGCAAGTTTAGTATCCAATGACAATTATTCGTGTACCCAAATCCTGGGAGATCCCAGAACAAGAAGCAACTCCAGAATCCGTATACTTCAATCGCCGTCGCTTTCTCAAAACCCTGGTTGGCGCTGGTGTAGGAGCAACGATTATGCCTATTGTCGGCTGTAAGCAGGGTGAGCAAGTCAATAGCAAATTAGCCGATAGCCTGGATACTGCTAGTCTAGCGGCTGAACCTAATTCCACTTTCTCTACGGTTGACCGACCGACGACCGATATCATCCTGGCAGGACAATATAACAACTACTACGAATTTGGCAGTGGTAAGTCGATCTGGCAAGCGGCTCAAGCGTTACCCACTGAAGACTGGAAAGTTGAGGTGACGGGTTTAGTAAAAAACCCTCGCACCTACGATTTAGACGATTTGCAGAAAACCTTTCCTATAGAAGAACGTCTTTATCGGTTTCGTTGTGTTGAAGCTTGGTCAATGGTTATTCCCTGGATTGGGTTTCCCATGAAGTCGCTGATTGCAGCCGTTGAGCCAACTGATAACGCTAAATTTGTGAGTTTTACGTCCTACTACGATAAGGAAATTACAGTGGGTCCCTTATGGTCATTGGGCAAAAAGTTGCCTTGGCCTTATACAGAAGGTCTACGCCTTGAGGAAATGGCAAATGACCTCGCGTTTTTTGCGATTGGTAACTACGGGCATATGCTACCAAAGCAGCACGGTGCGCCAATTCGAGCTGTATTGCCGTGGAAGTATGGTTTCAAGGGAGCAAAAGCGATCGCAAAAATTGAGTTTCTCGACACTCAGCCACCAACCTTTTGGAACACGATAGATTCCCACGAGTATGATTTTGAGGCGAATGTTAATCCCAATAAGCCTCATCCTCGCTGGTCACAAGCGAGTGAAAAATTTATTAGCAAAGGACCAGGCTTGAAATGGGAAAAACGCCCAACGCTTCCCTATAACGGTTATGGGGACTATGTAGCGAATCTGTATGTTTAATAGGGTTTGATTGATTCTGCTGTAGTAATGTATAGCGGTTCTCCGTCAAGTGAGGTACATTTTTAGAGCTGAAACTATTACTGAGCAAGGATTGGTTGTACCTCATCAGTCAAGGAAACGCTATATAGCACGCTACTGACGCATGTTAAGGAAAATGAGCTGGGAAGCCCTACAGCGAGGGCAGATAGAACTCCTCCTTAACACCACAGGAGTGAGAATCTTATTATTCTTGCCGAAAATATCCCGACTGATAGAGCTTAAATGAGTAAGTAATAACCTATATCTTTTCTACTATAGGTATTAGGACTTACCTGATTCCATTTCACCATGCGTATTCTTGCCATTGGGGACATACATGGCTGTGCGATCGCATTTGATACGCTCATTGCCGCTGTGAAACCCCAACCAAACGATAAAATCGTCACACTCGGTGACTATGTAGACAAAGGCCCAGATTCAAAAGGTGTTATCAAACGGTTGATCACACTACACGAAAATGGGCAGTTAATTGCTCTACGTGGCAATCATGAAGTGATGATGTTACAAGTACGCAACCACCGTCTGAAAAAGTCACACTGGTTAGAACGTGGTGGTGAGGCTACCCTAGCGTCTTATTCCAAATCTGGCAAAGTCGGTAAATTGTCGGATATACCTGACAATCACTGGGACTTTCTTGAGAATGTCTGCCTAGACTGGTACGAGACAAATACACACTTTTTCGTCCATGCTAACGCTCATGCTAATCTGGCTCTGGCAGAGCAACCCGCTTCTATGCTCTTCTGGAAAAAGTTTCGTCATCCAGATCCCCACGTTTCCGGCAAAACGATGGTGTGTGGACATACAAGCCAAAAAAGTGGTTTACCGATTAATCTTGGTCACGCCATCTGCATTGATACTAGGGTTTATGGGAAAGGTTGGTTAACCTGCTTAGACGTGACAAGTGGTAGAGTCTGGCAAGCTAACCAGTTAGCTCAGCAACGAACAGCTTGGATTGACGATTTCATCCCACAATCAACACATTTTAGCTCTAGATTATTAGCAATGCTTGGCATTAATCCTCTTGATGCTTGAGTTAAAGCCAATTACGCTGATGGCTGATAGCTGAACGCTAACTGCCATAGTTGTGAAACCAACCCTATTAGTGATGGACAGAACTTCTTAGATTTAGAAGTCTTTCAACCTCAAACCACAAGTGCGATCAGATTTTGGACAGAGTTTTCCCAAGAGTGGTTGGCAAACTTTGCTTACTTACGAGAAATTCCTCTAGAAGAACAGGAATCACTCAAAAGCATCTTGCATAATATCGCTTCCGAAAAATGCTTTTCTATATTAATCAAAGACAATCAAGTTGTAGCTTGCGGCTTAGGAGTCTTAGAAAATCAATATGTTGGACTTTTTGAAATTATTACAGCTAAAGATAAGCGAAGAAAAGGATACGGAAAAGAATTGATATTAAATATTTTAAGTTAGGCTAAAAACAAAGGTGCAACAAAAGCCTATCTACAGGTAGTTGCAAGCAATGAAGCCGCTCTGAAGCTTTATGCAGTTTTAGGATTTCAGGAAATTTATCAATATTTCTATAGAATTAAAAGTAATTGACAGAGATGTTATTGGTAATTCAATAGATTATCATTTCTCTTTTGCTGCTATTTCTTCCAAGGGAGTTTCGTACCCATCTCAGTCAGTGCAGAGAAGATGAGATAGAGGGCAAGTACAGCAACACTAACAAGAAAAAGAACAATATCGTTTTCCATTCTTACCAAAGGTAACAGCCAATACAGGTCAATAGTCGCAAAAAACTGGCCTAAAATATGCTTGAAACAATTATGCGGCTTCATGCACCTTCAAAGGAGAGACCTGTTCATTAGCCGATTTTTAGACTTTGACAGACACACCCGACTAAACTATGACTTGATAGCTGCTGTGTACGTTAATCTGTTACCTTACCTCAGACGAATATGACTGGTACTGGCTCCGTTGTTACACCCGAAAAGAAGGTGAGTAAGCAACTCCCGACACTACGACGGTTGTTGCAGTACCTGAAACCCTATCGTAAAGAGCTGCCACTCGCATTTGGTTCAGTGGTACTTGGTGCATCGACTCAAGCGATTGGGCCTTTCTTAATCGGTTGGTCGATTGACAATCTCATTGCTCAAGGCAACCTGCGGGGGTTGCTGCTGATGTTGAGTTTACTGGTGATTGTGTACCTCATTGGTCTCCAAGCGTTCCGGAGTCAGATTTACCGAGTCGGTTGGCTGATGCAGCGTCTGCTTGCCCAACTGCGTCAAGATATTTTTACGAAAATCCAAAGCCTTCCCATCAGCTTCTTTGACCGCAGCGAAGCAGGAGACTTGATGAGTCGCCTACTCAACGATGTGAGTGTGGTGAATCAGGTTTTTGGACAAACGATTTCTCAAGCGTTGGGCAGTCTGTTCAGCTTGGTTGGAATTATCATCGCGATGCTCCTGATGAACCTACGGCTGGGTTTATTGAGTAACTTGGTTGTGCCGTTAATGATTTTCACCACAGGCTTGTTTGCACGTTGGGCAAGAGCAAGATTTCGGGTGACTCGTCAGACGATTGGTGAACTTTCTACCAAGCTAGAAGAAGACATTGGTAGTGTCCGTGAAGCGCAGGCGTTCAATCGGGTGCAACTCAATATAGAAGAGTTCGCGAGTCTAAATGCTGCCAACCGTGATGCCAATGTCCATGCCGTGGCAATCACTGCTGCCTTTTTACCCTCAATCGACTTCCTCAATACCTTGGCAACCGCTGCTGTGTTGGCGTATGGTGGCTATCTCGCTGTTACAGGAGCCGCTACAGTAGGGACGGTGACTGCTTTTTTACTCTATGTGCAGCAGTTTTTCCGACCCATTCAATTTCTCAGCCAGTTTTACACGCAAGCGCAGTCGGCAATGGCTGGAGTGGAACGCATTTTCTTACTATTAGATGAGCCTTCACAACTCAACGATGCACCTGATGCTGGGGAGATGCCCCCACTCCGGGGCGAGGTTTGTTTTGAGGGGGTCACTTTTGGCTATAACCCAGAGCAATTAGTTCTCAAAGGTGTGAATCTCCACGCGCTACCGGGACAGATGATTGCGTTGGTGGGACCAACTGGCGCTGGGAAGAGTACGATTATCAACTTGATTTTGCGCTTCTATGATGTGTCTGGTGGTGCTGTCAAAGTCGATGGTATTGATGTTCGGAGTGTGACACAGGCAAGCCTGCGGCGGCAGATTGGTATTGTTCTGCAAGACAATATTTTATTTAGTGGCACGGTTGCGGAAAATATTGCGTTTGGTTGTCCTCAGGCAACACACGCAGAAATTGAAGCGGCTGCTCAAGTTGCTAATGTTCATGAGTTCATTACGTCTTTACCCCAAGGCTACTCCACCCTTCTAGGTGAGCGAGGGGCTAACCTGAGTCAAGGTCAGCGGCAGTTGATTAGTATTGCTCGTGCTGTCCTTGTAAATCCCCAGATTTTAATTCTGGATGAGGCGACAAGTAGTATTGATACACGCACGGAAGCACTGGTACAAAATGCGATCGCAGGTTTGCTGGAAGGTCGGACTAGCTTTGTCATTGCTCACCGTCTCAGCACCGTTACTCAAGCTGATCAGGTTTTAGTGATCCAGCAAGGTCAAATTGTAGAGCAAGGAACTCACGCGCAGTTAATTGCTCAAAGCGGTGTCTACGCTAATCTCTACGCCCTCCAATTGGGTGCATCTACTCCAGCAACGATCTAAAACTGCTACAACACAGAACCACACTTCAGCTCTGAGATAGATGAAGAGTTGAACAAGATTCCTAAAATAGATAGACACGACAATGTTAATTTAGCTACAATTCTTGGCTTCACAAGCGCTGAATTCAAAGCTGTCTTCTCAGTTCAATTATTTTTAGCGCCGCTGCAACCTGGATGGGTGAAACAATGCATCACTTTTGCCGTAAGAACCGAACTCAAATGCAATCAAAATTGATTCATAGCCTGAGTGTAGCGGCAGCGGCTGCGACACTTGTTGGTCTATGTGTTCCAGCCCAAGCAGCATCCTTAGCAGGGTCTTCTGACCTTAACTCTACAGAAGGTTTTTCCTTTAGCGACAATACTAAAGTCACGTTCACATTCCTGCAATCTCAGGGGGAATATCTCTCTAATTTTGGCGTTTACGATGCCTCAAAGAATTCTCTTCAAACACTAATTTCTGAAGTTCAAGCTAGCGACAACGGTAGCGAGAATGACTGGCAGGGAACTTGTGGGGTATCGGTTGTTTCTTGTGAAGTCAGCTACACGTTTGAGGCGGGGGTAAACTACTTCTTGGGTTTAGCTGCCAATGCTGCCACTACAGTCTTCTCAGGCACACAATACAATAACCAACTGCCGTTTCGTTTTACGAATGACTCTGCTGCTGATTCAACGGTATTGATTGCTATAAATGACTCCTACACAGGCGACTCGGACTATAACGACTTCACGGTTTCCGCTTCAGCTAGCCGCGTTGAGTCTGTCCCTGAACCGGGTACGTTAGGGGCGTTAGCAAGTGTAGGCGCACTTGGGTTGATGGGGATTCGTCGTCGCAAACGTGTGAACACGTAAGTAGTCAAATCGAAACGTAGTTAAGCTGCTTGCTTTAAGTAATAGACCTCTTGCAAAAGTCGAAATCACCCCCCTTAATCCCCCCTTATCAAGCTATGCATTAGTCACATCTTTCTTAATAA
>NZ_JCACKQ010000013.1:0-110231 GCF_059505465.1 Symplocastrum torsivum | reverse complement strand
TCGACGCTCACACCCAACTTATTTGGGGCAGTATTTCCTTAAGTTGACACCAATGGTATGCCATAGGCCCCTACAACAAAATCATCCAATACCAAAAGCTGATAGCTAAACGCTTTTATCTAAGCATGACTTTCGCTCGAATACGCCCCCTTCGCCTCAGACAAAAATTTCTTTGGTTGTTCCTTTTACTACTCAGTTGTGTTCTCGCTTTGTTCTTGAGCTTTCGCAATCCTGCTATTGGTTCAGAACAAACAGAAATTCTTTGGGATAGTTGGGGTGTGCCGCATATCTATGGGAAAGATGCGGAGGGGTTATTTCAAGCCTTTGGTTGGGCGCAGATGCAGAGTCATGGCGACTTGATTCTGCGATTATATGGTCAAGCACGAGGACAGGCAGCAGAGTATTGGGGAGAAAAATATCTTGAATCAGACAAGTATGTGAGAACGATGGGCATTCCGCGTCGGGCAAGTAACTGGTACGAGGAACAGAACCCGACGATGCGCCGCTATCTTGATGCTTTTGCATCGGGAATTAATGCCTATGCCAAGGAACACGCTGACCAAATTAACGATGATATTGAGCAGGTACTTCCCGTTAATGGTGTGGATGTGCTGGCTCATGTGCAACGGGTGATTAATTTCACCTTTGTTGTGAATCCAGGAAGTGTAGCAAGTCTCAGTTCCCGTCGCCCTTCTGTGGGTTCAAATGCTTGGGCAGTTGCACCGTCTCATTCAGCTAGTAGTAACGCGATGCTACTGGCTAATCCTCACTTACCTTGGTCAGATTTATTTCTGTGGTACGAAGCGCAACTAACGGCACCAGAGATTGATGCTTATGGGGTGGCGTTGGTGGGAATGCCGATGTTGGCGATCGCATTTAACAATAACCTAGGTTGGACATCCACGGTTAACACCCATGATGGTTGGGATGCTTACGAACTGACGCTGGCGGATGGAGGCTATCTCTTCGATGGTAGTGTTCGCCCATTTGAAACCGAAACCCAAACGCTAAAGGTAAAGCAAGCCGATGGCACTCAACGAGAGGAGAAACTAGTTGTAAAACGCTCAATTCACGGCGCAATCGTGGGTCAAAAAGAAGGGAAAGCCATTGCCTTGCGAGTGGTTGGGTTAGATCAGCCTGACATCATGGGGCAGTTTTGGGACATGGCACGGGCAAAGAACGTGAGCGAGTTTGAAGCAGCACTCCAGCGCTTGCAGTTGCCAATGTTCAATATAATTTATAGCGATCGCGATGGGCATATCCTATACCTCTTCAACGCTCAGGTACCGATACACTCCCAAGGCGATTGGAAATATTGGCAGGGAGTTGTTCCAGGTGACACATCCGCCATATTATGGACAAAAACCCATCCTTACACTGATTTACCCCGTGTCCTCGACCCACCTAGCGGTTGGTTACAGAATGCCAACGACCCCCCTTGGAGTGCAACATTCCCACCAGCACTGAATCCCAACGATTATCCATCTTACCTTGCCCCACGTTTCATGCACTTTCGGGCACAGCGTTCAGCACGGATGCTGATGGAGTCTGAAAAGCTGAGTTTTGAGCAGATGATTGCCGACAAGTTCTCATCCCGGATGGAGTTGGCAGACCGAATTTTGGATGATTTGATTCCAGCCGCACGACAGTTGGGTGGAGAATTAGGAAAGCAAGCGGCTGATGTTTTGGAAGCTTGGGATCGAAAAGCCGATGCCGAAAGTCGAGGTGCAGTGCTATTTGCCTTGTGGGCACAATCTATGCAGCCGTTTAATTGGTTCACGACTGCCTGGAACGAGCAAAGTCCAATGACAACACCTGACGGTTTATCTGACCCGGCTACGGCTGTCAATGTCTTAAAGGCAGTTGCCGTCACTGTAAAATCGCTCTATGGGTCGCTGGATGTGCCTTGGGGTGAGGTGGCTCGATTACGTTACGGTAATGTGGATTTACCCGCTAGTGGTGGCCCTGGACTTTTTGGAATCTTCCGAGTTGTGGATTTAGTCCCAGCTACTGAGGGACGTTTCCAACAAATTGCTGGTGATAGCTACATTGCCGCCATTGAGTTTTCTAATCCCGTACAGGCAAAGGTACTGCTTACTTACGGAAATGCCACTCAGCCAGGTTCACCCCATATTGGCGACCAGTTGTCGCTATATGCTCGTAATGAGTTGCGACCTGTTTGGCGAACCCGTAAGGAAATTGAAGCTCATTTGGAATCGCGTCAAGTTTTCTAAATGAACTCAAGAGCGGTTCACTCTCAGATAAAGTGGAGCGATTAAGGCGATGAAAGATACCGCTGAAATTACTGGTTTTCATGCTCATATCTACTTCGATACCGCCAGTCATGAGGCGGCAGCGCGTGTACGAGAAGGATTGGGCAGTAACTTTGAAGTGCAACTGGGGCGTTGGCATGACAAACCCATTGGCCCACACTCAAAGGCAATGTATCAAGTTGCGTTCTTACCGGGGCAATTTGGCAAGGTTGTTCCCTGGTTAATGCTCAATCGTGAGGGGTTGGATATTCTGGTTCATCCTGAGACAGGCGATGATGTGGGAGATCACACGGATCGTTCTTTATGGTTGGGAGAGAAGTTGGAGCTTAACATCGAGTCTCTTCGATGACTTGGAACAACTTAATTAGAACTTACGCAAATTGAGATCTAAAGTGCCATTTGTAGGGGCACCAATAGTAACTTTTCAGACATCCTCTGAATTAGTGCCTCATAATAAAAAGTTATGCTACTAAGCTACTGAGTTATTGGTTGGAATAGTAACCGGAAGCTTAGCTATTGGCGTTTAACATTCAGTTAGTCCACAATAGCTACAAAGTTTAAGTTAATATCTGTGCGTTTGACAATGAAACGAAGAAGTTTCTGCCGTTATTTTGCATTGGGTTCAGCTTGCTTCGCTGGAATTGTATATAGAGATTCCTCTTTTGCGATGATTCCTAAATCCCTCCACTCGAAATCACGTCATAGATGGGTAGTTCTGTACTGGATGCCTTATGATAATGACCTTGTTCGCTTTGGTGAACCAATCATTGAAATGCTAGCTGAGGGTACAAGAGACTCAGAAGTAGTGGTGGCTGTTCAATCAGACTATTTTGGTGATACTAAAATGCGCCGTCGTATCCTCATCAATGGCGCTATACAAGAAATGGATATTGTAGGAGAAGACAGTAGCGACATATCAGCATTCTCTAAATACCTTGACTGGGCAAATCAAACTTTCAACGCAGAACATTGGGCGGTAATTGTTGTTGGTCATGGCGGCAAAATTAATGAAATTAGTCCTGATGCTCATGGATTAAACAGTCAAACAACTACATGGATGGGAGTTGATAAGTTTGCCAGCAAACTAACTCAATTTAATAAGAGTACTTGTGGACGAGTTGAGTTACTTTTCTTTCAAAACTGCAATAAAGCCACGCTGGAAATTGTATACGAAGCAAGAAACTGTGCTCGATACACGCTTGCATCTCAGCTTGAGCTTGGCGCACCAAATTATTATTACAAAGGCTTTCTTGAACGGCTTAAGGAACCATCAGTTGGGGGATATGAAGCGGCTATAGCAATTATGGAATCTGAACGTGCTGATATGTATCACACACTCACTTTGGTGGACAATCAAGCAGTTGAACAGATTCCAGTTAAGCTCTCACGGCTGATTCAACCTCTTCTTGATAAGAATTTACAAACAGTTAATCTATCAGCTCTTCCAACATTCCGTTATTTTGATGAGCAGCATTGTGATGTGCTGGCTTTGCTTAGGCATCTTTCAAGCAACATTAATCAAGAGTCACATGAGCTTAGTGAGTTTACTGAGTTTTTAGAGTCATCAGTTATTGCTTACTACAAAACAGGTGGAAAGCTTTTTGGTAGTCGTAATTTTAGCAATACTGATTCAAAAGAATTATGTGGACTGAATTTGTACCTTCCGGAGACTGGACAGGCTGTTTCTCGTTACAGTTCCCTTGCTCTCTATAAACAAGTTGATTTGTCAGGCTTATACCGAGGCATATTTGTTAGTTAATCAGCTTGGAAGTACACGGTATAAAAACGTATTGGAGCAGATGACTAGAAGTTTTGATTGTGTTAGCGATCGCACAGTTACGAGTAACGGCAAAACAAATATTCGGGGCAGCGCATTAGAAAAATTAGTTTCCTCATGATGATTTCTGGTAACGAGAAAGCGATCGCCTGTTTCCATTGGGGAACGAGGAGAAGAGCAAAAGTCATCTTGCTCCCTCCCCGTGTCCTACCGTGTACACACAAGTCGGTAGACCTCTCCCCAAACCCCTCTGGGAGGCGGAGAGGGGCTTTGAACATTGCTCCCCAGCTCTATCTACGACAGGCGAAAGCGTTGTGCGATCTCTTACAGCTTTCCTTAGATGAGCTAGTAGATTAACCAGCGAAGATATAAAGAAGTTGGACTGAGAGGGACATTAGCGATCACACGTAAACGAAATGAGGCGAAGCCTAGCGCTCCAGCAAAGCTGATCGCATTGATGATGCCAGCGACGAGGAAGAATAAAGCTAGTGGGTGATTTGCAATCTTGAGATAAGGTACATCGATTTGCTAGGGTCTGAAGCCTCTACCTTTACCCTTAAGGCGAGGGCGTCTGTATTTATGCTTGGGTACGTGGGCTTCACTCTCGAACCACCAGTCAGCATTGTAATCCCAATAATCATAGTCATCTTGTCTGTAGTAAATGCCTTTGTGGCTTTCATTCGTCAAATTCTTAGTTACCTTGATGGGATATCCTGGCGGCGGGTGCTTTGGGTTATTTGGATCTGGTGGATATCCACTGGGTTCCCCAGCTCTCGCTCTTAGCTCATTTAAAGTTCGTTCACGTTCCTCCCTTTGCCTCTGTTCTTGCTGTTTTTGACGAGTCCGCTCTTGCTCCTCAATATCAGATTTGACTGAAGCCTCTGCCGCCCCTTGTCTTATAGTTTCAAATATCTTACCGAGTTCTGGATACTCCTGAATCAAATGGGGAAAATTTTGTGCCAGCTCGTTAATAGCTTTAATTTGGCGAGCTTTTTCCTCAATTAACTCATTACCTGTAAGAGAATTTACTCTTTCGGTCTTGATTCTAGAGATAGTCTTAAGGGTATTTACGGCTGGCTTTGTAGCTATGTTGTTCTGAATTGTGTAAGCAGGCGCTAAGAAAACAAACATTCCAGCAGCTATAGCGCCAAAAATTAATGAGAGAATTATGAAAATACCGTAATACCACGCTAGGTAACCACAAGCCATTAATGTAGCTGTCACAGCAAACGTCTCAAACCAAGCTTTTGGTCCTTCCTCAGATGAGTGAATACCTATTGTAAATAGCTTGAGCAACACCTCAATAATTGAGAACCTGCTGGTAAGAGGTAAATTGGTAGATGGCATTTAAGAAGATGAATTAGACTTAATTTGTTTTCTTTTCAATAGAAAAGTTCTGTTTTCACCTGGATCGTTCTTTAAGTTAATTATGTGCTTTCTAGTCTCATACCCTTCTTTACTGAGCGTGATTTCTACATCTTCGGTAGAGGGGATTTTTATTTGGACATAGCCGTCATCAGTAGTTATTCGCTCTGTAGGAGAGCCTCTGTAGGAAAATCGAACAGATGCGCCTTTTACTGGCTTTCCTTCTTCTGTTTCCGTAACGATACGAACATCTGTTAGTTCTGGTTCAGCTTCTTTTGAAGCTGTTTCTTGTTGACCTGAAGCAAGTTTTGTTAGCTCAGGAAACTCGCGTAATCCAGCTACAGCTAAAGCCAAAGCAACGATACCGATCAAAATACGAATCAAAGGATGCCAATTGGCGAAGTTCAGCATAGGTAGATAGACACTGGATCAAAACTCTGCCCAATATCCTAACCAAATTTCCTCTCAAGCCAATGGATGAGATTGCTACAAAGTCAGACTGATTGGGGTATCTAGCTATTTCGCCCTTGTAGAAAATAATGTGATTGCCATCACCGTAAGTTGGGTTGATGCCAAAAACCCCAACATCTACTCCCGCTCAATATCAACGCCAAATGCAGGAGCCACACTTCAGCGTTAATGAGAATAGCGATCGCACCTCATCCTTACCAACCACAGGTACAACAGCCTTATCCTTCCATCTTTAACCAACTGAAAACCTGACTTACCGTTATCTCTAGGTCAATCTCCCCTAATACAGATAGGCGATCGCTATCCTGTAACAACTCTGGTTGCTGACCTGGAAGGAAAACGAGAATAGAGCGATCGCTTGAGTCTATTAGCCATCCCAGTTGGCAACCGTGCTGTAGACAGTAGAGGATATTTCCAATCACTCGGTTTGAACTCTGTTCGGGAGAGAGAATTTCAATCGTCCAGTCTGGACAGAGCAAAAAATCGTTGGGAGGTTCCCCATCAACATCAAAAGGGATTCGCGACCACTTGAAAACAGCTACATCTGGCACGATTGAGCGGATACCAAAGCTACAGCGCAATTCGGGGAATGCAGAAGCACTATGAAGAGGTTCAGCTACATCGTTGATAGTATTGCAAAGTCTGAACTGCAACCGACTATGCTTCCCTTTTGGCATAGGCTTCTGGATAATCTCTGCATTGATATATTCGCTTGCAGGTTTTGTTTCCGGAAGCTTAAGAAATTCCTCTAGGGTGATAGCTTTGGCAGTTGTAATAGACACGGCTTTCGTATCCTGCTGTTCCAGTGGCGTGTTTTTAGTTTAGCAATATGCGATCGCCGATAAGAGTGCAAGTTCCTCAAATAAGCATTGGACAATTGCCTCTGTGGCTACGCCCTTCTGGATTGTCCCCTCTTCCCATCCCCTGATTGTGCGACGGCAGTCTTAAACTCTATGCGCTAGAGTCAGAGCGTTACCAACGGTGAATATCTAAAGTAGCTGAGCAATGATGCGGAAAGCACTGGGTGGATTTGGATTACTGGCAGGGGCAACTTACCCGTTTCGAGCGCTTGCTGTTTTTCAGCGCAACCCTCGATTGTTGGGTTATATGGCAGTACCGATTTTGGTGAATTTTGTAGTCGGTGTTGTCCTTTATGTGGGGTTACTCTTTTTTGGTTGGGAGAGTGTCGAAGGTTTACTCATCAATTTGTCGAATTGGTTGGAGACGTTGATTGCTAAGCTTCCGGTATGGCTCAGCTTTTTAGAGTACTTAATTATTGGCTTAGGCTTCTTGTTGCACTTCCTGCTAGTAGTAGGGTTATTGCTAGTAGTTGGTTTTTTACTCGTGCAATTTGGGGTATTGCTAGGTGCGCCGTGGTATGGCAAGCTCTCAGAACAGTTGGAGAAGATACGCACAAGTCAGTTGCAGATTGTCGAGGTGGGAATTGTTCGGGATATTTCAAGAGCAATTCTGTTTGAGTTGAAGAAACTAGTGCTGATAGCAGGAATTGGGTTACCGTTACTACTGCTAAACTTTGCGCCAGGAATCGGGACAGTAGTAGCGGCTGTTGGTGGTATCACACTTGCTGCGATGATTGTTGGCATCGACTTTCTTGATGCTCCTTTAGAACGTAGACGCTTACACTTCAGGGAAAAGTTGGGGATTGTAGTTAGAAGTTTACCTGCTAGTGCCAGCTTCAGCCTGGTTTGTCTGGGGTTGGTGAGCATTCCCTTGTTGAATCTTTTCACGATTCCTTTGTGTGTCGCCTCTGGAACACTGTTTTTTTGCGATCGCATTTATCCCCATCTTCCTAATTCCTCTACACTACCCTCAGAATCATCTCCCAGAACAATTGAAACTAAGCAATAAGCACATGGCAAATCTCAAAATTAATAAAAGGGAATCTACTGCTGTTATTAATTCCCTCAGTGGGGGAGTTGTGCCGAGAATTGGTCTGGAACATATTGCTGTCGGACGGGAACGGGAAATCAAAGCATTCTTGCAAGACCTTGAAAATATTGCCGAAGGGGGTGCAACGTTCCGCTTCATCATAGGGCGCTATGGTTCTGGTAAGAGTTTCATGCTCCAGCTAATTCGGAATCATGCGATGGAGCAGGGGTTTGTCGTTGCCGATGTAGACTTATCTCCTGAACGCCGATTAGCTGGAACCAATGGACAGGGTGTTGCCACCTATCGAGAATTGATGCGGAACATTGCCACCAAAACTAATCCTGATGGTGGTGCAATGAAACTGATTCTCGAACGTTGGATTAGTGGGATTTTGACCCAGGTTGCTCAAGCAACGGGAAAGCGTCCAAGTGATGATGGATTTGATGACCAAGTAGAAGCCAAAATTTTAGAAGTCGTCAAAGACATGGAAAATTTAGTTCATGGCTTTGACTTTGCTACTGTTGTTACAGCTTATTGGCAGGGCTACCGAGCTGATGATGATGAAAAAAAAGATGCTGCCTTGCGTTGGCTACGTGGAGAATTTGCTGTTAAATCGGAGGCAAAGTCAGCGCTAGGAGTGCGTGTGATTATTGATGATGATAGCTGGTATGACTACATCAAACTCTTCGCCAAGTTTGTTGCTGATATTGGTTATAAAGGACTATTTATTCTCATTGATGAAGCAGTTCATTTATACAAAATTTCTCATACAGTTTCCCGACAAAACAACTACGATAAGCTCCTAGCTTTGTTCAACGACTCAATGCAAGGTAGAGCCGAGAACCTCGGTATCCTTATGGGTGGAACGCCTGATTTTCTCGAAGATTCCCGTCGGGGACTCTACAGCTACGAAGCTTTGCGTACTCGGTTGGTGCCTGGTCGTGCAGTAATAAATGGGTTTCAGGATACTTCTGCACCCGTCATCCGATTAGAAACGTTAACCACTGAAAATATCTTGGAGCTTTTGCAACGGTTAGCGGAGGTTCATGCTGTTCATTACAAGTACAAGAAGACTATTACCGCTGCTCAATTACAAGAGTTCACGAATGAATGTGTCAATCGCTTGGGTGCAAAAGACTTGCTGACTCCGCGTGAAGTTGTGCGTGATTTTATTCAGAGTTTGAACATCCTTCAGCAAAACCCCCAACTGACTTTCAAACAACTAATTCAAAGCTCGACTTTCCAACCTACTCGTGCAGGAAAAAATCCTGATGTAGATGAAAACAGTGAGTTTGCTGAATTTACTTTGTAGTGAAGGCGAGATTCCCGACTTCTCAAAGAAGTCGGGAATCTGAAGCTCTCACATCTTATAACTCAAATAGGACTGCTATATAAGTGCTAATAAAGCATCAGCGGCGATGCGATCGCACTGAAGAAGATACCGTTGAGCTAATTTGAGCCAAGTTCCAATCAGGTCTGAGGTTTTTCGCTTGACGCAGATAGGGGTGGTAAATCTCGCACTGGGAGACGGGGGTATTAACGTGGATTAAGAAGCGGATACAACGCTCTAAGCTTCCTTCAACGTGCATTTGCTGAACATCCAGCAAGGCGACGTTGTTCCAGTGGGGGCGTTCTCGTGCGATCGCGGCTGGAAAGACAGCATCCAAGTCTCGCGTGGTCGTGAAGATCGCACTGATAATTTCATTAGGGTCAAGCCGATTGTGTGCTTCCAATTCATCCAGCAGTTCTGTCACAGCTTCTCGAATCGCCCCAACTGTATTTTCAGACGCTGTTGTTGCCCCACGAATTGCCCGAACTCGCCAGTCCACTTCCACTATTTACACCTCCGATTGCTGTTTTAATTTTCCCCTTAACAACCTTAACAAGGGGAAAGGGGTTAGATTTTAGATTCCAGACTAAAACTCGAATCCCTAATCTCCAATCCCCTTAAGGTCGATATAGCCATAGAGGCTGACCACTGGTAGACAGTTCAAATTCTACCCAATTCATTCCTGCTGATAGACCAGGGGGTATTCGACTAGCGTTGTTAGGCAGTAAACGGTTCAAGAAGGGTTTGGGTTCCTCGATGGTGTAACACTTGGTTTTCTCTGGGTCAAGACCAACCAATTCGGCAGCCCAACGTCGCGCATCTTCCTCGGTTCCCAGTCGGTCAACAACGCCGAGTTCGAGAGCTTGCTGACCCGTAAAGATACGACCATCGGCAAAGCTTCTCACCGTTTCTACTGCTAGTTTCCGACCATCAGCAACGGTTTGAACGAACTGTTGATAACTTGTATCAATCAAATCTTGAAGAATATTTTTTTCTGGCTCTGTCAGTTCGCGATCAAAAGCAAGAATGTCTTTGTAAGGGCCAGATTTAATAACTTTGAAGGAAACACCGATTTTTTCTAACAGGCGTTCCAGGTTATTTCCTCGCAGAATCACGCCAATGCTGCCAGTAATCGTACCAGGGTTGGCAACGATATGCTCGGCTCCTACACCAATATAAACTCCCCCAGAGGCGGAGATGTTGCCAAAGCTGGCAACGATTTTCATCTTCTGCCGTAGACGCACTAAGGCGCTGTAGATTTCTTGAGAATCGCCCACGGTACCGCCAGGGCTGTCAATGCGTAAGAGTAAAGCGGGAAATTTCTTCTCTTCTACTGTTTTTAGTGCCTCAAGCACCCGCTTACGGGTGGCACTACCGATCGCACCATTGACTTCTATTCGAGCAATTTGTTTACGAGATTTGGGCTTAAAAGGCCAGACCATGAGCTATTTAGTCGTTATGTAGTGAATGAGTCTAAGTAAGGTAAGCCTAGCAATTCCAAGGCTGGATATTGATCTAGTTTGCACGATCGACGATAGTTTCGCTGTCTCAGTGAAAGGTGTATTTTCCACACCCGCTTAACACAACGATATAATTCGTTACAATTATGTAGAGAATCATAAAATATTATCTTTTACACCTTTTTGTCGTTTTGCGCCTAGCGCCCAACCTGTAACTATGCACCTAAAAATCACCCCAATCCGCTCATCCTTCGCGTCTTTGTTACTAATTGCTCCATTTTTCCTCTGGGGAACGGCAATGGTAGCGATGAAAGGTGTTATCCCAAACACAACGGCTCTATTTATGGCAGGAGTACGTTTGGTGCCAGCAGGGGTTTTATTATTGGCGGCGGCAATGGTGATGGGGCGTCCTCAGCCAAAAGGATGGGCGGCATGGCTTTGGATTAGCTTGTTTGCTTTGGTGGATGGTGCGCTGTTTCAAGGTTTTTTAGCAGAAGGATTGGAAAGAACAGGTGCAGGTTTGGGTTCAGTGATGATTGACTCTCAACCTCTAGCCGTGGCGCTTTTGTCAGCGTTGCTGTTTGGTGAAGTGATTGGACTTTGGGGTTGGCTAGGGTTAGGCATCGGAGTCTTGGGAATCAGTCTGATTGGCTTACCTGATCAGTGGATTTTCAATCTTTTCCACGGTAATTCTCTATCTTTGCAGCTGACTTGGCAGCAGTTGTTTCAAAGTGGTGAATGGCTGATGCTGTTGGCAGCACTGTCGATGGCAGTAGGAACGGTGCTGATTCGATACGTGACGCGATATGCTGACCCAGTTGTGGCTACAGGCTGGCATATGATTTTGGGAGGGCTGCCGTTGTTTGCCTTTTCAGGAGTTTGGGAAAGCCAGCAGTGGGTTAATATTGACTTCTCTGGTTGGATGGCGTTGACTTACTCGACGGTTTTTGGAAGTGCGATCGCTTATGGTCTATTTTTCTATTTTGCCTCCAGTGGTAATCTCACGAGTCTGAGTTCTCTTACATTTCTAACTCCGGTCTTTGCATTACTATTTGGAAATCTGTTTTTATCTGAAGTACTTAGTCCCCTCCAATGGATGGGTGTCTCAATGACGTTGGTTAGTATTTATCTCATCAATCAGCGTGAGCAAATTACCCAAAAATTAAAGTCTCTTGTTCAGCAACCTGCTGCTATGCAAAATCAAGTTTTGGCTGAACAAAGCAGTCGTGTTGACTCTTGAGTTTAGGGTGTTTTTGCTTATCGCTTCTTCCCGATCGCGATCGCAACTGTACCAACAACGACTAAAACGGCTCCTAACATCCCTAAGGTTGTTAGGCGTTCGGGTGTAATTAAAGTGGGTGCTAGCCATGAAATTAGCCATACCGCGACAAAGGTAACAATTGGCGTTAGTGCGATTACAGCACTGACTCGTGAGGCTTCCCAGTGTTCTAATGCTTCAGCAAAAGAACCATAGGCAATCAAGGTATTTAAGGCGCAAAACAGCAGCATCCCAAAGTGTAATGGACTTAAAGTCAAAAGCTTTTGGGGTGAGGCAAAGGGGCTAAATAAAATTGCACAGCCACCGTAAATAATCAACATGATTGTTGAGGAGGGCAACTTGTCTAGAAGCTGCTTTTGAGCTAAGGCATAGATAGCCCAAGTTGCGGCGGCGATTACCAGGAGGGCATTACCGACTAAATAAGTTGATTGGGCTGTCAGTACTGTTTTTAATTGCTCGTTAAAAAAGAGAATTAATCCCAAAGTTAGGACACCTAAGCCTACCCATTGATGCAGGGTGTAGCGTTCTTTGAAAACGGCTAAGGCACCTAAACCAAAGAAAACCGAAGCAAGCTGGATAATAATTTCTGCGGTAGTGGGCGAGGTTTGCGCTAAACCTTGCAGAAATAATAAGTAATTTGACCCCAAAAATAGTGTTGCGATCGCAAGTAGTCCCAATGAAGCTGATCGCAGTTTCTGAGGTTCGGGGAGTTGCTGCCGTGCGCCGAGGTACACCACTAGTACCCCAAAAGCAACGAGAAAGCGAAACCAAGTCACCGTGTAAACATCCAGCGCTTGTAGTGTTACGGCTAAGGTAATCGGCAAAACCCCCCATAGAACTGAGGTTACAAGCGATAGCGCTAGTCCCAAGCGCCAACGCCCAGACGTTTGATGAAGTGGCATGAATCTTTATCCAGTGTTCAGGAGTCTTATGAGCAGGCTGATGGTGATACTCAAGATGAATATTAATCTTCTAGCAATTCCAAAAGCTGGGCTTCACTCAATTGGGTGATTCCCAACTCTTGGGCTTTTTCTAATTTGGAACCCGCATCTTCTCCGACAACTAAGTAATTCGTTTTAGAACTGACTGAGTTGGTGACTTTCCCACCCGCTTTCTCTATCAATTCCTTGGTTTCATCGCGCTTGAGGGTGGGCAATGTACCAGTGATTACAAAGGTTTGACCGCTTAAGGGTTGACTCTTGGCTGCGGTTGTGGATTGCACTTGGGCGGCTAACTGTAAATCAGCTTCTCGAAGTCTGGTAATCAGGGCTTGGTTTGCAGGAACTTGAAACCACTGAGAGACACTTTGAGCAATTTCTGGCCCAATACCGTAAACGCCTTCAATTTGTGCGGCGGTAGCACGTTGTAGCTGTTCAACGGTAGGAAATTGTTGGGTTAAGGTTTGAGCATTTACACTACCAACATGGCGAATCCCTAAGCCGTAGAGGACTCGCGCCCAAGGTTGAGTTTTGGAATTTGCGATCGCACCTACCAATTTCTCGGCTAATTTCTTACCCATCCGTTCCATTGAGGCAAGCTGCTCAGGTATTAAATCATAAAGGTCGGCAACGGAATGTACAACACCTTGGTCAACGAGTTGCTGGACAATCTTTTCTCCCAAACCATTAATATCGAGAGCATTACGGCTTGCCCAGTGGGTTATTGCAGCTTTGAGAATAGCTGGACAAGACGCATTAATACAGCGCATCACAGCTTCACCGACTGGGCGAACAACTGGCTGTTCACAGACAGGGCAGCAGCTTGGCATTTGGAACGGCTGCGTCCCCTCTGGGCGAAGTTCAGTCAGGACGCGCACGACTTCGGGGATAATCTCACCCGCTTTGCGGACAATCACGGTATCGCCAATGCGGATATCTAATTGGGCAATGCGATCGCTATTATGTAAAGTGGCTCGTTGAACCGTTGTCCCGGCAAGTTGTACGGGATGTAAGTGAGCTAGTGGCGTAAGTGCGCCTGTACGTCCAACATTAATTTTGATGTCGTCTACACGAGTTGGGGCTTCTTCAGCAGGATATTTAAGTGCGATCGCCCATTTAGGAAACTTCTGTGTAAAGCCCAGTTCCTCTTGAAGGGTAAACGAGTTGAGCTTTACCACCACCCCATCCGTCATGTAGGGCAGATTTCGCCGTTCTGTATCCCAGTAGTTGTAATAATCTCGAACAGCCTCCAACGAGGCACAGAGTTTGCGATTCGGATTCACCCGGAAACCAAACTTTTTCAGCATTTCCAGCGCCTCCCATTGGGTACGAGCGACATCGCTATCGTCTTTACCTGGAATATGCAAGGTATAACCAAAGAAATCCAACCGTCGCTTTGCAACAATTCGGGAGTCTAATTGCCTTAGTGTGCCTGCGGCTGCATTGCGAGGATTAGCAAATAACTGTTCTCCTGCCGCCTCTCGCTCCTCATTAATTTGTTCAAATACCTCTAAGGGCAAAAACGCCTCGCCTCGCACTTCCACAACGGCTGGCGGTTTCTCTACATTTAGCTGCAAAGGAATCGAGCGAATCGTTCGCACATTCTGGGTAATGTCTTCACCTGTAACACCATCACCCCGCGTTGCCCCCCTTGTCAAAACACCATCTTCATAAGTGAGTGCCAAAGCATTACCATCAATCTTCAGTTCACACACATATTCAAATCCCTCTAGTTTCGGGGCTGAACGCTGCCATCGTTCTTGCCACTTAGTGAATTCCTCAATGTTGAAGGCATTCTCCAAGCTGTAGAGCGGGATATTGTGCCGCACAGAGGTAAATTTAGATGCAGGTTTTTCTCCCACACGCTGGGTCGGACTCTCAGGCGTTATCAACTCAGGATGCTGCATTTCCAAGTCTTGCAGTTCCCGATACAGCTTGTCGTAAACGGCATCCGGCATCGTGGGGTTGTCAAGGACGTAGTAAGCATAGCTGGCACTCACCAACAGTTGCCGCAGTTCTTGAACTCGCTGTCTAATTTCAGGCGTTACTTGTGCCACAGCGTTACTCTTCCCAACGTTTATCCGACTCTAGTGTAGCGATTAGCGATTAGCGGTCAGCTATCAGCTTTCAAAAGTGACTCCTCTGCCTCCCCTGCTTCCTCTGCTTTCCCAGCAAATGATATTCAACTAGTCAAAGGCAGCTTAAATGAGCGATCGCTTTCATTGAGAACTAGCTGTAACTTTTTCAACAAGTCATCTGAGGTGTAGGGCTTTTGTAAGAAGGCTTCGACACTATTATCAAGAGTTTGAATTATTTCATGATTCGACATCAGTCCACTGCTAGCAATAATCTTGACCTGCGGATTCATTTTATGCAGGGTGCGAATTGTGGTCGAACCATCCAACGATGGCATCATCAGATCGAGTAAGACTACAGAGATTTCTTCTTTGTGCTGTGCGTATAAAGCGATCGCTTCTATTCCGTCGTTAGCCAGGAGGACGCGGTATTTGAACGCTTCTAGTAGAGTTTTTATAATCTCTCTAATCGAGGTTTCATCATCAGCAACAAGGATTAATTCCCCATTACCTATAGGTAGAGTATCGACTCTATCTTGTGGGGTTTGGATTTCAGTTTTCTCTAATGCTGGCAAGTAAATCTTAAATTGTGTTCCTTTTCCGACTTGGCTATGAACATTGATAAATCCACCATAGCTTTTAACAATACCCATTACTGTTGAAAGACCAAGCCCTGTCCCTTTGTCAATAGCTTTTGTTGTGAAAAATGGGTCAAAGATTCTCTCAAGTGTTTCCTCAGGAATGCCAATCCCTGTATCGGAGACTGTGAGTACAATATAAGAGCCAACTTTTGCTTCAATATTGAACTTAGTATAGGGTTCATCAATCCAAATATTTTCAGCCACGATGCTAAGCGTTCCGCCATTTGGCATCGCATCCTGGGCGTTAACACAAAGATTCATCAGGACTTGTTGGAGTTGAGTTGGGTCACCCAAAATTGGCCAAAGTTTCTGGGCTGATGTATCTACCTGAATTTCAATAGATTTAGAGAATGTATGTTTAGCAACCTTCTCTACTTCTAAGATTAAGTGAGCGACTTGTAGGATTTTGCGATCGCCAGCCATCCCTCTAGCAAACGAGAGAACCTGCTTTACTAATTCAGCTCCCCGTTTAGCATTCGTTTCCAGTATATTGAGCCACTTTTGGCTTTGCTGATCTTTGAGTTTTTGCTGCAAAAGTTGCACCGTCATTAGAATCGGGGCAAGCACATTGTTCAAGTCATGGGCAATACCACTAGCCAGTGTTCCAATGCTCTCTAGCCTCTGAGCGCGATGAAATTGGGCTTCAAGTTGTTTTTTCTCAGTTACATCTGTATTGACACTCAGGATTGATTTAGGTTGCCCATCTTCATCACGCACTAGCGTCCAGCGTGTCGCAACAACAATTTCCTTACCAGCTTTTGTGAGTTGATGTAACTCCCCTTGCCACTCACCTTTCGGGGTTAAACTGTTCAGGTTATGTTGCAGTTGAGGCAATGAGTCCCAATATAAAAGCTCTTCAACCTCCTTACCAATTGCTTCTTCTGCCTTCCATCCGTAGAGACGTTCAGCCCCTTTGTTCCAATATAAAATTTGATTTTCTAAGTCTTGAACAAAAATCGCATCCGTTGTGATATCAAGTAGCGCTGCTTGTTCACGAATTTTTTGGTCGGAACGCTTACGTTCTTGAATTTCCTGTTCTAGGCGCAGATTTTGCTCTTTTAGTGTTTTAGTCAGTTTCTGGAGACTCAAATGAAGCTGGATTCGAGCTATAACTTCTTCATGCTGAAGCGGCTTAGTGATGTAATCTACTGCACCAAGATTTAAACCTCTGACCTTATCCACTGTCTCGGATAGGGCAGTCATAAAAATTACGGGAACATCTTTTGTTCGTTCATTGGCTTTCAGGCAACGGCAAGTTTCAAAGCCGTCCATTCCAGGCATTAGGATGTCCAATAAAACCAAATCAGGGGGAGCATATTCTACTCTTTCAATTGCCGTTTCACCATCCTCAGCCACCAAAACTTTAAAACCAGAATCAGCTAAAAAATCGAACAGTACCTCTAAATTTGTGGGTGTATCATCGACGATTAAAATAACACCTTTGTTTGTAGTACCAACACTCATTCTTACCTCTTGTATTGTTTGAGAAATTCCACGATTTGTTTCCCTCTACGTCCGGAGTCTTTAGGGAATAGTCTTTCTCTTGCCTCTTCGTAAATTCATTCCAGATTCAAGTAAATCCGTATTTTTTTTTAAAGCTCTGCCTTTCGCACTGGCTTAGCTAGAAAATCATTGCAACCGACTGTTCGACTCTGCTGCTGATCAAATGTTGTTTTCCTCTATATTAGTAATATTAGCGTGGTGGGAAACTTCAGGGAAATCTAAATCCAGAGAGAAAATAGTTCCTTTTCCTAAGGTACTCTTCACGTTCAGTTTGCCATCCATCATCTGGACTAATTGACGGCTTATTGCTAATCCGGTTTCTTTCCTTCTGCCCTTGAGCCTGCTGCCTTCTGCCTTCTTGCACTAGAAAACTTTGCCTGCTCAACTTCTCACAAGTCCCTAGCCCGTGAAACGACAAGTTCTGTTTAATTGTGCCTAATTAATTATCACCACTCAGTCTTTCCTCTGATAGTGTTTAAGAAATTCTAGGACTTGCTTACTTTTAAAGGCTTTGGCGAGTTGACGAAGATGGTTTGTAAAGGGTATCCATTGCGGCTCTAACGCCTCTAGTCTTGTGATTTGCTCGATGATACCCCTGAGGTCACCTCTCATAGCTAAATCTATTAAAATATCTAATTCCTTAATAGGGGGAGGTATCAGTTCTTGATTTTGAGTTTCTGAGCTTGAATTAGCCTGATTTGCAGCCTGCCTTTCGTCTCTTGTTTCTTCATAAATCCATTCTAATTTTAAGTGAAGTCGTAATTTTTCTAAAAGGTCTGACTCCTGAACTGGCTTGGGCAAAAAATCATCGCAGCCGACTTCTCGACTCTGCTGCTGATCAAAATTAAAAACGCTAGCGGAGATGGCAATCACTACTACATTTATTAAATCTGGTAACATCCTGAGGCGACGGGTTGCTTCAAAGCCATCCATCACATTCATGACCAAATCCATGAATATTACGTTGGGCTTAAACTCACGCGCTTTATTCAAGCCATCTCGACCATCAATCGCTTCAACAACTTCAAATCCTATAGGCTCTAATAGATTAACTAAGACAGAGCGGTTTGCCCACTTGTCATCTACTACCAAAACCTTCGGCTTAGAACCTTTAAAACCAATGATGTTACCTTTATGCGTCTTGGCAATATCAGCGCGATGGGGTATCTCAGGCAAATCCAGATCCACCCAGAAAACACTTCCTTGTCCTAAGGTACTCTTTACTTTCAAGTCACCGCCCATCATCCGGACTAGTTGACGGCTAATTGCTAGTCCCAGTCCCGTTCCTTCTGTTTTACGCCTATCTTCACCCACCTGCTGGAATGGCAAAAAGATTTCTTCTAATTGCTCTGGTGCAATGCCAACGCCTGTATCTTCTACTTGAAACCGGAGTTTACCCTCCTGATACCCCACTTTGAATGTTATGCTGCCTTCTTCTGTAAACTTGACAGCATTGCTAAGTAAGTTAATTAAAACTTGCCGCAAGCGTTTATCATCAGCTCGAATCGCTTTTGGAAGTGGAGAAAGCGTTTGGTAGAGTAATGACGTTCCCTTTTGCTCTGCCCGAACCCGACATATTTCAGCAATTCCCTCAAGAAATTCAGCAAAATTGAAATCTTTTGGATAAAGTTCCATTTTCCGGGCTTCAATTTTCGAGAGGTCTAAAATGTCATTAATGAGTGTGAGCAGATGTTCGCCACATTGATGAATGATGCCAATACCATTTTGTTGCTGGTTAGTTAATGTTTTATCTTTTTTGAGAATTTGGGTATAGCCCAAAATGCCATTGAGTGGAGTTCTCAGCTCATGACTCATGTTCGCCAAGAACTCGCTCTTAGCGAGGTTTGCAGATTTAGCGGCGGCTTCGGCTCGTTTGCGATCGCGAATTTCCTCTTGCAACTCCTGCGTTCGTTCTTTTACTTTTACTTCTAGTGTTCGGTTAGATTCTTCTAAATCATTATAGAGACGCGCATTCTCAAGCGAAATTGCAGCTTGAGAGGATAAAAGTTGTAAAACTTTCAGCCGCTCTAAGGTGAAGGCGCTAGTGGTTAAGTTATTTTCTAAATAAAGGATGCCAATGAGTTTACCTTGATGCACAATTGGTGTGCATAAAATGGATTTTGTTTTTTTGTTGCTGATATAGCTATCTGTTGTAAATACTCCCTCACTACTAGCGTCGTTCAGTACGACATTCTCCTGAGTGCTTCGCACATAATTTATGATAGATAGGGGGAGCTGCTGACTAGTTTCTACGGGTGTCGATTGCTGTACCGTTATCTCACCCTGCCAGAAACTTGAGGCTTCTATGATTAATTGCCCTGTTTTTTCTAAAATCAAAAATCCTACTTCTGCTCCAGCATTTTCCATGACATTCCGCATTAGCTTAGTCAGAAGATTTTTGAGAGCAATTTCACCAGAAAGGGCTTGTGACGCTTTGATAACTGCGGCTAAATCCAGAGAGCCGACACTAGCTGTAGTCGTAGAGCTAACTGTCCGGTTCATCTCCAAATCTTGGCTCTCTTGCTTTGGTAATTGGGGAAAAATATGAGGGTATCTTGCTTCTAAATCATTGACTTTTGCCGTTGCTCCCCAGCGAAGATATCCATAGTAAGCATCAGCCAAATAGACCTGAGCTACTTTTTCCCTACCACACTCAAAATAAAACTTTGCTGCCAGTTCATTGATGAGTGCTTCTTCCTGAATATATCCCTGCTCCTTCGCTCCAGCAATAGCTCGGTCATAATAATCCATCGCTTGCCAGTATTCACCCAATACTCGTGCTTTCTCTGCCTCTACAAGCTCGTATTTATGCTGAAAATTCATTGGAGCATGGTCTGCCCAGCTTCGCATTTTTTCCTGGTTATTCATCACTTTCCTCAAGAGGTGTTCTTGTTGTGAGTGTGGTGATGATGGATAGATAGCTAGTTGTGCTAAAGAATCGTAGAAATAGAACAACGGTACAACCAAAGAGCCTTTGACACCATACAAATACTGTTCAGCTTGGGTTGCATTTTCTACAGCTTGAGAAAACTCACCAAACAGGTAACACAAAATTAATTTATTGAGAAATATATAATGTGTTGCTGTCCGCTCTTTGGCTTCAATATGAAGTGGTAATAATTGATCTTCATTGTAAGCCTCACCAATTAAACGGCAAGGATTTTCAGCGAATCCCAATAAGTTTGAAACTGCCTGATGAAATATTTGATGCCACGTTAATGCCGCTTCTTGATGGATGTGTGCGATCGCCTTACTATATCTAGCCATTTCCTGTTCCAGGCTTTTTAACTCCGAACCGCTCCAATAGGCGTGTTGACACTTATTAGTTCCTGAATATCCAGTATGTGCTAAATCTCCACACTCCAATCCGCTAGAGTAAGCATCTTCCAAAAGTGGTAAAGTTTCTCTGACGTGATATTTCCAGGGTATAATAAACGTTGCAACCTTAAACAAAGTCTGGCTTCTAGTCTCATGAACAGCTAAACGTTCTAATAGGTTTAAAGCCAATTGCCCAAATTTATAACTAGCTTCAATATCTTGTAACAACCCGCTGAAGACTACTCCATAATCAGCAAACCCACTAGCTGACAAAGGATTATTTCCATATTGAACGGATAAATTGACTTGCTGGCAAGCCATCAAGATAAATAGTTCAGGTGCAGATTGGTAGGCAGCAGGAACTAAACTGGCTATGAGTCGAAAGGCTGCCAGCTTGTTTGTATCTGTCATTGGCGGCAGATGAATTAAATCGTCTATGCCTTTCCCTGCCAAATTTTCTGTTGTTGTCTTGATAGCTTGCTGAATATCTAATGAAGTCGGTGATTCAGGGAGTTTCACGTCCAGTATGTCCAGAACTTGCAGACCAAGCTTCACGGCTTCGAGTAGTTTTCTTTGAACTTCACAGGTTTTAATTTGTACCTCATAAGTTTTCACTTTATCCAACTGCGTTTTGGCTTGTTGCAGCACTACCGCCGCTAGTTGCTCCATTTGCTCAAAATCACCATTAAGAAATGCTACTTCTGCGGCTTCCTGATGTAGAGCTAAAGTGAGTTCATAACGCTGATGCCAGCTAGAAGCTTGCAGTAGGCTCAAACCCACCTTTAGATAGCGGATAGCAGACTCATAAGCTGTCGCTGCTTTTGCCTTCTGACCAGCTATTAAATTCAGTTCAGCTAGCTCATATTTTTCTGAATCTAAGGTAAGTAAGTCGCTACCGTAATTGAGTTGGTTGACTAAAGCAAAGATATTGTTCTTTCGTTCTTCAATCGTAGTTTTTCGTAGTAGCAACTGACCGATTTTTAGATGAGTTTCTTTTTGGAGCGAATTTGGGATGAGGCAATAAGCCGCTTGTTGCACACGGTCATGCAGAAATTTATATCCAACTTTTAATGGCTGAATCTGCTGAGTAGGAGAGACTTCTAAGTCAAACGCCAGTGGAATTTTATAAGCCTCAGAAAGAGGTAGAATCAAACCGGATTGTAGTGCTTCCCACAAATCCTTTGCGGTTTCTGACTGAGATTTCTCACTGACAATAGCTAAGACATCTAAAGTAAACTTGTCTCCAATGCAAGCCGCTAACTTCAAGACATTCTGCGCCTTCTGTGACAGCTTTTGAATTTGGTTGACCATCAATTCGACAACATTCTCTGAGATATCAATGTCTTGTAAGCCATCGATGTCCCACTCCCAAGAGCCTTGGGTGAAATTAAAATATAACAAGTTTTCCTGGTAGAGAGATTTGAGCAACTGAGTTAAGAAGAAGGGATTCCCTTGGGTTTTCTTAAAAACTAACTCAGCTAATGGCTTTGACTTTTCTAGATCAGTACGGAGAGTATCGCTGATTAATTGCTTAACATGAGTAATCTCCAAAGGTTGGAGAACGATATTGTTGACAGCTACACCAGATTTTTGAATTTCCTCTAAGGTCAACATCAGCGGATGAGTCGCACTAACTTCGTTATCTCGGTATGCACCAATCAGCAACAGATATTCACTACCTGAGTCACAGGCAAGTAGTTTAATTAACTTCAGAGACGCTAAATCTACCCACTGCAAGTCATCGAGAAAGAGAACGAGAGGATGTTCTTTTTTCGTGAATACATGAATGAATTTTTGAAATATTCGATGGAATCGGTTTTGGGATTCAGTCGGTCCTAATTGCGGAACCTGTGGCTGAGAACCAACAATGCGTTCAACTTCAGGAATAACATCAATGATAACCTGACCATTAAGACCAAAGGCTGCTAAAAGCTTAGCTTTCCAAACTGCTATTTTGTCATCACTTTCCGTTAACAACTGCTGCATCAATTCTTGAAAGGCTTGAATCAAAGACGCATAAGGAATATTTCGCTTGAATTGGTCAAACTTACCGGAAATAGAATAACCTCGCTTACCCACAATGGGTTTATGTACTTCATTGACTAAAGATGATTTACCAATTCCCGAATAACCGCTGACTAATACCATCTCAGTCGCCCCAAGACTGACTCGTTCAAAGGCAGCCATCAAAGTACTAACTTCTCTATCGCGACCATAAAGTTTTTGCGGTAGGAGAAATTGGCTATATAAATCTAACTGACCAATACTGAAGTGGGAAATTTCACCAGACTCTTGTAGCATCTTTAAGCAAGTTTCTAAGTCAGCTTTTAGTCCTAAGGCATTTTGGTATCGGTCTTCAGCCATTTTGGCTAATAATTTCATTACGATGTCAGAAACTGCTTGGGGAATCTCTGGATTCAGTTCTTTTGGCGATACTGGTGTTCTTGCAATATGGCAATGAACTAATTCCAAAGGGTCAGTCGCCTGAAATGGAACCTGTCCCGTTAGCATTTCATAGAAGGTAACACCTAAGGAGTAAAAGTCACTTCGATAATCAATTGAGCGATTCATCCGTCCGGTTTGCTCCGGTGACATATAAGTGAGAGTTCCTTCAATCTCTCTGGGATTGCTAATCGCTTGATTTTCTCTGGATAAGCGTGATGAAATGCTAAAGTCGATCAGTTTAACTTGGTTGCTTTGGGTGTTGATTAGAATATTGTGAGGCTTAATGTCTTTATGAATAATATTGTTTTGATGCAACACTGAGAGTGTGGAAGCAATTTTAATAGCAATTTGTAGAAATGATAGTGATTTAAATTTATGGGTATTGATGGTTGTCTTGAGGCTCTCTCCTTCAAAATCTGATAAAATTAGCAATAATGTATTTTGGTAATGGTCTAGGGCTATCGGTTTAATGATTCCTTCTGCGTTAAGAGATTGAAGAATTTTATATTCATGTCTTAAACGAGTGAGTTCTTCTAAAGTAGGACATGGAGATTTGAGAGTTTTAATGATTACAGATGTAAAGTCTGTCTCCTTCAATGCACGATAAACACAAGTCGTAAACCCTTCATAAATAGTTTCAATAACGTTATAACCAGCAAGTACCGTGTTCATCGTTGTCTTCTGAAATTAATAGGGGTAAGAGACGATAAGCTAGTAGATTCCCCTCAGCTATGTTGCGAGAGTTTCCAATCGCCACCGCCTTCCCACCGTAAGATTCTCTAATGCAGTCTTCTTTCGATCGCCAATCCCCAGCCTCTGGTTCTTTATTGATAGTCTTCTAGCGGGAAAGGTGTAAAATTAAGCGATCGCATCTACAGCTTACGCTTTCTGCTTCAAGGTGTGAGGATGCGATCGCCTACTTTCAGTAAAGATACCAAAACTTTTACTACTAATCAGCAACACTAGCGAATGTCGTGGGTTGCAATTGGCAAAGCAATAAGCCAAACCAGCGTTTTGAGTCAGTCCAGACTTTCAGCGGTTTTAAACCCTTTGCTTGGAGTTCCTGTTGTATAACATCCAAGTCAAACTTTCGAGAGATTTCCGTCATTATGGTTTCATCAGTTTCAAAAAAAACTGTCAGGTCAATTTCTTCTAATCTAACCTGATGTGTCTTCAAACTTCGCAGATGCATCTCAATTTGATTGAGCTTTTCATTATAAAATGCCCAGTGTTTAAATAGTTGGGTATCAAAGTTCCCATTAAAGCGTTGGTTCAGATGCTCTAGTATATTCAGATTAAATTCAGCCGTTACTCCCTGGCTATCGTTATAAGCCGCTTCTAACAACTGTTTTGACTTTTGCAGATCGACTCCTAGCAAGAAATACTCCCCAACCTTTAGAGCCGCTGTAATCTGTGAGAAAAAGACATCACACTTTTGAGGATTAAGATTACCCAACGTACTACCCAAGAAAAAAATCATTCGTGTTGGTAGTTGAGGGGGTATAAGCTGTTTGAGCGCAAATTCATAAGTGCTAACTAAACCCTGAACTTGAAGTGAAGGATAATCTAATAGCAACTGTCGCGCACTGCTTTCTAAAATTCCGGCACTAACATCTATTGGTAAATAGCTTAATGGATAATCGAAGGCTTCGTAAGCATCGAGCAACAGGCGAGTTTTTGTTGAACTACCACTACCCAATTCTACTAATTCGCAAGCACCAGTGATTTGAGCAATTTCACCAGCATACTGCCGCAGAATCGACGCTTCTGTCCGCGTTGGATAATATTCTGGTAAATCACAGATTTGTTCAAAAAGCTCCGAACCCCGGTCATCATAGAAGTAGTGTGGTGGTAGTGATTTAGGAGTTTGAGTTAACCCTTGAATCACATCATTACCAGCATTGATGTGAGCATCTGAGGCGGCTATAGGATTAACTAACTGTTTAATCTGTAAACGTTCTTCTGGTTTAGCATATTGCTGATGGTAAGTTTCACTCACGCTAGCTGCACTCTGATTTGGATTTCTCATTGCATTTCTTCCCTACAATTAAATTACAAATTGACTGAAATACCTTGCTTATCGGGTTTCAGCTTAAGCCCTTAATTTGTTGTCTCTAGAAACAGGGTTATGACTTCGTAAAGACAAAATTAACGGCGATCAAACAAGGCTGATTACGCTACAACCAATCAACATGACCAGTACAGTACAAAGCCGCAAAATCTAGCATAAACTTGGATAATACCAAGATAAGCATTTCAAAGGATCGCCCATGAGTGGGTTGCTCAACCACCAGAACTAAGCAGTTGTAACCAATTTTTCGCTCAGCATCCGGACGTTACTCGATCAAGGCTACCGACTGAAAATTGGGTACATCCCGACTAGGGCAAATCTAGCCACTACAGGGATGGACGGCTTTACACCCCTAACCTATCAACGTGTTCTCATCGGAAAGCTTCCCTGAAAATTTCTACGACTCTCCGAAAAACAGTACAACCGTTTAACATTCCTGTATTGAGTTATTTCTCACACAAATGTTATTTCACTCCTACTTTAAACAAGGAGTTTGTCCATAAAGTATTCAATAATAATTTTTAGTTATATCGGTATTTTGGCATAGTGTGATTAATCTATAACTATCAGGCTTTGTTTTAGAAGGCGATAGACTAAACCTGCAAAACTTAGCCGCTTAAATAGGTACATCACTAAGATTTACAACCACATTTATTTTCTAAAAGCTAATTGTATTGAGTGAGGTAAGGACTCAGCCAACCATGATGGATTCCAAAACAAATCTGTTTAAATCAAACCCTAGAGATGGGTTTGTAGGCGAAGTCTCAGGGGAATCGCTTGCTGGGAATCAGCCGTTGCAATCACAAGTTCCCCAAATTAGTGTACAAGAACTGAAGGAACTACTCGATGCTCAGACGAAAAGTTTAGTGCTAGTGGATGTTCGTAACCCCAATGAACACGAAATTGCTCAGCTTCCGGGGTGGGTTCTCGTTCCTTTTCCACAAATCCAGAATGGAGAAGGCATTGCAAAAATTAAACAATTGCTGGAAGACAAGCGTAATGCTAGCCCAGACAATACTCCTCACTTAATTGTCATCTGTAAGATGGGTGTGCGCTCAGCAAAAACGCTTGCCCTACTTAAGGAAGAAGGAATATCTGGTATTAATGTCACAGGTGGTCTTGACGCATGGAGCAAAGAAATCGATCCAGCGATTCCTCAGTATTCCCTAGAGGATATGTCTCGACCTCAACTCATCCCGGTTAAGTCACGCTCTAAAATGCCACTGTTATTGTCTAGTTGTGGCGTTGTCATCGCAGTAGGAGTAGTCGCTTCTGTGTTTGCTGTGCGTCAAGACCCGGATTTGCTTAGACCAGTCATTGAAGCTGGTGTACCGTTAGAGTATGCGTCAGATTTGCCAATTTTGGGGTACGCCGTTCAGGAAGCCAAGGTACCTCAGATCGATGTTAAGCAAGTCAAGCAGTTGATCGATCGCAAGTCCAAGAATTACGTGCTAGTGGATGTTCGTGACAAAAACGAGTATGACGTTTCTCATCTTCCAGGGGCAGTACTTGTACCATTAACAGACATTGAAAAGGGAAAAGGTACTGCCAAAATTAAGTCATTGCTCAAAGGTCGCCAATTGATTACCTACGGCACATCGAGCAAACATTCTGCTAGGGCGCTGATACTGCTAAAAAAGGCGGGAATCAAGGGAACTCAAGTCAAAGGTGGAATTAAGGCATGGAAGCAAGAGAGTAAGCGTTCCATGGCACGTACCCATTAGTCAGCTTCAGTGGTTTAGGTGGAATGGCACGAGCTTAAGCGAAAATAGTCGTTGGTAGAAAAACCAGGCGCAGGGGGCTTTCCGCCCAAACCCCCTGCACAAGGATTGATCGGTGTGATGAATTTTCTAAGAGAAGCCAGCGTTCTGTTGCGTAGCCACGAACGCCTGGAGTATGTCACTTGACTCCATCAGCATCATAAGCACAGCGAAACCCTGCCAAAATCTGACGGATGCTTGGATAATACCAGTTGCGAAAGCTCGATCGCATTGCCCATGGACGAGTTGCCCAACTACCTCCTTTCAAAACTCGGTGCTGTCCGTCGAAATACACCTGGGAATAGCCTCGATAAGGATAGCTAACGAATCCCTCGTAGCCATCAAACCAACTTGATGTCCACTCCCAAACATTCCCTAGCATGTCGTAACAACCATAGGCGCTTTGTCCTGCTGGATACGCATTGACGGGTGTTGTTTGTCGGGTGGTTTGATCATGGTTGCAATGGTGAGTTTGAGGTGATGCTTCTCCCCAAGGGTAGGTACGATGGCACCCAAGCCTCGTGTCCCAACTAGCGGCTTTTTCCCATTCTGCCTCTGTTGGTAATCGCTTTCCAACAAAGCGGGCATAGGCATCAGCTTCGTACCAACTAACACCGCAGACAGGGTGATTATCCCAAGTTGGGGCAAATGACCAGTAGAGGGGTTCTTGCACGGGATTCTCTTGCAACCATTGCCAGCCAGCCGTTGACCACCATTGAGAATTTTGGTAGCCACCTGCCTCCATAAATACTCGGTACTGTTTGCAGGTGACGGGATAGCGGTCAATCCAGTAAGTGTCCAGATAGACACGATGAAGCACGCGCTCATTATCCAAGGCGTCAATGGAGTCGTTCCCCATCTCAAACTCACCCGCAGGAATTTCAAGCATCTCCGTTGGGGGTTGCAAGTCTGAAGGCAAAGGTTTGGCACGTCCCCTCACCCACATCTCCTGATGCCGTTCTAAATGGTGCCAGCGTTGTAGTTGCAAAATAAAGGCAATGATTTCACTATGCTGGCTCTCATGTTGAATCAAAAATCGCCACAAGCGTTCTTGATTGGCTAGGGGCGCGGTTTCCAGGTAGCTCAATACTTTACTTCTGACGGTATCCAGATAATCGCAAACGTCTGAAAAGGCTGGTAGGTTCTCACGTTCGCACTTGGGTAAACCATCAGCCGCAAACAGCTTATGATATTGGGGAAACATCGGTGCTAAGCCAGCACAACGCTCTAGTATCCAATAGGCTTCAATGAAGGCAATGTGACCTAAATGCCAACCAATGGGGCTAAAGTCTGGATGAGCTTGCCGACGAAAGGCTGTATCATCAATGCCTTCAAAGAGAGCTAGAGTTCCGAGGCGACACTGATGCAGGGTAGATGCGATCGCGTCTTTACACGAGTTGATGGATGTAGACTTCAAGATTTTCTCCCACACTGAAAATACTACTCTCCGGACAACTGTTCCAATTACCAGTGAATAGCGGTTCAGAAGCAATAATTACTGCATTTGGGTACATCGGGTCATCCCTCAACCAGTAGAGTGAAGGTGTAGAAGTGCCATGAGCATAGCGACTGGCGATAAGATGATGTCCATCACTGATAACCACATTGCCAGAAAAGCTCACAGAATGGGCTTTTGCTAACTCAGTTAGGGTCATCAATGTTGTTTCTAATGCCTTGGCGATTGTGGTATCTGGCAAGGCTTGCAATGTGTTGACAATCAGGGCGAAGATGTGTTCGGAGTCAGTAGTGCCGTTGATGGATTGGTAAACAGCATCACTTAGGCGATCGCGTATTGGCCGATATAAAGTCGAACGGAACTTTTCAATGTTACCGTTGTGGATAAATAAAAGGCGATTATCCCGAAACGGCTGACAGTTACTTAAATCTAATGCCTGACCTGCTGTTGCACTGCGGACATACCCCAGCGCACATTTCGACTGAATGTAACGGCTTAGTTCAGGAAGGTTAGTATCATTCCAAATCGGTACTGTGCTTTTGTAGGTGAAGGGGTCAGCATTCCCTTCAGTGGGATACCAACCGATTCCTAACCCATCAGCATTGACGACTCCAGAAGTCATCTCTTTGGGTTGGTAACTCTGGACAACCAGCGAATGTTCTGGTTTGTACAGTAGGTGGTCAAGTTGAATCGCTGGCCCAAGGTAGCCAAGTAATCGGCACATTTTGAAGAGTTTGCTCCTAAATCACAATGAAAATCATCCAAAGGTGGATGTGAGGCTTTAAAACCGCAATCAATAAAGATGCTTGGTTTCTATGAAACTACTTTTCGGAAAGGCTTTGAGTTTATCCCACTGGTGTTGAACCTATCAGAGACTTTGATGTTGTTAAGCCTCTCGTTGGAAGCATCCGATGAGAGCAACCCAGCTTGTAGAGTGCTATGAGTCGCGCCCCTGAACCACGACAGTTTAAATCTATTCACTCTCGCGATCTTTACATAAGTTTGTATAAACTGACCACAATTGCTACCTAAGAAATGGTTGCAGCAGTACACAACAAGAGAAGGGGAAAAAGTTCAAGAGAGTTTCTTGGTTCCCAAATTCATCCTGTGATTGTGTAACACCTTGCGATCGCTTTAGCTATCTGGATCAATCCGCAAAGCCGTGATCATGACCTGTAGTTGAGTATAGATGGTCGAGAACACTCAGCCATTGTGCTGTTCAGGCTCATGGGAGACGTTCACGATGAGTAATCAAAAACCCTTTATCCCTAAGCTTATCCTTCCTGTTGGCACCCAAGTTGTAACTCGTGTTGAGGTGATTGCTTCTGGTGAACTTGTGCATCCTAGTGGAGCTGTTGGAGTTATTGTACAAGCGCCAGTTGACTATTCCCATTCCTATCGAGTGCAATTGCCTGATGGTGCTGTTGTTTCCTTGCGACGGGAAGAACTCACTACCCGCAAGCAATGGCAACAGGAAAGTCTGCAACCCGCTTTAGGGTTAGGGGATGATTTATCACTTTACGATTATGTTATTTATCGCTGTGTCGTTGGTTCCAAGGCGTATGGTCTAGATCATGCTGGTTCTGATACAGATCGACGGGGTATCTACTTGCCACCAGCAAAATTACATTGGTCACTCAATGGCATTCCTGAACAACTCGACAATAAGCAAACCGAAGAATGCTATTGGGAAATCCAAAAATTTCTGACCTTAGCGCTGAAGGCAAATCCTACTGTTCTAGAGTGTCTCTACACACCTCTTGTGGAAACTGCAACACCACTGGCAGAAGAACTGTTGTCAATGCGCGAATGTTTCCTCTCCCAACGGGTTTACCAAACCTATAACGGCTACGTGATGTCTCAGTTCAAAAAGCTAGAACAAGACCTCCGTACCAAGGGGGCGATTAAGCAGAAGCACGCAATGCATCTAGTTCGCCTCTTACTCTCAGGCATCACGGTACTTAAAGAAGGCTTCGTACCAGTGCGGATTGATGAAAAACACCACCAACAACTGTTAGCAATCCGGCGTGGCGAGATGCCTTGGGAGGAGGTCAATGCTTGGCGCCTGAGGTTACACCAAGATTTTGAACGTGTCTATACAACAACAAATCTACCAGAACGGCCAAATTATGAAAGAGCAAATGCTTTCTTACTTAAGG
Source organism: Symplocastrum torsivum (assembly GCF_059505465.1). Taxonomy (NCBI): domain Bacteria; kingdom Bacillati; phylum Cyanobacteriota; class Cyanophyceae; order Oscillatoriales; family Microcoleaceae; genus Symplocastrum; species Symplocastrum torsivum. Next base: position 80,020 of record NZ_JCACKQ010000013.1, on the reverse strand, counting down.
CACGTCGAAGCATGGTGTAGGCTGAATCAAGGCTACACGAAGAGAGCATTAGCGAGCTTAGATGATTACTATTACGTGAAAAAGCTCTTGGTAGTCTTGCCGATGTTTCGACCCAAGAGCTTTTTCGTTGTAACGTTCACAGTTCACTCCTCACTAGAAGAGAGAATACTGCCTCATTGACTCGCCTGATGCCTATCAGAAGTGGGACAACTTTGTAAACCTCGATAGTGCAAAAGGATACAATCATATTGTGCGATCGCCCAAAAATGAAGCAGGAACACATGACCCATGCTCCTGCTTAAATACTTTATTGGGGTTCGACCCTTAGCCAAGCAAAAAGGCTAAGTGCTTACATTAATTGAGTTGATGCTAAGACAAGTCCCACAGGTGTCCTTAGAGACGTTGAGCGAGAAACTGTCTCTTGTAACTCTGACACTCTTAGTACAACTCTTCTTCTTGGTGGGTGAGAATCGTGCAATCAGATTTTGGATAAGCGACACAGGTTAGAACGTATCCAGCTTCAATCTGATCATCATCCAAGAAAGACTGATCAGATTGGTCAATCTCACCCTCAGTTATTTTGCCAGCGCAGGTAGAGCAAGCACCAGCGCGACAGGAATAGGGGAGGTCAAGACCTTGCTCCTCAGCCGCGTCAAGAATGTACTCATCATCGGGAACTTCAATTGTTGTGTTCAGCCCTTCGGCTTCGTTAATCAACGTAACCTTGTAACTTGCCATTTTTGTGATTCCTCTCAGTTGACTTGACACGGCAATGTAAAAACTGTGTCCAGCGTACTTCGCCTGTAGAAAGCTTAGTTTGCCGTGTTCGCTTCATTTCTGATACTACGAGAAAAAGCTTTCATAGGTTAGACAGGATTAGGAATGAAAGTGTGAAATCCGTATTAAATTAGTTATCCTTATGACCCAGAGGGAAGCTCGTCTCGTTAAAAGTCACCTTCACAGTAACTCTCAAGCTCAGCTCTAACAAGAGTTTCCCAATTCTTAACCTTCACCGCTTCTTTGCCTAAGCTTTCTATAAATTAGTATTAGTTATGGTTATAGCTAAAATCAATGATTTGTTCTTAGACATGGGTAAGACTTGACGGTAAATGAAAGTTACTCCGGTTTAGACTCTCGACTCAAATCCCGCAAAAGCGACAGAGGAGTAACGTTGAGCCGCCTCGATAAAAGCTGTAATATCTGCCTCTTTTGTATTGAAAGCCGTCACTAACCGGATTGTCGTGAAAGGCTCTCCCTGCTTACAGTAGAACTGAAAGCCCTCTGCTAAAAGTCCTGTAATTAAGGTATTAGGAAATTGAGCAAAGATTTCGTTGGCTTCAACCGGGTAGCAAAGCTTTACATCCGGTAACTCGGCTAATCCTTGGGCTAACTTCCTTGCCATTCGGTTAGCATTCTCCGCATTCCTCAACCACAAATCATCTTTGATGTAAGCCTCTAACTGCGCCGACAAGAACCGCATTTTCGAGAACAAATGCCCACTGCGTTTGCGGCGGAAGGCAAAGCTCTGAGCTAAGGCTTGATTAAAAAAGACTACGGCTTCAGCACCAAGAGCGCCGTTCTTCGTCGCCCCAAAAGAGAGGATATCAACGCCAGCCCGCCAAGTTAAGTCAGCAGCAGAACAGCCCAAACTAACCACAGCATTGGCAAAACGCGCCCCATCCATGTGAAGGTAAAGACTATGGTGCTTTGTAACCTCGGCAATTGCCCGGATTTCATTGAGGCTATAGACTGTTCCTGCTTCAGTTGCTTGGGTAATACTGACAGACGCGGGCTGCACATGATGGACAATACCAGCACCTGCGCGATCGAGTACGGTTGCTAAGTCAGTGGCGTGAATCTTACCATCACAGCTAGGAAGTGTTACTAGCTTCGCCCCGCCTGTATAGAATTCTGGTGCGCCACATTCATCGACATTAATATGTGATTCAGCATGACAGTAGATTGCCCCAAAGGGTGGAGTCATGACAGATAGGGCAAGAGCATTAGCGGCTGAGCCAGTTGCAACTGGGAAAATTGTTACCTCTTTCTCAAACAGTTCACTGAACTGGGTAGCTAAGCGTTGAGTATATTCATCTTGACCATAAGGCATTGCAGCACCATCATTAGCCGCATTCAGCGCTGCCATGATTTCGGGTGATACACCTGTGACATTATCGCTAGCAAAGTTCATGACTTGAGTGTCGTCTCCTGCTGAGTGTAGAGTTAAACTTCTATTATCGAAGCTAAACATTAGCTCCGGTTTCCGGCGAGGGAAGGGGAAGTAATATAGAGTCCGGCTTCCTTCTCCGCTCCAGGGAGGAGTTGGGGGAGGAATCAAACTCACCTCAATCCCAACATGAGCAAAGAAAATACCTGTCCAACAGTTAACTGTAGGTCTAGGAAGTCTGGCACTGGCAGACTGTCCTCTGGTTGCCGTTTAATTTCGGGTAATTGATTGGGTTGAAAGCAAATAATTGCCTTTTCTTCCGGGTCAATCAGCCATCCCGAACTTGTCTGATGTTTGAGACAGAACAGAATATTATCAGTTACCCTGGTCTGCGACTGGTCTGGCGAGAGGATTTCAATCGTCCAATCTGGAGCAAGTTCAAATGTGTTTGCAACTTCTCCATCAGCATCGAAAGGAATTCTACTCCATCGAAAAACTGCTACATCTGGTACGATTGAGCGGCCCCCAAAGGTACAGCGCAGTTCTGGGAAAGCGTAAGCAATTTTCTCTGGGAATCCTACTTCGTTAATCGTATCGGCAAGGCGTAATTGCAGGGTGCTGTGTTTCCCTTGCGGCATGGGTTTTTGGTAGATTTGACCGTTTATGAACTCGCTGGCTGGTTTTGTCTCCGGAAGTTTAAGAAACTCAGCTAGAGTGATTGGTTTGGTCGTTGCGGTCATGGTGTTTCTTGAATCGAGAGGCGATTTCTACAGAAAAACTGTGCTAATGCCCTGAGGTTTCGCAATACTCTAACTAAGATGAGGCTACGGGTTTGAGTATGTCATCACTTTAACATTCACTTCAAAGACTAATTTGGGGCGATCGCCTTTCTAGAAACCTTGGCTCCTAAAAGCGATCGCCCATCCAATGATCCCATGAACGGTTGATTAATTCCTTTCCCCTCCCGTATCAATAACCGACAATAATTGCCCAAAGACAAACACCCAGCACGACAGCACCTAGATGTTGTGCAAAAAGCGATCGCGTTGGCTGGTAAGCAATTTTTTGTGTGAGAAGCATCGTCAACAGCACGCCAGCAATTAGCGTTACACCCTGCAAAAACTCGATTACGGCTGGGTGAGCAACAAGTATCGGTAACCCTTCACCGCTAAAACCAAATGTTGCCAACGTCACTGGCAAAATCCGTCCACCTTCCCCTAAACCCAATCGCAAATAGTGAGCTAAATTACCTGCCAGCACCAACGGCAAGTACCCATAAGCCAATTCCACAAACGAACGAGGCTTGGGATTGGGGATTTTGGACTTGAGAGCTTGGATGAGTCGATAAATGAGCTGCATTCCGCCATAGGCAATCAAAGGAATAGCCGCTGGGATGCATAAAGCTGCAATAGACAAACCGAAGTGGGGCAAAAACTGATCTAAATCCAGCGATAACCCCATCTCCTGTTGCAACTCTGGTAAGTGATGGAGAAATACGCCACCCAGCAGTAACAACAGCAGTGCCACTTCGTAAACACGAGGCACATGGCTTGTCCAGAGTTCAATTCCTGGTGGACGCAAATTCACCTCAACCGAGCGATGAGGACACGCTTTTAGGCAAGTCATGCACAGCACACAGTCCCGGTTATCTTGCAACTGAGCTGGGTGAGAGTATAAAGGACACCCTAGTGTTGCCATTCCTTCGCCTTTTTGTGGGCCTCCTTTGTAACATTGATAAGTCGTGCATTCCGCTGAACAAGTACCTTGCTGCGCTCTTAGCTCAGTCATTGATAACTTGGCAAATAACCCATTCATTCCGCCAATCGGGCAGAGATAGCGGCACCAAAACCGACGCTCAAAAATTGCAGAGAAAATCATTGCCCCAGCCGTAATCAGTAGGAGCAAACAAGCGGAGAGATAAGCCGTGTTTTCTAAATCCCAGAGTTCTTCCCACAAGAAAATTAAGACAAATAATCCAAATAAAAACCAGCCTCCCCATTTCTCCGCCGTCTCTCTGGGCCAACGCTTCAACTGCCGGGGCCAAAGCCAGAGAGAGAGCTTCTGGGTGACTTCGCCATAAATCATGAAAGGGCAAACCGCGCACCAAAGGCGTCCAACGAAGGGAAAGCCAATTAGAATTAACGGCCACCACCATGCCCAAAACAGGTTTAACGTAAAGTTTTCCTGGCGATTTTGGGGACCAATAAATCCCAGTAAAACAATTAGAGGAAAAAGCCACAACGTCAAGCCGTAGTTGATGCGATCGGGCCACCAGTCACTTCGCAAAAATCGCCTCAAGCGAGGGTAGGCATTTAGAAGATTGAACCGAAATTGTTTTTTCTTGCTCTGAGACGGCCAAACAATTTCTTCTGTTAGTTCTTTTGCTCCAGCCGACTGAACGATCGCACGTTCCACAAGATTTTGCAATTCTCTCAAATTACCTGGAAAATCATACGCCTGTAACTGGCGCAGCGCTTCTGGAGTGATATGGGGTTTTGGTATCCCTCTCGCCCGACACAAGAGACTGGTATAGTATTCCATCTGGTCGCCAATGTCAGCTTTTCGCACTCGTAGGGGCGGAACTTTGATTAAATGACCAACATGACGCTCAATTTCGGGCATGGTTTTTTCAGAAACCATGATGATGTGTGCCCTGCAATTGATTACGCTATCGGTTGGGCCATCTTCTGAACGGGTAACTGGTTTGTAAGTGCCAGTTTCTAGTAGCGTTGCCAGTTGAGGTATTAGCTCAGAGGGAAGTTCCTGAATGTTGTTGAGAATCAACGTCCCTTGTCCGAGAGCTTCTATTAATCCTGGCTTGCCACCAGCACGCCCGAACAATTCTGCTCCACTTGCTTGTACAGTACTGCAATCCACTTTAATGATAGGTTCACGTCGGTATGCCGAGCCAAAGTGAATTAGAGCGGCGATATTATCTTTTTCTACTCCAGGTTCACCGAAAATGATGACTGACTTGCGATCTTCTGCGGCTTTCTTAATTTGCTGCCGCAGCCTTACTGCATAGCGACTTTTTCCAATAATTCCGCGTCTAGCTTTGTTGACTAGATAAGGACGCAGGATAGCTTGACGCTCTTGTTCGTAGCTGAGTTGAGAGGACAGTTTGGCTAGTTCAGCCGCCAGTTGTGGCGAAAACGCTTGGGAAATTTCGGGGTATTGTTCGATGAACTCTCGAAATTGCTCAGCCGGTACTACCCATAGATGACACTCGCTACGAGTTATTGTTGTGCGCTGAGCAAGCTGATTTAATAGCAGCTCTTGTAAGTAAATGACTGCGCCAGGGAGCCAACTCACTCCCCAAACAGAACTGATTTGGTTAGTGCGATCGCTTTCGAGTTGTCCTTGTCGGAGAATGTAGAGGCTTTCTACAGGAGTATCTTCAACAACTAGCCGTGTATTGGCTGGCACCACCTGTTCTTCCATAACTTGTGCGATCGCATTCAGTACCTGCACCGATAGAATACCGAGAGCGGTTCGTTCTTGTAGCCAAGTCACCAAGTCTGGAAAGGTCATAGTCAATCCAATAAACCCTGGTTTTAATTTTATCTACAAATAATAACTATCATTAATGAATAAATCCGTTATCAAAGATAAAAAACTCAAATGTTGGAGTTATCTAATCTCTGGGTTCCCTTGTCCCTTTTGGGTCTGATTATCTTGGCAGCTATTTTCTTTAGTCGCCGCAGTTGAACTTTATAGAGAATTCGGCAAGCTTGTGTGTAATATAGCAATTCTCGTTTAGCGTTAGGTTCATCTAAGTTTCTTGCCAATTCCCAATTCCCAATTCCCAATCTCCGAAAACCCAAAAATTTGTACCCCATCAACCTGAAAATTGCTATATCTAGGATACATCGAGTAAAAATAGTGATAATAATCCCAAATATAGAAGTAGGGCAAACAAGACTAAGACAAAAGGAGGTGCGAACAAAATTGGAAAGCTCATTTCTTCAAGTAATGTTGGCAAGAATCCATGATAGCAAGTTGTCTCACCGCAAGTATCATAATTAAACAAAATAACAAAGATTTGAAGACCAAGGATTTTTATTAGAAAATCACTATTAATTTTTACCTTTGTTCGTCTTCTTTTTGTGCGAAATGTAGCATTAAAAAACATCAGGATCGTAGTAATGATGTAAAAGAAGCCTGAAAATGCTAAGTAAAAAAAGACTGCTATCCATCCACCTGATGTCATCAAGAAAAGTGGGATACTAATCAAGGCGTAAACTGAATAAAGAAAAAAAACTACCCAAATGTTAGTTTTAATCATTGGGTCTACATCCATTAAAATTGTAAAGACAGCTTCCTTTACCACCATCCTGTCTAAGTACGGGGCGGTAAGGAAACAGTAGTATCTAAAGCTTGTTACCTAATGAATGTTTACCATAGCTGCCACACTCATGTAATATTCAGAGTGCTTCGATTGGCTACGGAAACTTAGTGTGTGGGATTAATGCCCTCGCCAAAAACCGAATAGAGTGACTACCGACTAGTTGTACAAGCCTTACAAAATTTGTTTTGAGCCTGAAGTAAACCTGTAAAAAATTTCAAGAAGACTCCTTGGCTAAGTTCTAGGTTTAGTGGTAGCTGCACTCAACCTACTAAGACAGGTCATCATCAGTAACATCCCATCCTAAGGTGCTACTTTCGCAAATATGTACATGCTAATACCTACAGATATAGCCAGTACTATCCGGATTCATTTATGAAAATTTATTGATTTTCCTGAAAAGGATGTCAAGGTCACGCGCTCTCTATTACTACTAAGAAGCGGGTACTATTTATTTCTCTTGGTTAAGGATAATGAAATAGTCTATTGATAGAAAAAACAGTAGGTTCTGGGTTGCCTTAGTAGCGGTAGCGAGGATTGCGGCAAATTACCACCAAAGTCTATAGAATCTCAACCATACAGCAGACAAAATCCTTGTTATATTTTTCTCTATTTAAAGTGGCAGTACAGGGAGGAAGCGTGTAAACTAAGGCAAGACTTGCGCCATCAGGATAACGACGCACTACCTAATAGAGTTTAAAAGCTAATTTTTAATACTAAAAATGCCTGCGTAGGTCTTGTGAGTGGAATCAGTAGGAGGAAAAGCAGCAAGTAGTTGCTTCCGATAAACAAGCTCTGAGGATTATGCTTAAGCTAGGGTGCTATGCAGAAATCCCGAAGCCGCTACCAATCCCCATAAGAGGACTGATTGATGAGCGACCCACTAAACAGACAATTTTCAATTGTATATAAGCTAGCCATGTCTATTGAGGGCTGCCTTTGGAGCGACGCATCTACCAGGCGCAACCTGTCGTCTATAAGACACATGGCTGACAGACGGATAGGGGGATGGGATGATGGAGGGGAGTCTCTATGTACATTATCCCTACCTCCCCATCGCTCTGATTGTCTGGCTTTAAGTTGGTAGCCGAGACATTTGTTGAGCTTCTGTAAAGTGTAAAGCCGATTGCTTCATCCTTAAGAGCAAATCCGGCATGATGAGCCTTAGAAGAACTTACTTCGGTTCCTCCGAATGGTAGTGAGGTGCCTGACCAGGAGTGTTTATGTTGGAATGTTGGGAACCTCTGTGTTTTGACAGACTGCTTATGCTCAATGGGTATCCCGATTTATGGAAGTCAAAGCTGATTTGGCTAGATATCACAGCCGAATCACTGATTGCCTTGTTTTATTACGCAATTTCAATCCTGCTGCTTTACTGGGTGACCCAGCGCCGCAATTGGTCTTATGTCGGAATCTTGATGATACTTGGGGTGCTTACAGTTGCTGGTGGCACAACTCGTTTAATCGACTTATGGACTCTTGGGCACCCAAGCTCAAGCTATTGGCTAGGAGCGGGAATAGAAGTAATTACGGCGACCATTTGGTTGTTGACGGTGTTGTTACTTCCCAAGGTCTTAGCACAACCACGCCGGGAGAATCCAGTTAGCGATCGCAAAACTCTCGCTCCCAGTGGATCTGTTCCTTTAGCCAAGCTAGACGCAGTAGTCTCAACGCTTCCATCCGAGGCTTACCGATTACATCCAACCCCAACAATTCAACGGCAAGCCGAGATAGAGCAACGTTTCAACGAACAGACAGCAACATTAGCGCGAGACACTGAGCCATTAAGAAACGAACTCAATAGGCGATCGCGTTTTTCCTTCGAGTCCGCTACACAACCCTCACAAGTGAGCCATCTGTTGCAATCCTTAACACAAGCGATCAATGAAGCCTCAGATGTTGACTCAGCGCTTAACGTAGTACTTCGCCAAGTGTGCGAACTTACGAACTGGGATTATGGCGAAGCTTGGCTTCCTTGCTCTGACAATTCACGATTAAACTGTAGTCCGGCTTGGTATGGTGACCCCATAACCCTGTATCAGTTTAGACAGACAAGAGAAATACTGACCTTTCCTCCAAATACAGGCTTACCAGGGCGGGTATGGACTTCACAGCAGCCACAGTGGATTGAAGATAATTCGGCTCAACCCGATACGGCATTGATTCCTCCCCAGGCAGAGGCGGCTGGACGTCGTGAGTTTGGTGTTCCGATTCTTGTTAGTGAACAGGTATTTGCGGTTCTAACCTTCTTCATTGCCCAATCCCGCACGGTAGATAAGCCTTTAGTTGAACTCTTGACAACCATTTTGATGCAATTGGGCTTAGTGCTTCAGCGCAAGCAGTTAGAAGAAGAACTGCGCCAGGAAAAAGATTTTACGAAAACACTGATTGAAACGAGTTCTGCCTTCTTTGTTGCCATTAATGCCCAAGGCAAGACAATCATGATGAATCAATCGTTCCTCAAGGCTTTGGGCTACACCTTGCCTGAGGTTTTGGGCGCTGATTATTTATCAACATTTGTTCGAGAGGCTGACCGCGAAGCCCTCTCCCAAATTTTTAAGCAGCTTGTGAGATTAAAGCAGCCAATCTTGCAGGAAAACTACGTGCTAACTAAAGAAGGTCAAGAACTGTTAGTCGAATGGCGTGGTAGCCCAATCTTCAACAACAGTGGCAAACTAGACTTCTTTTTTGGTATAGGAATTGATATTACGGAGCGTAAGCAGTTAGAAGAAGAACTGCGGAAGAGCGAGGAACGGTATCGTGCGATCGTTGATGATCAAACAGAACTCATCTGTCGGTTTTTCTCAGATGGCACACTAACCTTCGTCAATGATGCCTACTGCCGCTATTTTGGCAAAACCTCTCAGGAACTTCTCGGCAGCAGTTTGTTCCAATTGATTCCTTACGAGTATCAGGAAAAGACTCAAAAGTACCTTGCTGCTCTTAGTCTCAAAGGCACAGTCGCGACAAGAGAATACCAGGTTGTGACACCCAACGGTAAGATTCACTGGCAACAGTGGACTGATCGAGTGATTGTGGGTCAAGAGAGATATCCTGCTGTTCTTCATAGGACCGAGGAAGAGCATCTGCCCCTAGTTGAGTTTCAGTCAGTGGGACGGGACATTACAGAACGTCGGCAGATAGAGCAACAAAGCGCCCGGTTGGCTTCTTTTCCGCTACTTACTCCCAATCCAATTGTTGAAACGGATTTAGACGGTTACGTTCGTTATCTCAATCCAGAAGCCATGCGGGTGTTGCCTGATTTACAAGACCTTGGTGTTCAGCATCCATTTCTGGCAGGAGTCCCATCAATTGCGACAGTACTGCAACACGAAGGTTCTTTCAAACGGGAGGTCAAAATTGGTGAAGCGTATTACGAACAAGTTTTACACTACATCGACGAAATTGATTGCCTTCGCATCTACGCCTTCGATATCACCGATCGCAAACTTGCTGAGGAGCGATTGATTCATAATGCCTTTTACGATCAGTTAACAGGGCTAGCCAACCGGGCTTTATTCATGGATCGCCTGCGGCAAGCGATGCGACGGGCAAAAGAGTCTACTGAGGGCAACGTCTCAAGTCAGCCTTATCTATTAGCTGTTCTATTTCTAAATCTCAATCGTTTCAAGTTAGTCAACAACAGCCTGGGTAACCAAGTGGGTGACCAGTTGCTCCAAAACTTTGCAAGTCGCCTCCAAACTTGCTTGCGTCCTACTGATACAGTAGCGCGTCTGGGAGGAGATGAATTTGGTATCCTCCTCGAAGGTATTCAGGATGTCAGTGATGCTACCCGTGTGGCTGAGTCGATTGATAAGACGCTAAGTGCGCCATTCTATCTAGATGAGACTGAAGTGTTTATGACACTCAGTATTGGTATTGCTCTGAATACAAGCAATAACGATAGTAAGGTTAATTCAGAAGGCGATACCGCTATGCTAAAGCAAACTGATTATCGCCTCTTACAACCTGAAGACTTACTCCGGGATGCTGGCATTGCCATGTATCGTGCTAAGGCACAAGGGAAATCCTGTTATGAGGTGTTTGACGCGGCAATGCATCGCTGTGCCTTGGAGAGATTGCAAATTGAGACGGATTTGCGGCGGGCAATTGAACGGCAGGAGTTTCGGGTTCACTATCAACCGATTGTCTCTCTCTCTACGGGGAAGATTATCGGTTTTGAAGCCTTGGTGCGCTGGCAGCACCCGCAACGCGGCTTAGTATCCCCAACAGAATTCATACCCACAGCCGAAGAGACGGGACTGATTACCCCCATTGGCTGGTGGACATTGCGGGAAGCTTGCCGTCAACTGAAAATTTGGCAGGAGCAATTTCCCGCAGCCCAACCCTTGACGATTAATGTCAATCTTTCAGGCAAACAGTTTGTGCAACCAGCGCTGTTGGATGAAATCGACAAAATTCTTCAGGAGACGAATCTTGTAACTGGCAGCTTGAAGCTGGAGATTACAGAAAGCCTCGTTATGGAAAACCCCGACTTAGTTAGGGATTTACTCCTAGAACTGAAGAGAAGAAATATTCATCTTTGTATTGATGATTTTGGTACTGGCTATTCTTCCCTCAGTCGGTTGCACCACTTTCCCATTAGCACACTCAAGATTGACCGCTCATTCGTGAGCCGAATTGGAGCCTTAGGTGAGAACTCAGAGATTGTACAAGCGATCGTGACCCTTGCCCAAACCCTGAGTATGGATGTTGTTGCAGAAGGAATCGAGCTATTAGAGCAGGTTTCCCCCTTGATTGCGCTGCAATGTGAATATGGGCAAGGATATTTCTTCTCCAAACCTGTTGATAGTGAAGCGGCTAGGGCAATGCTGATTGCGGAATCGCATCAACGGGGCTGGCAACTAGAATCGGGAGAAGATTCCGACTAATCTTCTAAGATATAAGGCTGGGTTTGGCTCAGCCGTTAACTGCTAAAGAAACCAAAGTGCTGTAAGCCTTCCAAGATACCAGCCGCACAGTGTCCTTGAGCTAAGTACCGATAATCAGCAGGGTTTTCGTCGTACCACTGCTGGAGTTCTGGTCGCGCATTGCCAACAATAATTCCTCGTGAAGAACCGACACTAAATAGAGCAATGTCATTTCCTGAATCGCCACAGACAACGGTTCGTGTGGTATCAATTCCCCACTTTTGTTGAAGAAACTGTACCGCTAGTCCTTTGTCGGCATGGCGGGGGAGAATGTCGAGGTCTTTACCACCGCTAAAGATTAACTTAACATCAAGTCCACGCTCAGAAAGTTGTGATTTCAGGCGGGGTAACACTTCTACAGCCGCTTCTTCTGTCACTAGATAGCTAACTTTGAAGGGACGCTGTTCAGAGTCTTCTTGCGGGACTAGGTCAGAATAATGGGCAGCCGTTGCCACAGCGAGTTCTCGATCCCAACCTTCAGAAAGTTTTTCTGACCAAGCTGGATCAGGGTTATCGTCTCGATCATCATCATAAATTTCTGTACCTACAGAAGCGATGAGTGCATCTGGGTCTAGGAGTTGCTTCTCGGCTTTCAAGGTATTGTAGGAACTACGCGATCGCCCTGTGGCATAAACTATCTTTGTCCCATACTCTTGCCGATGTTGGCTCAACTTCTGGTTGAGTTCTATCAAAGCGTAGTCGTCGCCCACTAAAGTATTGTCTAAATCAGTTACGAATAGAAATGCTGCCACGGCAACCTCGCTCATCACTTGCTGTCTTGCTACTGCATTATTGTCCTATACGACAGTGTCATACTTTCGTCTTGAGCAAAGGTCAAGTCGCTGTGGTTCCCTTGCTTCTTTGCCAGCCTACTATAGAGTGTGTCTTCCCTAAGAGGTAGCTAAAGTTTGAGTCATCCCATCTAAGGCAGAAGTTTTTGGCAAAGTTTCAGGAATCTCTGAGACGGGCTTTGTAGTAAAGAATTAACGTAGCCTTGTTAGAGCTTATCAAACCTAAAGCCAAACCATTTTACTTTTGCAATGCGCTACACATCGCAGAGGATTGGGAGTCTTCTGAAACGCTGATGTGTAGCACCCAAAGATAAAAATGGCAAAAAATTTTGACCTAAGTCTCTAGGATTTCCTCTAATTTGTTCCATATCGGTGGTTGTGTAATTTCTACAGCCACCGATTTTTTTTCGTAAGGCTTTCTGCTTGCGGTTAGTCCGGGAGAATGTCAAAGTTCAAGTTATCGCTCTTCTGTCAGTCTCGGAAAATCACGCTCAAAGTAAAAGCTTGAGAGCTTTTCCACATAACGATTTGAGGGGTGAGTTTCTATCAGAAACTCAAAAATGTAGACCAATTGGGAAAACTCACGTCCTATCAGGATTACAGCCTTTGCGATCACCTAGACTGACAGAAGAGCGTTATAGCAGTAGCCAATGAGGTTAGGACATCGACAGGAGGCTATAAGCCTTAGCCGGAGCCTATTTTGCTGAAAGCTGACCGCTGAAAGCTGACTGCTGAAGAGCTATATCTGAAGGCCTATATCGAATGCCCCTACATAGCCTTGTGCATCTTCGGTTAGCTGGATCATCAATTGCTCACCATCATCTCGAAAGATGCCGTCTCGGTTATTGTTCACGCTGCGTTGCCCCTTAGCAGCATATGGCGACTGTGCGTGGATTTGATCAGTGAGGGAATCATCGAAGTAAAGCTGTGACGTAAACTCATAACCTTGTTGGGACGCAGAATCAGTGCGAATCTTGAAGTGAATGTGAACCGTTCTGCCTGGATACCAACCGGGATAAATTGTAACGAACTCGACCGTTCCATTGGTGTCCGTCACCTGATAGCCACGCAGGAACTTTTTCCCGACGGTACTGAAACTTGGGTCTGTTACGTCCGAATAGACGCCGATCGCGTCACAGTGCCAAATGTCCACGGCGGCACCAGTCAGAGGTGTACAGGAGCGACCATCAATCTGAGAGACATGAAACACCAAACGCAACGGTACTCCCTGCTTTAGCGAACCGTCAGAGGGATCTGACCGGATGTCGGAGCGGTTGAGCTTCTCATCAATGAAATATGGCCCTTCTGTTTGTTGAGGTCTTACTACACAAGAAGGTGTCGTCGCTATCGCTGTCTGAGTTGGTGTCTGAGCTGACGTGCCCGTCAGTTTTACTGAGGCGGACTGTCCACGTAAGCATCCGACGAGCGATACGGCTGCTGTTGCTCCTAGAAAGCTAAGCACCTCTCGTCGCTTAACTATGGAAGCTACTGGGGTTGTTGTCACACGGTCTTTTTTCATCTCATTTACTTACTAGATACTCTCTATAAACCTCCAATAGTGTTCGGATAAGCTCTAAACTGAAGCTGATATAGGTTGGGTTTCATTACCTTAACCCAACCTACAATTCTTCTTAACTGAGGAGTATTGGCTCTTGGATGAGCGATCGCGTCTGGAGCAATCCGTCTACTGCGGGGTTCGCATTCCTTGAGGGCGGGATTGACGATGTTGCTCAAGTTGCTGACGCTGCTCGGCGGTTAGGATTGCATCCATCTGCTCTTTGGCGGTTTGACGTACTTCCTCCATTTGGGCTTGTTGTTCGTCAGTGAGATTGAGCGATTGAAAAACCCGACGGGGATGTTCTCCGTTCTTTCTGGCAGCCTCCACAAGAGAACGTTGTTCCGCTGTCAAGATGTTGTCGATCTGCTCTTGCTTAGCTTGCTTGATCTGCTGCATTTGCTCTTGCTGCTCTTGTGTCAAGTTCAGCCAGTTCTGACGGGATTGTGTCGGTGCAGGCGGTGTATTAGATTGAGCAAACACGACTGGAACAATTGCAGTAGAGAGTGCCAGAGAAAGTGTGCCAGCTACCAGTGGCAATAGTTTGATGGTAGAGAGTCGGTTTTTCAGACTTAGACCAAATTTAGGGTTCATAGTAGTCCTTAGGTATTGACAAATCGAACTATTGGGCTGTTCGATATTTAAATCCTAGAAACTGGTATCGGTCTTCCGCATGGATCGAACTTCCCAATTTGACCTAGTACCAAAGTCCTAATCCCTTTATGAGTTTGGTCACAAGATGTCCTGTTCAAGTTGGGAAGCAAGGCTCTGGAAATTGAGGCTCTATCCGAAATAGATTAAAACTAAGTAATCGTTGCAAAGTCGCTCTCTGCTACATAAGGAGGGCTGAAATCATTTCCCTTTCCCTACCATGCACCGCCGAGCGCCCTTTTCCAGCCATTCCTTTCACCTGATGCTCTATCTGGAATGGATTCTGTTGGGGATAACGCTGTTGGGAGAGATTCGACCCACCCGACATGGGATTAGTCCAACAACTCTATTATTGTCGATTCTCACGCTCATGTGCTTTGGTCTGATGGGCTTAAAGCTTCCGACTGGGAGTCCTCGTGACAAAGTGCTTTATACAGGGTTGGAGTTTGGATTACTGTTTTTAGCGTTTTTGCTGGACAGCCGACCTGACTTTTTCCCACTGGTCAGTCTAATTATCTTAATTCGCAGTTGTCTGATCTTTGAGCAAGTTGGTCGCCTGATTGTGGCAGGACTGGTATTTATTGCCTTCCTGGTGACGTTGTTTGTACGACCTGCACCGCGTCCGCCAAGACACGGACCAATACCAGAATCTATAGCCAATACGATTTTGACGCTGAAGCTGAATGCAGCAGTCACCTTTGGACTTGCTCTCCTGTTTATCTTACTGTTGGTCAATGCTTTGCTTGCCGAACGTCAAAGCCGTGAAAAACTGCTGCTTGCCAACGAGCAATTGCGCCAATATGCCCTGCGAATTGAAGACCAAGCAACGTTGCAAGAGCGAAATCGGATTGCCCGCGAAATTCATGATGCCTTAGGACACGCCTTGACAGCACAGAGTATTCAGTTAGAAAATGCCCAGTTGTTTCTGCCACCCGATGCCGAGAAAACAGCATCGTTTTTGCAGGAGGCAAAACAGCTAGGTTCTAGGGCATTACAGGAGGTGCGGCGCTCAATCTCTACACTTCGAGCCGATCCTTTGCAAGGACAATCGCTGGAAACCGCGATCGCAAAAGTAGTCAATGAGTTTAGCCAAACAAGCGGAATTCTGCCAAACTATAGGATTCAACTATCTCAGCCAATTCCTACAGAAATTAGCACAGCACTCTACCGAATTATTCAGGAATCGCTGACCAACATTTACAAGCATAGCGCTGCGACCCAGGTCAGCATTGACCTTCGAGAGAATCCGGAAGCGATTCAACTCCAGATTAACGATAATGGTCAAGGGTTTAATCCAGAGCGAAATACAACCGGGTTTGGACTCCAGGGAATGCGGGAACGAACTGTGGCGTTGGGCGGACAGTTCTTCCTGGCAAGTCAATCGGGAAAAGGCTGCCGAATTACTGTGTTGATTCCGTTACCGAGGCTGGCACTATGACAGATGTCAAGATTCGCCTATTACTAGTCGATGACCAGATGATTATTCGTCAGGGATTGAGAAGTCTCCTGGAAGCCAAGCCGGATTTAGAAGTCGTAGGTGAAGCGGAAAACGGACAACAGGCGATCGCTCAAGTCGAAGCCTTGCAACCGGATGTGGTTTTGATGGATGTCCGGATGCCTGTCATGGATGGTGTTGCTGCCACCCGCCTGATTTGTCAGCAATTTAGCGCAACCAAAGTGTTAGTGCTGACGACATTTGACGACGATGATTATGTCTCGCAAGCCATGCAATTAGGGGCGCGAGGGTATCTGCTAAAAGACACTCATTCCGATGACTTAGCAGGAGCCATTCGAGCCGTTCATAAAGGCTACACCCAAATGGGTCCAGGATTAATGGAAAAAGCGATCGCTCACACTCCACCCTTAACTCCACCCCAGCCTACCCAGCTTCCCCCAGAACTCACAGGACTGACGGCTAGAGAACGAGAGGTGCTGTGCCTCATTGCTACAGGTGCGAGTAATCGGGAGATTGCAGAAGCGCTCTACATTTCAGAACGAACGGTCAAAAACCACATTACCAGGATTTTGAGTCAGTTAAATTTGCGCGATCGCACTCAGGCTGCCATGTTTGTTAGTGCTTTTTTACCTCTATTGCAGCACTAACTGGAATTGAATCAGGTACGTGCAGAGCAACAGCGCAAAAACGAGCTACGGTTAACTTGCCTCTTCTCCTGCTGAAGAATAAGTGCCAAATAATTGTGAAATTTACAGCAATAGTCTCTCCTAACCCACATGAGGGTATTTCATCCTTTGGAAGAACTGCTATACTCTAAAAAAGTAAAGTTTACTTTACTTGCTTGTAAGCTTTACTTTACCAATCGACGGCTCGTATCAAGACAGTCGCCTATGCGCTGCGTTCACTAGCATTGCGATGAAAATCCTTACCACCTACCACCTACTACCTGTCCCCTCTCACCTATTTTCTAGATAGAGCGACGTTGATGAATCAGTTTTCCAAGAATGAAAAACCGTCTACGTGTTCTTAGAACTGAACGGAATTGGTCTCAGGCGAACTTGGCAGAACGTTTAGATGTCAGCCGTCAAACGGTCAATGCGCTGGAAACGGGGAAATCTGACCCCAGCCTTCCCCTCGCCTTCAAAATTGCTGAACTTTTTAACTGCCCTGTTGAAAAAATATTCATTCTGGAGCAAAGGTCTATGTTCGCCAGAAGATTCCCCCAAGAAAAGAGCTTTGAAGGACTTAGCGAAAAAGCGATCGAAGTGCTAAGGCTAGCCCAAAATGAGTCAAAACGCTTGAGGCATAACTTTGTCGGCACTGAACAGATTCTGCTGGGACTGCTCAGTGAACGAACAAGCTTTTCTGCTCAGCTTCTCCAGTCGATGGGGGTAGACCTCTGGAAGGCGCAAGTGGAAGTGCAGAAAATTATCGGCTACGGTTCAACACTTTTGGATAGGCAAAGACCCTTGACTCCCAGAGCAAAGCAGGTTCTCAAACTTGCCTCAGAGGCAGTAAAGCGGTTGAGCCATGATGAAATTGACACAGAGCATATTCTTTTGGGTCTAATTCGCGAAAAAGATGGCGTATCAACGGCTGTCCTCAAGAACCTTGGCATCAACCTTCAGGATTTGGAACAACAGGTTCTTGAACAACTACAACAGCCTCTTCGAGAGGAACCATCAGTTCTAATGAGGACGAGTCGGTTTAACTGGGCTGTAAGTAGTGAGTCATCTGAGGCAGAACGCCCAGCAGACTTTACTTCTGGTGAAATTAGTGTCCGTTTGAGTACCCGCTTAGTGTCTTGGATTGAACCACGGCAATTGGGGCGGGTGGTTCATCAAACAGGTTTTGCGCTACCGAATGGAGACGTTTTGGTTACCCGCCTTGCATTCATCTCACGAGAACGCTTGAAGCGGATACCACGAACCTATCCTGAACTGGTACCTGACCTAGTCGTGGAAATAAAATCTGCTTTTGACCGAGTATCCTTACTCCAAGACAAAATTCAATTGTTCTTGGAGCAAGGAGCAAAAATTGGCTTACTGATTGACCCGGATGAGCAGACTGTGACTTGCGATCGCCAAGGGAGTGAGAGGATTATCCTAAAGAATGGCGAAACCTTGACACTCACAGAACTACTACCTGAATGGGAACTTCCTGTATCTGAACTCTGGTCACCTGTATTTGATTAGGAAAATGGGGAATTGGGAATTGGTAGACCAAGCCGTGCTGAAATACCCTCCTTGCTTCCCCTGCTTCCCCTACTTAAACAAAAACTCGATGCTCCAATGAAGGCATCTGGCGGCGGACTTGTTGAAGGCGAGCTGGGTTAATTTCCGCGATCGCTACTCCTGGCGTATCTCCAGCATCGTCTAAAATTAAGCCCCACGGGTCAATAATCATGGCGTGACCATGAGTATGGCGCATCGCATAATGACGACCTGTTTGGGCAGGTGCTATGACATAGCAGGTATTTTCAATTGCTCTAGCTTGGAGAAGAACTTGCCAGTGGTCTTTGCCAGTGTAGGCAGTAAAGGCAGCAGGGACAAATAAAATGTCGGCACCCTTGTATGATAAGTGTCGATAAAGCTCTGGAAAGCGCACATCGTAGCAGACGGAAAGCCCTAAGTTGCCTAATTGTTCTGAAGGATAGACAGGGGGCAACTGGGTACCGGACATCACTGTAGTCGATTCTCGATACGTGTTGCCATCAGGGACATTGACATCAAACAGATGAACTTTCTGGTAACGAGCAAGTTCATTGCCACTAGGGTCGATGAGCAGAGCCGTATTATAGACCCTTGTGCTGTTTACAGGCACTGGGAAACCACCCCCTAGGATGGTCACCTGAAAACGCTGTGCCATCGTTGTGAGAAATTTCTCACTTTGTTGTGCGATCGCTTCTGCCTGAGTAATTTTATCTTTCTCTGTGCCCAGGAAGGAGAAATTTTCAGGTAGGCTTACGAGTTCGGCACCCCGACGCACGGCAAGTTCTATGAGTTCTTCTGCCTCAACCAGATTTTTCTCTAGGTCAGGCAGACTTGTCATTTGAATTGCAGCGGCAAGATAGGACTTCATTGGTAATGACAACGGAAAATTCTAGGACTGAGTTTTGGCAACTATAACAGGCAAAGGAGTCTACAGCTACATCCATCACTCTAAGTTCGTTCCAAACTTGTTTGCAATGCAATAGAGATTTTCGAGCGTTCTTATAGATAACGTACCGCTTGACTCCACGATTAACCACTAACGGAATTTCCCAACTGAGCTACTCAAGGTAGCAGTAGCTATCTGTATTTTATCGCTGAGTTACTTCTCTCGTTCTACAAAAAACTACTCTTGGATGCATACACTACTGTTATGTGTGTAGGACTCCTAAGTGTTGTCTTAAAGTGTTTGCTCGTTGTGCGATCGCCTCCCACTCTTCAGCAACAACTAACGGCTTGGGAAACAACTCTCCAGAAAGACCAACAGCAACGGCTCCGGCTGTAATAAACTCCTTGGCATTTTCTAGCGTAACCCCACCCGTAGGAATTAGAGGAATCTGACCTAATGGTCCTTGCAAACTTTTAATATAATTTGCTCCTCCTACCGCCTCAATCGGGAAAACCTTGATACAGCTAGCGCCAGCTTGCCAAGCTGTAACAATTTCTGTAGGGGAAAGTGCGCCTGGAACAATTGGAATACCTGCATCCACAGCAGCCGTAATTAAAGCCGTGTCTACGTGAGGGGTAAAGAGAAACTGTGCCCCAGCTTCAATCGCTTGTTGTAATTGTACTTGAGTTAATAAAGTACCTGTTCCGATGATGCAAGTTGGTAGTTCCAAGCGCAATTGACTAATTAATTCAGCCGCGCGATCGCTATTCCAAGTAATTTCTATTACCGACATCCCACCTGCCACCACTGCCTTAGCCATTTGAACCCCTAGAGACTGGCGAGATGCTCGAATGACTGCGATCGCTCGCTGCTGTTGCAACAGCGTTAACCAAGAGTGATTATCCATTGTTCAACTAAACTTGAGACATTATCAAACTCCATTGAGTTTCCGCCAGAGTTAATAATATATTTTTATCGTCTATAAATAGAGTTATTTTTTAATATTTTACTTTCAGTCATTCGATAGATGAATTGAAGTATTAGCAATTTTAGTGATTAAAAACCCTAATAAAAATAAACCTAAAGTAAAAGCTTTGGTATAACTAGTTTACAGTTTTGAAGCCATAAACAGTATTTCTCACTTATCTGCCATTAGTAAGATGAAGTCTAGATGCATTTTTGACTATTGTTTATTCAAGTGTTTAATAGAAATGAAAGATAGGAGATTGATTGTATGGCTCTTGTAAAACTCGCAGATGCTTATCCAAACTACAAGCAAGAAATTTTCGGCGGCGATGACATCAAAGGATATGATGTTTACACCGAAAAAGACGATAAAGTCGGTGGTGTTTATGATGCTCTTCTTGATGAAACAGGACGCTTCCGGTACTTAGTACTAGACACTGGTTTCTGGGTCTTTGGTAAGAAAGTTTTGGTACCTGTTGGTCGCGTTCAAATGGATTATGATCGCCACCGCGTTTATGTTACAGGTCTGACCAAAGAGCAAGTAGAAAGCTTGCCTGAGTACAGCGATAACATGACGGTTGACTACGACTACGAAGAGCGGATTAGAGGCGTTTTCCGACCAGCCGCAGCCAGTACAGGTGTAGCTGCTGCCGCTGCTACTCAGCCTAGCTATAGCCGTGACACCTACAAATATGATGATCATGACCAGCATCTCTATAACACAGCTGAGCAGGGTCAGCAGAGAATCAAACTGTATGAAGAGCGTTTGTTTGCAAACAAAAACCGTCAAAAGACTGGTGAAGTTGTAGTTGGTAAGCACGTCGAAACTGAGACAGCACAGGTTTCAGTTCCACTCGATAAAGAGCGCGTAATTATTGAGCGTACAACCCCAACTGATACAAGGGAAGTTACCCCCGGTAGTGTTGACTTCCAGGATGGAGAAGTTGCACGGATGGAAGTTTACGAAGAAACAGCTGACATTCAAAAGAAAGCCTTCGTGCGTGAAGAAATCAACATCAGAAAAGAAGTGACTCATGAAACTGTCGATGCAACAGAAACACTTCGTCGTGAAGAGCTAGATGTTGATACTGACGGTAATCCTGTAATTAACAGAAATCGCTAGGCTTCCAAAACCCAAACTTGAATAGCTTTCCTGCACAAGCCAAAATTGTACTAGTAAGAAAGCATTCATAGCTGATACAGGTAGAGCAAGCAACTCAGTTGGCTCTACCTGTAGTTTTAAATACGGCTTTAGTTAAATTGGAAGAGAGAGGGAACAGAAATGTCTGGGAGCAAGGCGGAGTTTATAAAAAATAAAACGAGAATCAATGACTTATTAGAAAAATTAAGAGCAAAACTGCGTTCATACGCTGTGATCGATATGCGAGGGCAACTCATTGGACGGATTGAGGATTTCATACTCAACCAGAGCCGCCAGTTGAACATGGTTATGTCTCGTTCAGAGGCTCAATCTACCTCCCCTCTTTTTTTATTAAGTAGTAGATATATTCAGAAAGTTGATACACCTAATCGAGTGCTTTTTGTAGACCTCACTCAAACAGAACTTAATCAGCTACCTGTGTATCAACCTTCTGTCCAGGACGTGAAGGCGGTTTCAGAACCCTTGGTGACACCCCCAGTCACTCAGGTAAGCGACACCAGTTTAGAGAATAGTGAAACTTCGCGTCCCAAGCCGGAATCTTTAACAACGGAATATCCAGAAGAATTGAATAACCGAACTATGATTGACGATCCTGACCTAGGAGAGGTAGTAGAAGAAGAAATTGTTCGCTTGCTAGAAGAACGGTTGGTTATCAACCGCAGCAAACGGAAAATAGGCGAGGTTGTTGTTCGCAAAGAAATTGAAACCCGTATTGTAGAGGTACCTGTTCAACGCGAGAAGTTAATCATTGAGCAAGTTGGCTCAGAAACTATACAACTCGCAGAAATTGACTTAGGACATGGGGAAGTTACTGGTGTTGAACTGAGAGACGCATCTCGTTCAGATAGTGCTGTACCGCAGCTAGCAGTGCCAACTTCTGATATCCGTCCGACTGTGACTGGGGAATTTCTGTCTCCAAAAGCGGCGAGTAATCTTTTAGAAGCGATCGCCCTTCAAGGACGGCATGGCTGTGCAAAAGTACGTGTGGAACTGGTTTTAGATAACCCAGAACTTCAGGAAACCTACCAGAAAATGTTTGATCGTTGCTCTAGGCAGTAAATCAGTAGCTTTCGCAAGAGGCTCCATCAGCCTTACGCTCACAACGAGTACAGAACAGTATCTTCGCCCCAATTGTCAATCACCAAATTGGTGATAAGATTTATGAAGTAGCTGAATTACCTTGTAGATGTTAGTAATCTTGATGACAATTTAGATTCCCTCCGAAAGGGGGAATATTTTTTATAATTATTTTCACCTTGAGGAAGATCGTAATTCATCATGTTGCTTTAGTAGATTGTTTGTAGCGGAACTTTCAGTGAATGTTCGCGTCGAAAATAACATCAAAGGGAGACAGTTGTAGTAGAACGCCTTACTAAGAGTATGGCTTCTAAATAATTCGGTGAAATGATGAGGATGTTTTACAGGTAAATCAAGGAATAGCTAAGCGCCACGGAAGTATCAGTATAGTTGTTAGCACCTTGTCCAGCCATTTTGAAATATCTTCATCATCGGTGTGAAACAGAGAATAGTTCAATAGAGCGATCGCACCCGGTGCCAGCGATCGCCTTTTTAATCCTCTAAAGTAGAGTCGGTATCCGATGGAAGTTGCCTAAAACTAGATCATCCAGCAATTTCCCAACTCGGTGGTGGCAGTGACTTTTGGTTTTTAGAGTAAGCCGTTCTTCCAAGCAACAACCACTAAAGCCCTGATTTTCTGAGGGTACTAGACAATGACTTTAGGCAAAACTACCCGAATGGGTGAAGCATGAAGTCACAATCTTGTTTAGTTTTGTTAAACATCACGTTGTTTCCTGCCGACGGTTACGGCAAGTCGAGGAAACTTTTTGCATAAAAGGCACAAGAAAGGGTGATAAGTACTATAGCTACCGCAGCTACCGCGCAAAAACTGACTTTTACAAGCGTTCTAGTCTACTTTTTCCGCTGTGAAATGGCTTCCACAGGGTTGCCATCTACCTCAATCTCAGGAGAGATCAGTTGGACTGCTCTCTTTGCTAATGCATTTGAATGTGATGTATGCTTCAGACGTTTTCTGAATCTCCGATTTTGCTGAACAGGTGGAAGTCTAAGCAAATGGATAGAATTCTTGAAATTGTCCAACAGGCTCTCGCCACTGGCTACTTAACAGTTGAAGCCGAGAATCGATTGCGGCTGCTTTTGCAAACAACCAAGTATGGCTTAGACGATTTAAACGCTTTCATGACATTACAGCAATCCGCAATGGCAGGTCTTGTAAAGCAAGAGTCCCGGGAATTGAAGTATAGCCAACGTCTTTGTGCTTCAAGTTCTGTAGACAGTTAGCCCTGGCTTTTTGCGATCGCGCCGCATCCTGCGCTTAATTATCACACTGGGTCAGAAGACCTTCCTCAACTATCTGAGTCCTTCGTCGAGGCAGTCAGGTCGGGACTATGTCTGGCACTGGGATGGGGCTAGCAATTGTCAAAGAAAGTGTGGACTTACCAAAAAAATCAGGTGCCAGTTAGAGAAGCGACCATCTAGCGTATTGATCGCACCGCTTTCCGATAAGATGAGAAAATGCCTAGAACTAGGTAAGTAACACAGCTTGAAAAGTTCAACCGACCAGGTTGAGGAACATTTTATGAACCAAGAGATTTTTGAGAGAGTTAAGAAAATAGTTACGGAACAACTGGAAGTTGACCCAAATGACGTAACGCCTGAAGCCAACTTTGCCAACGATTTAAATGCCGATTCCCTGGATACTGTTGAACTCGTGATGGCTTTGGAAGAAGAGTTCGACATCGAGATTCCGGATGAGGCTGCTGAACAGATTGCGACCGTCCAAGCGGCTGTAGACTATATCAGTAATAAAGCAGAAGCTCCTGCTTAAGATGAGCTTTAGGATTTCACGAGAAGTTCTGCGTTTTGGGTGTGCAAACCCTGTTTTACTGGCATCATGACAAATTTTGAAAAAAAGCGCGTCGTTGTTACAGGTCTCGGTGCAATTACACCGATAGGCAACACTGTAGCTGAGTACTGGGAAGGGTTGTTGAGCGGGCGTAATGGCATTGCTCCGATTACTTTGTTTGACCCATCCCGGCACGATTGCCGAATTGCTGGTGAGGTGAAAGGCTTCGATCCTCATAAGTACATGGAACGCAAAGAAGCAAAGCGTATGGATCGCTTTGCTCAATTTGGGGTATGTGCCAGCAAGCAAGCTCTGGCAGACGCTCAGTTTGTGATTAACGAGCTGAACGCAGAACAGGTGGGTGCAATTATTGGCACGGGTATTGGTGGACTCAAAGTATTAGAAGATCAGCAAGAGATCTACCTAACTCGTGGACCTGATCGATGTAGCCCGTTTATGATTCCGATGATGATTGCCAACATGGCAGCGGGTCTGACGGCAATTCATACGGGTGCAAAAGGACCGAATAACTGCACAGTGACTGCCTGTGCAGCGGGTTCTAATGCTGTAGGGGATGCATTTCGCTTGGTGCAACGAGGCTATGCTCAGGCGATGATTTGTGGAGGCACCGAAGCCGCTGTAACACCGTTGTCTTTTGCAGGCTTCGCTGCTGCCCGTGCCCTCTCTACCCGTAACGATACGCCTGAATCAGCTTGCTGTCCCTTTGATCGCGATCGCGATGGCTTTGTGATGGGCGAAGGAGCTGGTATTCTCCTCTTGGAAGAACTAGAACACGCTCTCTCCCGTGGGGCGAAAATTTATGCCGAAATCGTCGGTTACGGGATGACCTGCGATGCTTATCACATCACCTCACCTGTACCAGGTGGAGAAGGTGCAGCTAGGGCAATGCAGCTAGCGTTGAAAGACGCTGGGATTACGCCAGAGCAAGTGAGCTACATCAATGCTCACGGCACCAGTACCCCAGCTAACGATGCGACGGAAACAGCAGCAATTAAAAAAGCTTTAGGTGAGCACGCTTACAAAGTAGCCGTTAGTTCCACCAAATCAATGACCGGACATCTATTGGGTGGCTCTGGTGGCATTGAGGCTGTCGCAGCGGTGATGGCAGTAGCTAATGACAAAATTCCACCAACAATCAATTTAAAAAATCCCGATCCCGCTTGTGACCTTGATTATGTACCAGGTTCCAGTCGCGATCAAAAGGTAGAAGTGGTATTATCCAATTCTTTTGGGTTTGGCGGTCACAATGTCACGTTAGCATTCAAGAAATACAGGTAGGGATGAATTTCTAGTCCCTATCGACGGCTCTACTCTCTATCCCCAAGGCTTGCTCATCGATCCCCCTAATGGGATGATGAGTATATAGCCTTAGGGTAACCGAGAGCTGTCAAGTTCAAGACTGACGCTCTAGTATCCCCCAATTGCCCCAAAAATTTTTGGCGACACAAGGGGGATCAACTGGGTAAAAATACCTAAAATAATCTAAAGGGTGCGTAAGTCCGAGAGTTCTAGCTCACACAAATCTTGCGTTAAACCTTAGTTCACGTTTAGTCATTAAACAGAAATTATGGCCGTTGCAACCCAACAATCTCTCGAAGAACTGTGCATCAACTCCATCCGCTTTTTAGCAATTGACGCGGTAGAGAAGGCGAAATCAGGTCATCCAGGGCTGCCAATGGGCGCAGCACCGATGTCATTCGTGCTGTGGGATCGCTTTATGCGGTTTAATCCAAAAAATCCTGCCTGGTTGAATCGCGATCGCTTCTTGCTGTCTGCGGGGCATGGCAGTATGTTGCAGTATGCACTGCTCTACCTGACTGGCTACGAGGATCTTACCCTCGAAGACCTCAAGCAATTCCGCCAATGGGAGTCAAAAACCCCTGGTCACCCAGAAAACTTCATGAATCCTGGGGTCGAGATTACAACCGGACCTTTGGGTCAAGGGCTTGCCAATGGTGTTGGAATTGCAATGGCTGAAGCTCACTTGGCAGCCAAATTTAATAAACCCGATTTCCCAGTCATAGACCACTATACCTACGTCATCGTAGGTGATGGTTGCAACATGGAAGGCGTAACCAGCGAAGCCTGTTCCCTAGCTGGACACTTGGGGCTAGGCAAGCTGATTGCCCTCTACGATGACAATCATATTTCCATCGACGGTTCCACCGACCTAGCATTCACAGAAGATGTTGGTAAGCGGTATGAAGCTTACGGCTGGCACGTCCTGGTTGTAGAAGATGGCAACACCGACCTGGAGGCAATTCATAAAGCCATCGAAACAGCCAAATCGGTCACCGACAAGCCTTCTTTAATTAAGGTTCGCACAACAATCGGCTATGGTTCACCCAATAAAGCTGATAGCCATGATGCCCACGGTGCCGCCCTCGGTGCCGCAGAAGTAGAGGCTACACGCAAGAACTTGGGTTGGGAATACGAGCCATTTGTTATTCCAGAAGATGCTTTTAATCACTGGCGCAAAGCGATCGATCGCGGAGCAAAAATAGAAGAAGAGTGGAATCAACTGTTTGATCGTTACAAGGAGAAATATCCTCAAGAAGCCGCCGAACTACACCGGATGCATGAGGCTATACTCCCAGAGGGTTGGGATTCGGTTCTGCCGACCTACACACCAGAGGACAAGGGGGAAGCTACCCGCGTCCAATCAGGTAAAGTCCTCAATGCTCTAGCTGGCGTTCTCCCAGAACTCATCGGTGGTTCTGCTGACTTAGCTCCTTCCAACAATACCTATCTGAAGACTTTCCCCGGAGACTTCCAAAAGGATCAATACGAACATCGCAACCTCCGCTTTGGAGTGCGTGAGCATGGTATGGGAGCCATCTGCAACGGTCTTGCTTTGGATGGATCGGGGCTGATTCCTTACTGCGCTACCTTCTTGGTGTTTACCGACTATATGCGAGCGGCGATTCGCCTCTCTGCTTTGTCTGAAGCGGGTGTCATCTATGTGATGACTCACGACTCAATCCAGCTCGGCGAAGATGGTCCGACACACCAACCGATTGAACATATTGCCTCTCTACGAGCGATTCCCGACTTGCTGGTAATTCGCCCTGCTGATGGCAATGAAACATCCGGGGCATACAAGGTGGCGATTGAGACGGCTAGGGGAATGAAATTCGGTAATAAGACACTGCCTTCACTCCTAGCTCTCTCTCGGCTAGCACAGCCCAATCTTCCCAATACCTCTATTGAGGGTGTAGCAAAAGGCGCTTATATCCTGTCAGATAGCGATGGTACGCCTGATCTTATTCTGATTGGGACAGGTAGCGAAACCCAACTCTGTGTCAAAGCAGCAGAGCAGTTGCGTGGTGAGGGCAAAAAAGTACGGGTCGTTTCAATGCCCTGTTGGGAGTTGTTTGAAGCTCAGGATGCAGACTATCGGGAATCCGTACTGCCCAAAGCTGTAACCAAGCGAGTTTCGGTGGAAGCAGGCACTAGCTTTGGCTGGAGTAAATACACTGGCAGTGAGGGAGTCTCAGTCAGCATTGACACCTTTGGTGCTTCCGCTCCTGGCCCAGTCTGCATGGAGAAGTTCGGCTTCACGGTAGATAACGTGGTAGCAAAGGCTAAAGAGTTGTTGGGTTAAGTGCCTTGAAGAGTTGTTAGTTTTTAGACGGCTAATCAACTCAAAATGTTAATTAACAAAGCTCTCTACTCCTAAAGGTAGGGGGCTTTTCTCTTGATTTGTAATTTAGGTTACAAAGACTACTTAAGATTCCTTTTATATTTCGACGTTAAGCATGGAGCCTTGACATTCCATCAAGGTGGCTTGAAAAGGTTCTAATTATTAGGCGGCGTGGGTGTGAAGGAGAACAGAAATACGATGAAAAAGCCAAAGTGGTCAGGATTGGCGTATCGCCATTGGCATAGAGGTGTAGTAGTGGTAAAAAGTCTAGGGCAGACGATTGCGAAATCTTTGAAGTCTTTTTTACCGCGTCACTGGGCTTGGATAGCCGGAACAACGGCTGGAGTTGTCCTGCTTTGGGGTTTGGTCGGCACCTTGTCACCTGTTGTCGGGGCAACAGCAGCAACCCATACGGTGATGTCTACAACTGAAAATGTGATCTGGGGAGAGCTATTTAAGTCGGATAGCAAGCCAATTTTGAGCGTGAAATCAGGCGATCGCATCGTCATGCAGAC
Source organism: Symplocastrum torsivum (assembly GCF_059505465.1). NCBI lineage: Bacteria > Bacillati > Cyanobacteriota > Cyanophyceae > Oscillatoriales > Microcoleaceae > Symplocastrum > Symplocastrum torsivum. The sequence goes on along the minus strand of NZ_JCACKQ010000013.1, from coordinate 51,834 downwards.
GATTTCCCACGAAGGCATCCTAGCAGACCAAGGAGACACCACCGAGTTTTTCACAAAAGCAGGGATTACTAAAGAGAAAATCCTGCCTGACCAGCTTACTGTCAAGGCTAAGGTAGAAAAAACGGGTCCAGGACCACACGTTATTACAGGCCCAGTCTTTGTAGAAGGTGCTGAACCTGGAGATGTCCTTGAAATCAAGACCCTTAAAATTGATTATCGGGCACCCTATGGCGTAATTTCTAACCGTCACAGCAAAGGTTCACTACCGGGTGAGTACCCAGAAAATGATGCTCCCATCTATTCAAAAGTAATTCCCATAGATGCAGCGCGCAAAATTGGGGTTTTCCGCCCCTCCAATGGACGACCGAATGTAGACATTCCTCTGAAGCCATTTATGGGAATCATGGGAGTAGTTCCGGCTAACCGGGAAGATGCCGTAAACTCTGTGCCGCCTGGAATTTATGGCGGGAATATCGACATCAAGCACATCGGAGAAGGCACCAGCCTCTACTTGCCTGTTCAAGTTCCAGGGGCACTATTTTATTCCGGAGACCCCCACTGCGCTCAAGGCAATGGGGAAGTCGCTTTGACAGCGATTGAATGCTCCCTGACTCCGACATTTGAGCTAGTTGTCCATAAGGACATGAAACTAGATACACCAATGGCTGAAACACCGGATGCATGGCTAGCGATTGGACTAGACAAGGACTTGGACGAGGCGATGAAGAAGTCGGTACGGGAGTCCCTGCGGATTATTGAAGAGAAGTACGGAATGACGAAAGCGGATGCCCTACTACTAGGAAGTGCAGCAATTGACTTTGAAGTTTCCCAGGTGGTGGATATTGTTAAAGGCATTCATGGGGTAATTTCCAAAGACTTGCTCAAAGACCTTGAGCTTTGATGGGTGGTTGTAGAGAGTTACCTGAAACATCTCTACACGCTGTAAAGTCATAACCAAATAGCAGTTTGGCAATAACACAGTTTTGGAGAAGGGGTACATAGACAGTGGGCGCTCGCGCTTTTCGGCACCACCAAAGGCAGATCGCAAACAGTCCATTACCTATTATTCCTAAGCTATGTTTATTTACAGCCGTTTTCGAGTCAGTACAGCATAAGGGCGCACCGCCGTGCGCCCTTACAAGCAATTTGTACTTCATCAACTTGAAAAACGCTATATTCTTCGCCAATTGCGGGGTTTAGTCCTCACAGTAAGATCACCCTTGATTGAGTTCCACGCTCTCATTTATGTCCATGCATCAACATTCTGCCTCCTGTACTCATCACACAACCTCTATTAGTCAGCCATCTCAGACCACAAATAAGGTGAGGTTACTGGTTACAGTTCTAGTTCTCATTTGTAGCTTTGCCCTAGCAGAGCTAGCAGTAGGGCTATTTAGCCACAGTCTTGCACTCTTGGCTGATTCGGGACACATGGCATCGGATTGTTTCGCCCTAATTTTAGCCCTGCTAGCGACCTGGCTCTCTCAGAGGCGTCGAGCCAGTAATTTAGAATCCGGAAACCACTGGTTTGAGGTACTGGCAGCACTGGTCAATGGGGTGGGACTGGTAGTTATTGCAGTATGGGTTGGCTGGGAAGCGGTTGAACGCCTACAGTCTCCCCCAGTTGAAATTCTCAGTCTGCCTATGTTAGCGACGGCTAGCGTCGGTTTTGGGGTTAATAGTATCAATATTTTCCTGCTGCACAAGGACAGCCACAACGACCTCAATCTTAGAGGTGCATTTCTCCATGTCCTTGCTGATGCGGCAAGTTCAGTGGGTGTGATTATTGCCGCGATCGCAGTTTGGGCACTGAACTGGATATGGGCAGATGGTGTGATTAGCCTATTCGTGTCAGGGCTGATTATTATTAGTGCAACTCCCTTAATCATCCAGAGCCTCAACACTCTCTTGGCTAAGTCTTCTGAATGTTAATAAGCTGCTAAACGTCTGGTTCATGTAATCGGTGGCTTAGATCGCCATCGGATAATTTCCGACTTGAAAGAGCATTGAGCAAGCGGCTTAACTTAGCATGGTATAAGTTAGACGGCTGCAAATTTTCTTGCTGCAAGTACATATCAACTAATTTAGCTTCAGTCAATGTCGCTGTACTTAGGTCGGCACCGTTCAGGTTGGTGCTACTCAGGTTTGCCCCGCTCAAGTTGGCAGCAAGTAAACTCGTCGGATAATAGATGTTGGCACCAAGCAAATTCGCATAACTCAGGTTAGTCCCAAACAAATTCGCATAACTTAGGTCGGCACCAAGCAGGTTTGCCCCAAACAGGTCGGCACCAAACAAGTTGGTATAACTCAGGTCAGCACCTAAGAGATTTGCCCCAAATAGATTTGCCCCCAATAGGTTGGCAAAACTTAGATTTGCACGACTCAAACAGACATCGCTCAGGTTGGCATACCTCAAGTTGGCATTCAACAAAACAGCACCACGTAGGTCAGCATCACTTAGGGAAGCACCCAACATCTCGGCACCGCTCAAGTTGGCATAACTTAGGTCAGCATTTAACAACTCGGTACTCAACAGGTCGGCACCAAACAGGTTCGCACCACTGAGGTCGGTACCACTGAGGTCGGCATCAATTAAGCTAGCACCACTGAGGTCGGCACCACTAAGATTGACACCCAACAGATTGGCATCGTTCAAGTCGGCACAGGTCAATTGAGCGTTACGAAAATTTCTTTCTCCTGCTTGATAACGCTCTAGAAGTTCTGACGCATCCATATTTGTGTTTGAGATTTTTGGCAGTTTAATTGTTTTCAAAAAAACTAGCGCCACCTGAATGAGGCTTAGACGCTCTACAACGTGCAGCGAGATAAGTAGATGCAGCGAGGCTGTACGAAGTAGTTAGTGGGATTAATGAAAAACGTATCTCTGTCGCGATTGAGCCTAAGCTCAATGGCGGCAATCTCACTTCATTCAGTTAATTTACGCAAATGAGGACTGAGATTTAGGTAATGAAAAATACTTGCAAGGTATCTAGATATATCTTGGCTGTTCTTTTAAAAAATGTAAAGTAAAGTAAACTGTCTTTATTAAGTCTTTGAAAAAGACGGCTAGATACTTAAGTAGAGTACGGGCACTTGGCGATCGCTTCTACAACCCCAAGTGCCTGATTAGCATCAGAGGTTTTGATGAATGTACTCTAGAATGCCATTTGCGATCGCCTGAGCCATTTGGTTCTGAATCAGCAGGGATGATGTATCAGGCAACTGCGCTGTTTGTTCCGGACTCGGTAACTGTACCGTCCATTGAGTAGGAGAGATTCCCCGGAACTTTACTTGCTGGGGATCGATTGTATAGCCAGGGTTTAATTCAACTACCAAGCGAGTCGTTTGTTCGTCAAATTGCCCCACTCGCACAGAACGGATTGCCCCGCCCACTGGCTGCTCGATTTTTGGGCGTCCCAGGCTAATACCAGGCAAATCAATCACTAAACGAGTCGGGTTAACAATTAGCTGTGCTTTAGGTTGAACCCCCTCGTCTGTCGTAAAGCTTAGCTGATTCTGATCAGCGTCAAAACGCCAAGTTAGCAGTCTCGCCGCTTCAGCAGGAGATAAAAACAGAAAAAAGCCCAAAAAACTGGGTAATAACCAGTGCAGTCTCACAGTCAAACTTCCTCAAACTAGGCTAATGTTACGCAATCAATCGCTTGATGCAGGAATTTTAGATTGTCCCACACCTGTTGCACCTTAGCGTTTGCAGCGTATGGCATAACAAGATGCAATCTAACTAGTACAGGAACTGAAATGAAGCTCAATTATCTAAAATCTCAACAGGATTAGCCTTCAATCGGAAAAATTTCTCATTAGTTTTAGTCGTGGGTGCAGGCATTGCTGGACTAACGGCTGCCTATCGCCTGAAACAAGCTGGTGTTCCTGTGGATATCATTGAAGCCAGAAATCAGGTGGGTGGTCGGATTCGGAGTTTACCCAAAGCGGCTGGCACCCAGATTACCGCAGAACTGGGGGGAGAATTCATTGATACAGACCATACTTGCTTGCGAGGGCTAGCTGAGGAACTTGGCTTTAATATCGTTGACCTGCTAGCGGCTGAGCAGGGGTTGATACAAGAAACGTACTTCTTTGGAGGACGCAAAGTTCCCATTGAGGAAATTATCAATGACTTTGCGCCTGTTGCTGAACAAATTGATGCCGATTTAGTAGCGATTGAGAATTTTGAAAGTTATGCAACACCTGATCCAGCTACAGCCGCTTTAGATAATCTCTCAATTACAGAGTATTTAGAGCGTATCCCGACCACCACGACCATGCGGCAAATAATCCAGGTTGCTTATACGGGAGAGTATGGTCGAGAGGCAGAAGAACAGTCCTGTCTGAATCTCATCTATTTAATCGGCACTGAATCTGGTGAATTTGAGATCTACGGAACCAGTGATGAGCGTTACTATATTGCTGGCGGTAATGACCAAGTTCCCCGTCGATTAGGGGAGTTATTAGCAAATTCTCTTAGAACCGAAACCGTTTTAGAGTCACTTAGCCGCAGTCCTGATGGTCGCTACCAAGTTGCATTACGCTCAGGAGGTACTAGCGATCGCACGTATGAACGAATCTTGCTTACCTTGCCCTTTAGTGTACTACGCTCAATTCCGCTCAATGTGACTTTACCGCCAGCGAAAAGATTAGCCATTGATACTTTAGGCTATGGCACCAACACCAAATTGATCACTGGCTATACCGGAAAAGTTTGGCGCAGCCGCTATAATTCCACTGCCAACGTCTATACAAACTTAGGGTTTCAAAATACTTGGGAGACTAGTCAGAGTCGCTTTACCCGTGGAAACGGCTTAATCACTAACTTCACTGGAGGACAGCAAGGTATAACCCTCGGAACAGCAACGCCAGAGTTTCATGTTCAAAGACTAATGCCGCAACTAGAACAGATTTTCCCTGGCATTAGTGCCACCCAGTTGCAGGGTAAAGCTGTACGAGCGTATTGGCTAGGAGAGCTATACAGTCGTGGCTCATACTCCTGTTATTTAGTAGGGCAATGGACACAGATGTACGGCGTAGAAGGTGAGCGCGTGGGCAATCTATTTTTTGCTGGTGAACACTGCTCCCTAGAGTATCAAGGTTACATGGAAGGTGGCTGCGAAACGGGCGAAGCCGCTGCCGCAGAAATCTTGGAAGATTTAGGGCTACAAGCTCACGCTGTCCAACAGAAAACTAGACTTTTAAAAAATCGCCGTGCGCGTCTTAGCAAAAGCAAGCGGTTGCAAATTCAGCGATGGTAAAGGAGCCTAAAAGGTTGGTGGCAAAATGTCAAAAACTGTTTCATCTTTTCTGTTAAATTTTTCAGCAATAGTGTTGATTCCTTCTCTATCAGGGAGCGCCATCTCTCTCGCTATACCGATATCGGAGGTTGAGCTTCCCCTTTGTTATATGGAAACAGTTGATGGGAGAAGGATAGATCTAAAAGATTTATGTCCTTCAGGAACGGAAGATGTTAGCAGTGCTTGCACTTCAGGCGATGCTGAAATACCAATTACTAATGTGAGGTATAACGGTAACTCACTAAGAGGTCAAGTAACCAATCGAACTTGTAAAACAGTGAATCTTGTCAGAGTCAATTATCAAGTTATTGATGAGCAGGGTAATCAGATTGATAATGGATTTATCTATGCTCAACCCTCAACAGTTGCTCAGGGAAAAACAGCCTCATTTGGAGGGAGTATTTCAGCAGGTGCTGAGGTAAATATTACTCATGTCGAGTGGAGTGATAGGTAAGTAGTAGAGGTTGAAAGAATGGGAGAAGGTCGTGAGTCATACTGGAGGATAACGTGAATACCTATAGAAAATTGGCGGTTGCGATCGCTGGATTAACCTTGAGCTTCGCGGCAATAGAACCTGACTCTGTACACGCAGCAGTAATCACTTATGACTTCCGGGTGGATATAACCACTGGTTCATTAGCCAACAATACCTATGAGGGTTCCTTCAACTACGATGACTCAACCTTAACAGGAATCGGAGTAGAGGCAGTTGGAGTCACAGAGGGATTGTTCATCCTCTTTGATTTTTTCGGTGAAACCTATACTCAAACTGATGAGTTGAGTTTCCCTAATTTCCCTATAGCTGTGTTCAATAATGGTAATTTAGTAGGATTGAACTATCTAGTTGCTGATTTTGATAATTCTCTTGATGATTTTTCCATTTTCTCTATTTTTGGTGATGACACCACTTTATTGAATGCTGGAAATCAGTTTGACTATCAAGTTAATTCATTTGATTCCTTTGAAGGAAATGTGACGTATTCTTTAGATTCGCCTTCTACTTCGATTCCTGAGCCGGATGGCGTTCTTGGAGTGAGTTTGCTGGGTATTACTTGGTTATTGAATAGAGCGATCGCATTCTCTCATCATGCCCAGATAACGCCGCTAAGGAGAAAGGCACCATTGATTTAGTAGCCGCTTTGAATGCACTTTGATATGAGATTTCAGATACTGATTGAACGACTCTTTGGTTTAAACCTCCAGTAAATATTTTCTTAATGGCAGAAATTAGCGAAATCCTTCAATCATTCCAACGCTTTGGTGTGCATTTGGGACTAGAGCGAATTACTAAACTTTTGGCAGATTTAGGCAATCCACACCATGCAGTTCCAGTAATTCATGTAGCCGGGACAAATGGCAAAGGTTCTGTTTGTGCTTACCTCTCTGCTGTGCTAACTGAGGCAGGTTATCGAGTTGGACGTTATACTTCCCCGCATTTAATTGATTGGAATGAGCGAATTTGTCTGAATGAACAGCCAGTTTCAACGGACGCTTTGCGAGAATTCCTGCTACGGGTTAAAGCGGCAATTCCAGAGGACTGTGACGATTCACCGACTCAGTTTGAAGTCATTACAGCAGCGGCTTGGTTGTATTTTCAACATCAGCAGGTTGATGTCGCTGTCGTGGAAGTGGGATTAGGGGGACGGCTGGATGCCACCAATGTATGCGATCGCCCTCTTGTCTCGATCATCACGTCCCTCAGTCGGGAACACTGGCAAAACCTTGGCCCTACCTTAGCTGACATTGCAAGAGAGAAAGCTGGCATCCTCAAAGCAGGTTGTCCGGCTGTCGTCGGACAATTTCCAGCAGAAGCTGAGGCAGTTGTAAAGCAGCGAAGACAAGAATTAGAATGCCCTACGGTTTGGGTAACATCAGCTAAGCGGATTCAGGAAGGTTGGGCAGAATATGAGGGTATTAAGTACCCGTTGCAACTACTGGGAGATATTCAGCTAAGTAATTCAGCACTTGCGATCGCTACCCTGCAAATCCTCCGTTCACAGGGTTGGAAGATTCCAGACGATGTAATTGCCTCTGGGATGGCAAAAACAACTTGGCACGGACGCCTTCAGTGGACTCACTGGCGCAATCATCGCTTACTCATTGACGGGGCACACAATCCTGCTGCTGCCGTTGCCCTGCGTCAGTATGTTGATACTCTAAATACTCCGGTTACGTGGGTGATGGGCATTCTTTCGACTAAAGACCATGCTGACATCTTTGAGGCAATCCTACGCCCATGCGATCGCTTATACCTAGTCCCAGTACCTGACCACAGTTCAGCCGACCCAGATGCCCTCGCTATCGTCGCTAAAAATCGTTGCCCAGAACTACAGGATTGCCGCACTTATCCTAACTTAGAAGCAGGGCTACAAGCTGCAACGAGTTCAAACTTGGCGGAACCCTCAAACCGTTTAATTGTCTTGTGCGGTTCCCTTTATCTTGTTGGTTATTTTTTGAAGCAGAATCGCTTGGATATTGGAAAAGATTCTATCGAGTCTGATAGATGAATGTATTGCTCAATACATAAACTCTTAAGCTAAATGCTCCAATTTTGTCGCAACATTCACATTTAGAGGACACTCGCAATCGTCTCGCTGTAGCCACTGTTGCCCTACCTGATACAGACTTGCCATCACTGGCTGAAGTTCTCTCCCTTTCTAGGTTAGAGAGTACTCAACACGAGGTGGGATTTCTGGAAAAACGTGGAGGGAAACTAAGCCATAAGCTTCTAATTCTCTCAGTCTTATGGTAAGTGTTTTCGTGCTAATTCCTGGTAGAGCTTCGAGAAATTCATGGGTACGACGATTTCCTGTGAAAAGCTCCCGCAGGATTAGAAGTGCCCATTTACTACCAATGATGTCTAATGTAAACTGAATCGGGCATTTCACCTCCAAGCACTCACTCGTCTCCAGCATGAGATCACTCTAAATGCAGATGTTTACAATTTGTATTCTCAACTATCTTCCTATGAGTTCTAATCAGAAGTTGCTCATTAATTGGAGATTTAACTTTATCTTAAGGAAACACTCAGTGAAAGACTGTGCCTAATTTTTTTACTTCTGGTAACTATACGGTTGAGGAAGTAACTAACTTGTTAAGTAGAGCAGGGATTAGTAGGATGCAATTAGGAAAGATGTACAGCAATTAAAAGCCACATTCTTAACAGAATATTTGCTTTTTACTAGAGAGGTTCCTGATGAACAGATTGCTTGTCGGTGTACTGGTAACGGAGGCGCTTTGCTAATAGCACATGGTTTGGTATCAGTCAAAAGGTCATTCATCATTTGTTGATTGTTACTGAATCCATAAACGACTCACTTAACTGCTTCACGCATTGCACTTATTGAAAAAGGCAGAAATTCAGTATGACTCAAGCGATCGCACCTACCGTAGAAACAAAACCCCTTGCCGCAGAAGAATTACGCAAAATGAACGCCTACTGGCGTGCGGCTAACTACCTTTCCGTCGGGCAAATCTATCTACTTGACAATCCACTGCTGAAGGAACCACTGACGCTAGAACACGTTAAGCCTCGGCTACTCGGACATTGGGGTACGACTCCGGGGCTTAACTTCATCTACGTTCACTTCAACCGCATCATTAAAAAATACGATCTAAATTCCATCTACATTGCAGGGCCAGGACATGGCGGTCCAGGATTAGTGGCCAACACTTACCTGGAGGGTAGCTACAGCGAGTACTTCCCTCATATTTCCCAAGATGCCGAGGGGATGCATAAACTGTTTAAGCAGTTCTCCTTTCCGCGTGGAATTCCTAGCCACGTTGCCCCTGAAACTCCTGGCTCGATTCACGAAGGTGGTGAACTGGGTTACGCGGTTTCTCATGCTTACGGTGCGGCATTCGATAACCCTGATTTGGTGGTTTGCTGCGTTGTGGGTGACGGGGAAGCGGAAACTGGTCCACTCGCTACCGCTTGGCACTCCAATAAGTTCCTCAACCCTGCAACTGACGGCGCTGTATTGCCCATCCTGCACCTGAATGGCTACAAGATTGCGAACCCGACAATTCTTTCGCGAATTAGCCATGAGGAATTAGAAAGCTTGTTTGTTGGCTACGGTTACAAGCCTTACTTTGTAGAAGGCTCCGATCCTGAAGCCATGCATCAGTTGATGGCTCAAACGCTGGATGCTGCCATTGAGGAAATCAAAGCGATTCAGCAGGATGCCCGTACTAATGGCTTTAGCAAGCGTCCTCGGTGGCCGATGATTATTTTGCGATCGCCTAAAGGTTGGACGGGACCCAAGGAAGTGGATGGGAAGAAAACCGAAGGTTTTTGGCGATCGCATCAAGTTCCCTTTGCAGAACTCGCCAGCAAACCCGACCACATCAAAATGCTCGAAGAGTGGATGAAGAGCTACAAGCCGGAAGAACTCTTCGATGAAACGGGTAAGCTGATTGATGAACTAGCCGCACTCGCTCCCAAGGGGCAGCGTCGCATGGGTGACAACCCCCACGCCAACGGCGGTGTCCTACTTCGAGGATTGAAGCTGCCTGATTTCCAAGATTATGCCGTCGATGTGACGAAGCCCGGTACAACGTATGCAGAAGCAACCCGCGTCTCCGGTAAATTCCTGCGGGATGTCATGAAGCTCAACCAGGAAAGCCGCAATTTCCGGATTGTGGGACCCGATGAAACCGCATCTAACCGTTGGGGCGATGTCTTTGAAGCAACTGATCGCACCTGGATGGATGACACCTACTCCTACGACGATCATCTTTCTCCTGACGGTCGCGTGATGGAAATCCTCAGTGAACATACCTGTCAAGGATGGCTAGAAGGCTATTTACTCACAGGGCGTCATGGCTTCTTCTCGTGTTATGAGGCATTTATCCACCTCGTTGACTCGATGTTCAACCAACACGCCAAGTGGCTAGAGAGTTGCCGCCACATCCCTTGGCGTAGACCGATCGCCTCGCTCAATTACCTCCTGACTTCCCACGTCTGGCGGCAAGATCATAATGGTTTCAGCCACCAAGACCCAGGCTTTATTGACCATGTGGTAAACAAGAAGGCAAGTGTGATTCGGGTTTACTTACCACCCGATGCCAATACGCTGTTATCTGTGACCGACCACTGTTTGCGTAGCCGCCATTATGTCAACGTCATCGTTGCCGGAAAACAACCCGCGTTGCAGTTTTTGGATATGGATGCTGCTGTCAAGCACTGCACCGCAGGTGTTGGTATCTGGGAATGGGCAAGTAACGACCAGGAAGGTGAACCTGATGTAGTCATGGCCTGTGCAGGCGATGTTCCTACTCTGGAAACCTTAGCTGCCGTTGACTTACTGCGCCAGCACTTCCCACAACTCAAGGTACGAGTCGTAAACGTGGTAGACCTGATGAAACTCCAGCCGGAGACAGAACATCCTCATGGTCTGAACGATAAAGACTTCGACTCGATCTTTACGCCCGATAAGCCCGTCATCTTTGCCTATCATGGCTACCCCTGGCTGATTCACCGCTTAACCTACCGCCGGACAAACCACCAGAACTTCCATGTGCGGGGTTACAAAGAAGAGGGAACGACAACCACGCCTTTTGATATGGTGGTGCGGAACGATATGGATCGCTTCCATCTAGTCATGGATGTGATCGATCGCGTGCCAGGGCTTCAGTATATCGGAGCGCACGTCAAACAGATGCTCCGCGATAAGCTCGTTGAACACGTCCATTACATCTCTCAGTATGGCGATGATCTGCCAGATGTTCGGGATTGGAAGTGGCCCCACTCTGGTGGCGCTCAACCTGAAACGCCCAGTGAAACTAAATCAACGGATGCTGCTGATGAAGGGGGAACTGTGCGATCGGGCGCTCCTGTTAAGTAGCAATACCGTTTTCTCAAGCATTTATTTGCAACAGTTCTAGTTAAGAGAAGGGGGCCTTAATAACGCCCCCTTCTTATAGAGGGTGATTGATTGATGCTCCTCTCTGACCTATGATCCAATTTGAACGTTCCAGGCTTTTGTCTCTTGCTGTGTGTAAAATTCTGCCCTCACTCGCTCACAAAATAGTTGTAAATTATCCAGTTTTAGTGCTTCTTCTTTGAGGGAGGATGGTAAAGAATCATACATCAACCGTGAGAGAAAACCATAGGCAGCCGCATCGAGAGTGGTGGCTTTCTCACCCATGAAAAACGGCTTATTTCCCAAGAAATCAGACAAAGCGCACAAATCACGCTTTCCAATTTCATAGATTTCCGGCTCAGAATGACGACCCATGCCATGACCCCACAATTGTTTGACAATTTGGTCGTACAATTCTTCAAGAATCTGGTTCCGAATAGATTCTGGGAATTGCTTTAATATTAATTCTTCTAGAATCGTTCTATAGGATAGCCAGTTATCTTCTACTTTATAAATGTAATAAATTAGCCCCCAGTAAAGGTTTTCTTCTATTAGCCGTATAAATGCTAAGGAAACACCTTTTTCTTCGTGACTTAAGTTTTCATTCGGGTCTATTTCTAATGTTTTATTCAGGTAATCAATAATTAAATTCGAGTCACCAATCAGTTTATTGTTGTATCGAATAAATGGGGTCTTCCCTTTAGGCGCATCTTGAAACGTTAGTTCCCTGCTCACTTCATAGGGCAGTTTAGCAATCCGAAAATATGTATGTAACTTGATACAAAAAGGACTTAAATCTGGTAGTCCCCAACAAGGTGAAGATTGGTGAAGTTCAATCATGGTTTATCCTTAGGATTGCTAAATCTCAAAAGGTGATGCAGACTTATTATCAGACATCGAGGCTCCAGAGCTTATTTATCAATAAAATTTTAAGGGTTTCGCTCTATTTTGAAAATTGATGTTTAACATATGTTTGCCAATTTATAACGTTTTTAGGATAAAGAATTAATACATATAAAAGCTTATTGATTAAGTTGAAAGAGCATTGAATCTCTTGATCCAACATGCCTTATCCCCCCACTATTGACTCCAAAAGTGGGACTGATCCGGCGGCGAGATTGGCTATCCAGAGGACATTTCCCTGAAATCTATTGTTGACTCACTACGTACTTTAAATGCGATCGGTTGGGCAGGTGCCATTCGGAAAACAGGTGTGTAGCACTTTTGTAGGGTGCATTCATAACGCACCCTACAAAAGTATTAACTACGCCCAAAAGTAAAGCTTGAGAGAACCGTATCAAACACCTCTTTATTAAGGATAGTAGTAGGACGACCCTGTTCAAGATTAAACGGAGCCGAGACAGTAATCATGTACCTTCGGTCGGGAGTAAAGAAAGCAACACCTCTCTGGTATCCCAGAGCGTTAGAGGTATAAGAGACAGCGGTTTGGTTGGCAACTCTGGTATTTTCAATCTTCTCGATTGTCGGGTTGTTTTGTCTAACCAGATCGGCTACACTGCGGTTTCCAGGATTAACGGGGGTTGTATATACAGAGATACTAGAAGGAAGCTCTGTAGGAACTCTATTCCTCACATAGCACTGTGCCGTTTCAAAAGTTCCAGGGTCAAATACCAGTACTGCATTGCTACGAAATGCCATTGCTCTGTAGTTCTGCGGGATGCTAAAGCGATAACCATAGCTATCATTACGAATGATTCTGGTTTGCTTGGCAGGAGGAACTTCTGCAATATTGGGACAGACTTGAGCCTGTACTAGATTGGATGAAGCGAAAAGAGTAACGCTTGCTAATGCGGCTCCTAATAAAATAGTTTTGAATTTCATCATTTACCTTCCAACGATATATCTACTCAGTTAAAAAAAGTTATTGAACTATAAGGGTCAGCACATTAGTCACAGCCAAGCCAACTGCCTAGCAGATTGTTGATAGATTCCTTTATGCTCAATATTCATAGCGCAGCAAAACTCAGGTTATTGCCTCGCGATAATGAGATTGACGGCATTGGGCAGTAAATTGTTCACGGAGCTATCACAAGGCAGCTTGTCCTGATGTTGAAAGTGGAGCCTTAACCTGCTGCTCAATCTCTCTTTACAAGCGTTAGAAGAATTCAAGGGATTTTAATGAAAATCTTGGTGCTGAATGCGGGGTCAAGTAGCCAAAAGAGTTGCCTTTACCAGTTGGATGATTCTCTTCCGGATGCTGCCATAGCACCACTATGGGAGGCAAAAATCGACTGGACAGGGAAATCAGATGTAGCTGTTTTCCAGGTGAAAACCTCTCTAGGTGCGTCCTTAGAAGAAGAACGACCAGTGGATGAGCGACAAAAAGCGATCGCTTATATGCTCAATACCCTCTGGCGCGGTAGCACTCAGGTGATTACTCAACTGAGTGACATTGATATTGTTGGACATCGGATTGTTCACGGAGGACAAGAATACACTGAGGCAACACTCGTTACACCGGATGTGAAAGCCGCCATCCAACAGCTAGCAGAGCTTGCTCCCGCCCATAATCCAATTAACCTAGAAGGAATTGAAGCGATTGAACAAATATTGGCACAAGTGCCGCAAGTGGCAGTATTTGATACAGCCTTCCACAGCCAATTGCCGCTCTCAGCCGCCGTTTACCCTGGCCCCTATGCATGGTTTGAGCAAGGGATTCGCCGCTACGGATTTCACGGAATTAGTCATCAATATTGTGTACAACGAGCAGCTCAACTGTTAGGTAAACCTTTAGACTCCCTACGAATCATTAGCTGCCATTTAGGTAATGGTTGCTCACTCGCCGCTGTTCGTAACGGTGTCTGTATTGATACAACAATGGGTTATACACCCTTAGAAGGGTTGATGATGGGTACTCGCTCTGGTTCAGTTGACCCCAGTATCCTGATTCACCTGATTCGGCAAGGCTATGACGCTGAGCAGTTGGACAATATCCTCAACAAGCAGTCTGGGTTAAAAGGACTTTCTGGCGTTAGTGGTGATATGCGCCAAATCAAGCAATCCATTGAAGAGGGAAACTCCCGCGCACAGCTAGCATTTGATGTGTATGTCCATCGCTTGCGATCGCATATTGGTGCAATGCTTGCCTCTCTTGGAGGCTTAGACGCACTCATCTTTACTGGTGGTGTTGGGGAAAATTCTGCACCTGTACGCGCTGCTGCCGTTGAAGGCTTTGGATTTCTCGGACTAAAACTTGACCAAGCGAAAAATCAAGCCTCTCCTGTAGATGAAGATATAGCCGCAACCGACTCCACCATCCCAGTCGTGGTTATACATACAGAAGAAGATTGGGCGATCGCAAAGGAATGTTGGCAGTTGTTCAAGGAGCTTGCTAGATAATTTAAATTTAGTCACTTTGTGTTGACAGTTAACCCTCAACTGTTGTCAATTCCTCATGACTGATTGCTCATATAAGAACGCTAGTAAAGCTGCTCACTCCAAAACTTATTTCAGGCAAAATATTATTAATCACCAGATTGTTGCCATCCGCAAGATAAATCCTGGAAGCTCTGGATCAGCACACACGACTTCGGGATTATCTAAAATCTCAGGTTCTTGATGAGGACGGTATATATATACTTTTCGGATTTTACGATCAATCAACAATCCGAGTAATGCACCGTTATCAATATATTCCTGCATTTTGTCTTGCAATCCTCTAAGAGTATCGCTCCTATAGCGTAACTCAATCACAAAATCTGGACAAATTGGAGCAAATGAGGCTTGTTGTTCTTTACTTAAAGCATACCAACGCTCTAGTTTAATCCAGGAAGCATCAGGAGAGCGGGTTGCCCCATTAGGCAGGGTAAAGCTTGTACTAGAGTCAAACGTTTCACCTGTTCCATCGTAATCTGCCCAGTTTGCAAGTTGCTGAGCAATTTTAATGTTTCGATTGCCTATATCTGAAAAAGCTGGTGGCATAATGATAACTTCTCCACTAGCAGTACGCTCAATTCTAAAATCGCGATTCGCTTGACAGAATTCATAGAACTGTTCAATACTCATCGATTTTATAGCAGGAAAATTCACCATCAGCGGGACGCTTTCGGTTTGAATTAATAGCGTCGTCATGTTTTTTTCCTCATTTTGTTGAAGAGTGGAGACAGTACAGAATGCTTAGAATTTATCCAATCTGAAGCGGAGAGTGATGCAACTAAATGAGCAAGAGCGAGTGTTTGGAGAAGAACAGTTATCGCTATTTAGTAGTTGGAGATAATAGACGCTTGCTTGACTTCAGTACAATCGAGCTAGGTACACATCAACTCAAGTGTCCCATAACTTTAGTAACCGATTTTCGTCAAAACGCGATCGCTTCTGGCTCACCTATCCACCAACACGACAAGTCCAATGTCCTCAATGAGTCCCCATAGTGCCCTAGTGCAACAGCTAGATTTAATGCTGCGGGCACGTTACCCGCTACTGTACATCGTTGGCGTGGAAGAAGAGCCAGTTGAAGATGTATTGCTCGAAGTCGCACTGATGTCAGAGCCGGAACGTAAGCTATTACTATGGGACATTGTGCGCGGTTGGGATGACAACGGTGCTGATAAAGGTTCAGTGATGGGAGCGCTGAACCGGATTGCCAAGACCTCGACAACCGAAGGTACAATTTTTGTACTACGAGATTTGCACTTTTTGCTGAAAAATCCCCATAGCGATCGCAACGCGCCTGTAGTTCGAGAGTTGAAAAACCTCATACGGGAACTCAAACGCAGTCGTAAAACCCTAATTCTCACTAGTCATACCTTAGAACTTCCGGCTGAGCTAAGCGAAGAAGTGACAGTCATTGATTTTCCCCTACCCAATGTACAGGAAATTAATTACTTACTTGAGCAACTGGTAGTCTCGGAAAAACTCAAACTTACGGGACTTGCCCTCGAACAACTGATTAAAGCTTGCCAAGGATTAAGCCGGGAGCGAATTCGGCGGGTACTTGCCCTTGCCCTTGCCGCAAAACAACAAGTGGATGAGACTGATATTGACCAAGTATTAGAAGAGAAAAAACAAACAATTCGTCAGACAGGCATTTTAGAGTTCTTTACAACTCATGAATCGCTCAAGAATGTCGGTGGGTTGGAAAACTTGAAGCAATGGGTAAGAATGCGATCGGATGCGTTTACGGAAGAAGCGAGACAATACGGCATTCCTAACCCCAAAGGTGTGTTGCTCGTGGGAATTCAAGGTACAGGTAAATCCCTAAGTGCCAAAACCATTGCTAATGAGTGGCGATTGCCCCTATTGCGACTGGATACAGGGCGGTTATTTGGTGGCATTGTCGGGGAAAGTGAAAGCCGAGTCAGGCAGATGATTCAATTAGCAGAAGCCATGGCACCCTGTGTCTTGTGGATTGATGAAATTGATAAAGCGTTTGGCAATCTTGCCAGTGGTGTTGATGGCGACTCTGGCACATCTCGCCGCGTGTTTGGCAGTTTGATCACTTGGATGCAGGAGAAAACAACACCTGTATTTCTTGTGGCAACGGCGAATAATGTACGAATTTTGCCTGCTGAATTACTACGGAAAGGACGATTTGATGAAATCTTCTTTTTGAATTTACCGACAGAAAGTGAGCGACAGGAGATATTTAAAGTACATTTGCAACGATTGCGTCCTTCTCGATTGCGGGAGTTCGATATGGCACTGTTGGCAAAAACAGCGAAAGACTTTAGTGGCGCAGAGATTGAGCAGGTAGTGGTGGATGCAATGCACCGAGCCTTTTTTGAGCGAACAGAGTCAGGTAACAGACGGGACTTGGTGATAACAGATATTTTACGGGCCATAGAGGAGACAGTACCAATAGCTGCGATCGCACGCGAACAAATTGAAGATTTGAAACACTGGGCAGCCGAAGCAGGTGCAAGAACAGCCTCCAATGATACCCAGCTAGTGGATGAGTTGAAACGCTACACTCAGCAACGAGGCATCGGCCCTCTCGAAGTCGATTAAATTTATCAATTCCCCATTCCCCATTCCCCGTATATCAACTTTGAACTAAAACAAGGTATGAAACAAAGGTTGAGATTGAACTTACGAAAAGGTCAACTTTTCTTTACCATTGTTCTACTTACAATGGTGGGTATCACCCAGTTAGTTCATCGCCTACAGGAACCACTGGATGGTCGGTGTACTGGATTAGGATATCTAGCATCTAACCGTCCCACTACTACCGTTCCTGCTCTCAAAGTAGTTGTTAAGCCGTGGTTGGGTCGGCATCAAGTCTATGGAATTTTTCCGCTTCCTTTTGAGAAATGCAATCGGTCTGAGCCAGTCCTCCTAACAATCAAGGGTGTAGGCAATTACTGTCAAAGAGCCAAATATACTAATCCCCATCAACATTTTGAAGGAATAGACGCCCCACCTGGATACGCCCTAACGAGATATCCTTTGAGAACTCGCACAACTTTGTTGTCAACTACTAAGGGATTACTAGGACAGCTTAAACAACCTCAAAACTGGACGGTGACTTATAACAATTAAGCCGGATGACATACCTACTGCCGACTTGGTTTTACAGTAGGGTTGCCCAGAGTTGTACTCAAAGCTCACGTCTCAAAGGGCTAGTGTGCGGGGATAGACAGGAAGTGATCGCGCATCAGGCTCGTCCGCGATCGCAGGCGGCTCGTCGATGACCGTAAAGACGCGATCGCATGAGGCTACGAACGTCTGAATCTTGGTCGTGAACCCCAACACTAGGGTACAACCGTCTGCGACAACTAATACCATAGTCACTTCGTTACAGTTGAGGAGGAAAAACGTTAGAAGATGGCACGATTAGAGTAGTAATTGCCTGGTGGGTTTAGAAGAAGTTAAGACTTCCCCCAGTACCGCAACCCTTGCGAAGGAAAGGAGAGCTAGACTCCTCAGTCAAGAGCAGGAGCAGTTGGGGGAGAGGTCAATTTTAGGCAGCTAATAACAACATAACTAAGGAGAAAAATTTCATGTCTCATTTCACCACAATCAAAGTTCAAATCAAAAATGGTGAAATCCTACAGCAGACATTGCAGGAATTGGGATACACGTTAGAGTACAACAAAAAAGTCCGAGGCTACGCAGGGAATAAAACAAACGCTGAGTACGTCATCCGGCAAGACAATGGCTATGATTTGGGTTTTCGCCGCAATGGTGAAACTTACGAGCTAGTTGCAGATTTTTGGGGAGCGAAGATAGATCAGCAGGCTTTTGTAAATTCAATTATGCAGAAGTATGCTCATAAAATGCTGATGACATCGGTGCAGGAGCAGGGTTTTAATGTTGAAGAGGAAGAAACCCTGGAAGATGGAACGGTGCGGGTAGTTGTAGGACGGTGGGTGTAAGGCGAAAGCTACGCTAACACTCCTTGCATAGCTAAACCACACTAAGCATCGACGCTAAACTAACCGCCGTTATGCCAACAAAACGGAAGCGGAGATTCCTCATTGTTTCCTTTTCACCCTAGGAGAATGCTTTCATGTCTTATCGAAGAGTTGTAAGGATGCTCACAGTAGGCTTGTTAGCAATCTTGACGGTGGTTCTACTTAACTTTGCTGCACATAGCGCCCAGACGCTTCGCGTTTATCATATTGGCAACAGCGTCACAGATACTATCAACTACAATGCTCTTCGCCAGTTGGTAGAGAGTCGGGGACATCAGTATGTTTTTGGTAGGCACATGATTCCTGGGGCACCTTTGGCTTGGATTTGGGAACATCCAGCCGACGGCTTCTGCGAAGAACCTTTTGGCTACTACCCGAACGCTTTGCCAAATTACCAATGGGATGTCCTTACCCTCCAGCCATTTGACCGCCAGCTTGACAGCAACGACGGAGATTTGGCGATGGCAAAGAACTACATCAACCTAGCCTTACCAAAAAGCCCCAACCTTCGCATCTATGTCTACTCTCGCTGGCCTCGCCGCAATGAAAATGGCAGTCTTGATTTTGACGAGAAATGGCTTAGGAAGTATACGAGTGAAGGGAATGGCACAGAAGAGTCGCGGGACTATTTTGAGAAGCTGACTTCCGAGTTGAGAAAAGCGTACCCCAAGACACAAGATCGTATTTTCATGGTGCCAGTGGGTGATGTTCTGTATGAACTGAACCAACGGATAAAAGCGGGTCAGGTACCAGGATATACAAACATCACGCAAGTCTATTCTGACGGCATTCACTTTAACGATGTAGGTTCCTACATTGTGGGGTCTACGTTCTATGCAACGCTATTCAAGGAAAACCCAAAAGGGTTGACCGCAAGCCCTTACAAGGTGAACAATCCTGAGTTAGTTAGTATCATTCAGGATGCTGTCTGGAAAGTCGTTAGCACACACCCGCTTTCGGGAGTAGGAGTGGCTTCTGCTTCCCAGCCCCAAACCCAAACTCAAGCCCAATCCGCTCAGGCGAAGAAGCACAACTGCCTGCTGAAGGGTTTTGGATAGTTAGTCCATCTGTGTAGGAGCGATAACCAAGAGCGGGATGCTAGGCTAACGCCTCGCTTCGCTAACGCTAGCGCGTTTCTTCCGAAGTGCGATGTTCAAATTGAAGAGTGCGATCGCCTTTAACTCTCCCTCAAAAACAAACTGAATCAAGTTTTCATTAAACCCCCATTCCGCACCCTCAACTGTCACAGGGCGGCAAGGGCTGGTGGCAGTGACTAGATGCCCAAATTTTTAAGTAGAAATACTCAATCTTGCTGATGACAATGATCATCGAAATCAGGGGGGAGGGGTGATAATCATTCGCTGAGAAGCTGGCTCAAAAAAGCTGCGCTATTTTTTGAGCCAGACAATAGTAATGAAATAATAGACTCTACCCGTTGAGTGGCAGGGGTTGATTCCTCGAAGAGTCGATGAGTTCCGTACCAGAAATTTCCGTACAAAATCTAGACCATCTTGGCTTAGTTGCGGGTCTAATAGATGAGATAGGAATAGTAGAGCAAATCAACCAGCTAGTAGGGGAAAAACCGGGAGAAATAGTTAGTAGCCCCAAAACAGCTCCGATACCGATTAGAATTACTTACGGTTATTCCCGTGACCATCGTCCTGATTTAAAGCAGTTCATCTTAAACCTAATTTGTAGTGGCGATGGAGATGTGCCGTTGTTTTTACGGGTCGCTTCTGGCAATGAATCAGATTCAGCCGCCTTTGCCCAAATTTTTAGGGAGTTTAAAAAGCAGCTAGAACTGGATGCTTTGATGGTGGCTGACAGTGCTTTATATACAGCCCCTAACATCGAGCAGATGGCTAGCTTAAGATGGTTATGCCGAGTTCCCCTAACTCTTTCTCAAGCCAAGCAACTGATAGAGCAACTGAACTCTAAAGACTTCGTTGAAAGTACAATTGCTGGATATCGTTGGGCAGCTCATACCAGTAATTATGGTGGAGTTCGCCAACGGTGGTTGGTTGTAGAGAGCGAAAGCCGTCGAATCTCAGACTTGCGCCAACTGGAAAAAAATATCACCAAAGCGCATCAAGAAGCTAAAAAAAAATTGCGGGAGTTAGCTGCTCAAGAATTCGCTTGTCAACCCGATGCGCTGGCGGCTGCCAGTCGGTTATCTAAACAACTTAAATATCACAACTTAACACAGATTCAGATAGTGTCAGTTCTCTGTGAATCTGAATCTGAGGCTAATTCCTTTTCTAGAGCTGAATCCTCTCAACAGGTTTATAAAATTCAAGCACAACTGGAACCGGATGCTGGTGCCATTGCTAGACAGACTCTAGCAGCGGGACGATTCATACTGGCTACCAATGTTTTAGATCTTGACCAGCTTAGCTGTGATGAAATGATTGCCAAGTACAAGGAACAGCAATCTTCCGAGAGAGGTTTTGCTTTTCTGAAAGACCCTTTATTTTTTGCCGATAGTGTTTTTCTCAAATCTCCCGAAAGAATTGAGGCTTTGGCTTTAGTAATGGGGTTGTGTTTGTTGGTCTATACTTTGGGTCAACGATATCTCCGTTCCCAGTTGCAGCAATCCAACTCCACCTTGAAAAATCAGTTGGGTCAACCCACCATCAATCCCACTTTACGTTGGATTTTTCAATGCTTTCAGTCGGTTCATTTCCTGCGGATTGCTACGGTCAAACAAATTTCTAATCTGACCCAGGAGCGCTTAGATATTTTAAGGTTTTTTCCCGCTTCCTGTCGCGCTTACTATTTATTACTCTCAACCTCATGAGTCAATCATTCAGTTTCAGTTGGATTCTTGTCAAGTGAGTTAAAAGATTGTTGGCTCATCTCAACTATCTCTTATGCCAGTCAACCTTTATTCCTTGATTTTTTGACTCTTCCTGTCAACTTTGACTTCTCTTTATCCTGTAATCGACAGGGTGGGGGAGGGGCGAGTGTCGCTCACCCCTCTCCCCTGATTTCGATGATCATTGTCATCAGCGAAATCGAGTATTTCTACTTAAAAATTGTGGCATCTAGTCACTGCTACCAGCCCTTGCCGCTCTGTGACAGTTGAGGGTGCGGAATGGGGGATTAAACAATACAGTTAAAGCCGCACGGCTGTGCGCCCTTGACTATATTGCTGAATGCAAAGTAATTCAGCTTGGGAGTAGCGATCGCTTTCCAGCAAGTTTCCCCAATCCCCAATCACTAATCCTCTAGCCGTATCAACACTCTGATAGCGGCACAAGATTCAATTAAACTGGCAAATCAAGACGAGGGTTGAAGTTTTCAATCTGCCGCAGTTTTTCGTAGAGTTCTCGTGCTTGGGGACTAGGGTCTCTGGGAACGGTGATTTGGATTTCGACTAGCTGATCGCCTCTGCTTCCAGTGGTGCTGGGGTAGCCTTTACCCGCAAGTCGGAGTCGTTGCCCTGACCGGACTCCATTCGGAACAGTCATTTTCACTCTGCCATCCAGGGTTGGCACTTCGATTGCGCTACCTAGCACCGCCTCACTGGGAGTTACTGGCAACTGACAGAAGATATCTGAACCCTCTAGTTTGAAGAAGGAATGGGGAGCAACTGTAATTCTCAGGTAGAGGTTGCCACCCGCGATGCCCTGCCCCTTAAGCCGCACACGCTGACCTGTCACCATTGCAGGAGGTAAATCAATTTCCAAAGACCGCCCGTCTTCTAGGCGGATTCTCTCTCGCCCTCCTTCATAGGCTTTTTCTAAAGGCAGCGTTAGTCGTGCCTCGATATCTTTGCGATCGGCACGAGGATTAATGGTGTAAGCCGTTTTTGTTGTTCCTGGTCGGAAGGCATCTGATGTGTTGACTCGGACACTAGAACGTTCCGGTTCTGTTGCTGCCCTTGCCGCGTTACGGCGTCCTAGCAGTTGGTCAACAAAGCTATTAAAGTCTCCAAACTGACTGAAATCAACTTCTTGGGTAGAGCTACGACCACCATTGCGATTGCGGAATGTTCCGTCATTATCGCCTGTTGTTCTAAAGTTTGGTACTTTAGAGCCTTTTTTGAAACCTTTTTTCCTCAAAAAGCGGCTGAACTGGTCGTATTGCGATCGCTTATTTGGGTCGGAGAGAACCTCATACGCCTCACCGATATCCTTGAACTTCTCTTCTGCTTCTTTGTCTCCCGGATTTAGATCAGGGTGATACTGCCGAGCCAGCCGCCGATAAACCTTTTTAATTTCTTCATTGGATGCCTCTATGGGCACCCCCAAAATCTCATAATAGTCCCGAAAGTTTTGCATAGAGATAGTGTTTATCGATCCTTTAATTAGCGGCTAGCTCTTCGTTGCCAAAGGTTGGTTTGGGGCGAGAAACGTGATGAACTTTAGATTAGCTCCCTTAAACGACTTTCTCAAAAAAAGCTTTAACAGCTAATTGTGGTTAGAACCAATCATCGTCATCATCATCCCAATCATTTTGTAGTGGCGCACGACGCGGTTGAGGTCGTGATGAACGACCGCCAGCATCGTAAGGGTCACGGTAAGAATCACGAGAAGAGTCACGAGAAGAGTCACGGTAGGAATCACGAGAAGAGTCACGGTAAGAATCACGAGAGGAGTCACGGTAGGAATCACGAGAAGAGTCACGCCGATCATCGCGATATCGGTCACTATCACTCTCTCCCGTAAAGGTACGACGAATCGAGCCAAAGAAGTCATCATCCTCATCATCCGCGTATTGCATCCGCACCTCGCGCTTCAGCTCATACACGGCATCCTGAAGATCAGATTGTGCCCGATCAATACTACGCTCATCATCACGTTTGATCGCCTCACGGAGTTCAGCCGCCAACGCTTCAATCCGACGTCGATAACCACTAGCAAACTGCGAACCGAAATCTAGAGTCACCTCTTTGAGTTGCCGTTCTGCGTCATTTGCTAGTGTCTCAGCACGGTTACGCTTCTCCACCCGCTCCCGCCGTTCCCTATCGGTTTGGGCAAATTGCTCCGCTTCACGAATCATCTGGTTCACTTCTGAGTCACTAAGAGTAGAAGCGCCTTGAATCGTGACACTTTGTTCTCGACCCGTTGTCCGATCTAACGCTGTAACCTGCAAAATCCCATTCGCATCAATATCAAACGCTACCTGGATTTGAGGCACACCCCTTGGCGCTGGAGGAATACCCGTGAGCTTAAACCGACCGAGTGACTTGTTATCCGCCGCCATATCCCGTTCGCCTTGCAGGACATGAATCTCCACAAGCGTCTGATTGTTTTCAGCCGTGGAAAATATATCAGAACGCCGTACCGGGATTGTGGTGTTACGGGGGATAAGCTTTTTAGTTACACCACCGATGGTTTCTAATCCTAAGGACAACGGTGACACATCCAACAACAGCACATCCTTCACTTCACTGGTGAGAATGCCTGCTTGAATTGCCGCTCCTACTGCCACCACTTCATCAGGATTAACGTTCTGATTTGGCTCCTTATCTATTAAGCTTCGCACCAGTTGTTGGACGAGTGGGATACGTGTTGAGCCACCGACTAAAACAATTTCATCAATTTGAACTGGACTTAAGCCTGCGTCTCCCAATGCACGTTTTAACGGTCTACGCAAGCGGTTGATTAGATCAGCACATAATCCCTCAAATTGAGGGCGAGTCAGGCGTGTTTCTAGATGCTTTGGACCATCCTCTGTCGCGGTAATAAAGGGTAAATTGATGTCACTGACACCGACCCCTGAAAGTTCAATTTTCGCTCTTTCCGCCGCTTCAAAGAGACGTTGTAAGGCTTGGCGATCGCGTCTTAAATCGACCCCTTCTGTTTCCAAAAATTGCTCTGCCAACCAGTCAACAATTTTTTGGTCAAAATCATTCCCACCGAGTTGAGTATCACCACTCGTTGCTTTGACCTCAAATACTCCATCCCCAACTTCGAGGATAGAGACATCAAACGTACCACCTCCTAAGTCAAATACCAAGATTGTCTCGCTCTCTTGGCGGTCTAATCCATACGCCAAAGATGCTGCCGTTGGTTCATTGAGTATCCGTAAGACCTCTAAACCCGCAATCCGTCCCGCATCTTTGGTTGCCTGTCGCTGAGAATCATTAAAGTAAGCGGGAACCGTAATTACCGCACCTGTCACGGGTTGTCCTAGATAGCGACCTGCCTCATCTGCTAGCTTTCGCAACACCATTGCCGCAATTTCTTCAGGGGCAAAGTCCTTCTTCAAACGAGGACACTTAATTTTGATGTTACCAGTGTCATCTCGACGAACCGTGTAGGCAACGCGCTTAGAATCTGCACTCAGTTCTGTATACTTGCGCCCAATGAACCGCTTGACCCCATAAAACGTATTCTGGGGGTTGAGTACCGCTTGGCGGCGTGCCATTTGTCCAACAAGCTGTTCTCCGTCCTTACTGAAGCCAACCACGGAAGGCGTTGTCCGCATTCCTTCTGCATTGGCAATTACAACCGGCTTGCCACCCTCCATGACAGCCACCACGGAGTTTGTTGTACCCAGGTCAATGCCGACTACCTTGCCCATGCGTGATTTTATCTCCTCTCTCGTGAAGTGCTAACTCAGCTTTTCGACTTAAATTTTCCTATATACTGCTGACAAGAGGGTTTTTCCTTGCGTGCGATTGCCCAAAGGCTTAATCACAAATCACTCCTCACTGTTAGCTGATTAAAGAGCCGTACACGGAAGTTCTGAACATATTCTATCGTGCAGCAGTTGCCTCCCTGTTGATGCGATCGCCTAAACTAGCCAGCCAATCGCCTCAGCTAACTAGTCGCAATTAGTATAATTGCTTAGCGTAAGGCATCTGAGTGCTAAGAGGAAGTCACTCTCCTTGAGCGAAAACTAGTCGTTTGTAGAAGAACCCGGATTGGGGGACGTTGCCCCCCAAACCCCCCATTGGGGGACAAGCGTCTCCCCCAAACCCCCCGCGCAAGGGTCGGTTGGTTGCAACTGAATTTATTAAGTCAACGCCATTCATGCTAAGAGAGTGTGCGGCATTCCCTGGAATGATGCACTCTTCGAGGAGCGATGAGAACTGGTAACAAAATCTTCTTTTCCCTGGCTAAGGCAATGTTAGGATGGCATTTGCCCCATTTGGTTAGGGATTGATGGCAGAAACACTTTTCTTCAACGCGCTGCGTGAAGCCATTGATGAAGAAATGGCACGCGATGAGGCGGTATTTGTTCTGGGGGAGGACGTTGGTCACTACGGCGGCTCCTACAAAGTTACAAGAGATTTGTATAAAAAATACGGTGATCTGCGGGTTCTCGATACCCCGATCGCTGAAAATAGCTTCACTGGCATGGCAGTCGGTGCAGCAATGACAGGTTTACGACCAATTATCGAAGGCATGAACATGGGCTTTTTGCTCCTTGCCTTCAACCAAATTTCCAACAATGCTGGAATGCTACGCTATACCTCCGGTGGTAATTTCAAAATCCCCTTGGTGATTCGAGGACCCGGTGGTGTTGGGCGTCAGTTGGGTGCAGAACACTCACAGCGACTAGAAGCTTACTTTCAAGCGGTTCCAGGTTTAAAAATTGTCACCTGTTCCACTCCCTATAACGCCAAGGGGCTGCTTAAGGCGGCGATTCGTGACGATAATCCTGTTTTGTTCTTTGAACACGTTCTTCTCTACAACCTCAAAGAAGACCTGCCAGAAGAGGAGTACGTACTACCCCTTGATAAAGCGGAAGTAGTACGAACGGGTAAAGATGTCACAATTCTGACCTATTCCCGGATGCGTCACCATGCCATGCAAGCGGTGAAGCAGTTGGAGAAAGAGGGATTTGACCCGGAGGTCATTGACCTGATTTCCATCAAGCCTCTAGACTTTGACACGATTGGTGCTTCTATTCGCAAAACTCACCGAGTCATTATCGTTGAGGAGTGTATGAAGACGGGTGGGATTGGTGCAGAATTAACCGCTTCAATTAATGATCGATTATTTGATGAACTGGATGCACCCGTACTGCGACTGTCATCTCAAGATATTCCAACGCCGTATAACGGGGTTTTGGAGAACCTGACGATTGTGCAACCTCAACAGATTGTGGAGGCTGTACAAAAAATGGTCGCGTTGCGAGTTTAAGTTGCGATCGCTCATTTTCTAGCGAAAGAAAGGCGATTGGTTGGAATGGATTAACCCTAGGGGTTTCAAAAGTCTTTTTTAGGAGTTGCACATCGCGCATTCAAAGGAAGCTAGAGGTGCAAAAGGTAGCTCTTGGAGGAAGTTTAGACTTGTTTCAACAATGAAATGGGAAGGCTTTTTCCCTACTGCACCTCTTCCCCTGCTTTGCCAAGGTTAATAGTTCGCCAGCGACTAAGGACATTGCTCAAAAGGTAGGGGCATCTGCAAAAGAGATATCATATCACTTGTTGCGGCGAGTCGGAGTTATGCAAAAACAGCGTTTATTATTAGCCTTTATCCTAGTCCTTGTAATAGCAGCGGTCACAGTGCTGGTCAAGATTCCCATCCAGTTGGGACTGGACTTACAGGGAGGAGCGCAACTGACTATTCAGGTAAAGACAACAGAAGACATTAAACAAATCACGTCAAAGGAACTCGAAGCTGTTCTTAGTGTCGTTGAAAATCGAGTCAACGGACTTGGGGTTTCAGAACCCGTGGTACAAACGGTCGGTTCTGATCAAATCTTGGTGCAACTGCCAGGGGTGAATGACCCGCAACAGGCAGAACGAGTGCTGGGGGGAACAGCACAGCTAGAGTTTCGGGAACAAAAACCTGGAACCGAGGCGCAATTGGGAATAGAAAGGCAGGTGCAACAGGAGAAATTACTGAGACAGGAACAACTGAGACAGGCAGGTGATCAAAACGCGATCGCCGCTAATCAAGAAGAACTCCAAAGCAGTAACGAAGCAATCATCAAGCTATTTGAACCTGCCAAACTTACAGGAAAAAATCTTAAAGATGCTGGCACCCAACCCGCTCAAGGCGATAATGCCTGGGAAGTAACTCTCCGATTTGACCCAGCAGGCGCGGAAGGCTTTGCTCAGCTAACTAAAAACTTGGCAGGAACGGGTCGCAGCATTGGTATTTTCCTTGATAATGCTCTGATTAGCTCGCCTACAGTTGGGCCAGAATTTGCCGCAAATGGCATTACGGGTGGAAATGCTGTAATTACTGGAAACTTTACGGTTCAAACAGCTAACGAGTTAGCTGTACAGTTGCGAGGAGGCGCACTACCTGTACCAGTGGAGATTGTGGAGAACCGCACTGTCGGTGCAACGTTAGGGCGAGATAGTATTCAACGCAGTATCTATGCTGGCATCGGTGGTTTGGTCTTGGTCTTGATATTCATGGCTGTCTACTATCGGTTACCCGGTTTGATTGCTGATGTTTCACTGGTTATCTACTCAGTGCTGACAATCGCGTCTTTTGCTCTATTAGGAGTTACTTTAACTCTGCCAGGAATTGCGGGATTCATCCTCAGCATTGGTATGGCGGTTGATGCCAACGTGCTGATTTTTGAGCGAACACGAGAAGAATTAAGATCGGGAAAGACACTCTATCGTTCTGTAGAATCAGGTTTTTACCGGGCATTTTCGAGTATTTTGGATGGTAACGTGACCACAGTGATTGCTTGTACAGCGCTGTTTTGGTTGGGTTCAGGTTTAGTCAAGGGTTTTGCCCTAACACTCGGTTTGGGAGTAGCGGTGAGTATGTTTACTGCGCTTACCTGTAGTCGCACCTTCCTGCTACTTGTGGTTCTGGGATTTCCAGGATTGCGTCAGAAGCCTGAACTCTTTGTTCCCAACCCACCAGCGTCAGTTAAGTCATAGGTGAAGGGGTCAAGATGAAACTCAATGTAATCAAACAGCGATCGCTTTGGTGGACGGTTTCTGCCACTATCATCCTTGCGGGTATCATCAGCATGGTGATTTCCACAGCTACACTGGGAACACCTTTACGTCTAGGTCTAGATTTTGTTGGTGGTACAAGGCTGCAATTTGAACTGGATTGCACAAAACCTGGTAACTGTGACAAACCGATTGATGTGGCAACTGTTCGGGATGTAATGGCCCAGCAGGGCTTAGGTGGTAGCAGCATCCAAGTGTTGGGCGAAAAACAACAAGCGCTGACGATTCGCACCAAGACACTTAATGGTGAGGAACGCACCCAACTACGAAATACCCTAAGCGAAAAAGTTGGTGCATTTGATCCTCAAGCCACTCAGATAGATACAGTTGGTCCAACCTTAGGTCGGCAGTTGTTTTCGTCTGGCTTACTGGCGATTATTCTTTCTTTCGCGGGTATCCTCGTCTACCTAACCTTCCGATTCCAGTTAGACTATGCATTTTTCGCCTTTGTTGCCCTATTCCACGATGTCATTATTACACTTGGGATATTTTCCATCTTGGGTTTAGTGCAAGGTGTTGAAATCGATAGTCTCTTCGTTGTTGGTATCCTGACGATTATTGGTTTCTCGGTCAATGATACGGTTGTCATTTACGACCGAGTGCGGGAGGTAATCAGCCTGAATCCAGAGCAGAACATTGACCAAGTTGTTGATGATGCTGTAAATCAAACTCTAACTCGGTCGATTAACACTACGTTGACGGTGCTGCTGACATTGTTCTCTATCTTCCTGTTTGGCGGTGAAACGCTGAAAAACTTCGCCCTGTGTCTAATTGTTGGATTTACAGCCGGTGCTTATTCGAGTATTTTCATCGCCAGCACACTACTTGCCTGGTGGAGAAAACGCACTGCCAAAGCCTGATTTTGTTGATTGCTGCCCAACTGCTTAGAGGATATGCACTGCCCTCGCCAGACTTAACCGCAAAAATGGATCAGCCAGACACCGAGATGCCTCAAACTACCCACCCAGACCTTGACCCTACCTTTAAGGCACAGGTAAAACGGTTACATAAGCTAACCGTCTACGGTCGTTGGTTGCTGGTTGGCATCCTCTGGCTAACGCTTGCGCCATTAAGTTTGTGGGGGTGGCAGTATGAACTTTCGTTGATGCGATCGCATTTTACCTGGGCAGCCCTACGCTACGCAATTGTCTACAACCGCATACCTGCACTCGGTCTTGCTTTCTGTATTGGTATGACTGTCGCTGTCTTAGTTTGGCAAAGTCGGAATGTAATATGGGGACTACCACCCCAAGAACAACACCGTCTAGAGCAACAAGTACGTCGAATTTCTCAGCAAGGACCAAGTCACCCCTTATGGAAGTGGATTGGTAAACCTTGAGCAAGGAAAAGCTTTCAGCTTTCAGCTAGAAGCGGCTGAAGTTTAAAACAGAAAAAGCCCAATGTATATCCCAACAAACCTAGCCGATGAACTGAAGCGCTACCTCAAACAGCAAGCCAATAAGGGCGACCTAGAGGCGCAAACGCTTTTGGCTCAAATCGAACAGGCTGCCTCCTCGCCCTCAGTAGTAGCGCAGCAAGCAATGAATATACCAGCCTCAGATGGCATAGAACTAGGGTGTTGACATGGCTTAATACCCTCAGTCACACTCAGACTCAGATAATTCTGATGAGGACTTACGCTGCCTGATTGGAATTGCGATTAAGAACTCTGCCCCTTTTCCAGGTTCGGAAACACAAGTTAACTGACCGCCGTGCTTTTCCACAATGATTTGGTAACTAATGGATAAGCCTAAGCCAGTGCCTTTGCCCACTGGTTTTGTCGTAAAGAATGGGTCAAATAACTTACGGCAAACGTTCTCGCTCATTCCTGGGCCTGTGTCAGCAATCCGGATTACAGCATGAGGAACTTTTTCCTCCGTGCTGTTTCCGGCATACTCTCTCCGCATATCCTGAACGCCAGTCTTGATTGTGATGCAACGCGACATATCGCGGAGTTCTGGTGACCCCTCCAACACATCAATGGCATTAGTGAGGAGATTCATGAATACTTGATTGATTTGTCCCGCATAACATTCCACCAGTGGCAGGATTCCGTACTCTTTGAGAAGTGTAATTTCCGGATGCTGGTCTGTTGCTTTCAAGCGGTTCTGCAAAATTAAGAGTGTACTTTCAAGCCCGTCATGGATATCTACGGGTGTCATCTCGACTTGCTCAGCCCTTAAAAAGTTCTGCAATGACAGAACAATTTGGCGAATCCGGGTTGCTCCTACCTTCATCGAAGCCAGGAGTTTTGGCATATCTGCCATTAGGAAATCGAAGTCAATGGCATTCATCTCCGACTGGATTTGAGGCAGTGGCTCTGGGTAGTAATGGGAATAGAGCTTCATTAAGCGCATCAAGTCTTTGATGTAGCAAGTCGCATAGTCGATGTTGCCATAGATAAAACCAACAGGATTGTTGATTTCGTGAGCAACACCAGCGACGAGTTGCCCCAGACTTGACATTTTTTCTGTTTGAATTAACTGAGCTTGAGTGCGCTGAAGTTCTTGCAAAAGAGACGTAGCGTTTCGCGTTTCAATCTCCAATTGCTCAGCTTGGTTTTTCAAGCGCGCTTCTGAACGGCGTAAAGCCATCTCAGTGCGCTTATGTTCAGTAATCTTCTGCTTGAGAAGCTCATTCGTCTCTATCAGTTCAGCGGTTCGCTCCTCAACCCGTTTTTCTAACTCGTCATTCGCCTTTTGCAACGCATCTTCAGCAAGCTTGCGTTCCGTAATATCCCGTGTCACTCTGGCAAAACCACTTAGCTGTCCGTCCTCTGCATGTAAGGCGGTAGTGACAACATTTGCCAAGAACTTCGAGCCATCTTTGCGTACTCGCCAACCTTCTTCTTCAAAGCGACCCTGACGTGCTGCAATGTCTAATCCTTGCTGCGGTTTGCCTAGCTTTATATCCTCGTTTGAATAAAAGCAGGAGACATGCTGACCAATGATTTCTAAAGCGGAATACTGCTTAGTGCGCTCGGCACCTGAGTTCCAGCTAACCACATAACCTTGGGAATCAAGCATGAAAATGGCGTAGTCGTTAACGCCCTCTACCAATAAGCGAAAGCTCTCTTCAGTTTCTGCTCTAGCAGCTTCTGCTTGTTTATGCTCGGTATTATCACGAGCAACTGCGTAGATTAATTCGTGTTCTTGGCATAGCGTGACGTTCCACGACAGCCACTTATAGGAACCATCTTGGCAACGGTAGCGATTTTCAAACTGTACTGGGCAAGTTTCTGTGGCAAGCTTGTGTAACTGATCACGGGTTGATTGTTGGTCTTCTGGATGAACAAACTCAACCCACGGTTGACCTCTTAGTTCCTCAGTGGTGTAACCCAGTGTTTTCTCGCACATCGGGTTGAGTTGCTTGAAATAGCCATCAACCCCCACGATGAAAAACATATCTAGCGTCAGGTTGAAGAACTTCTCCAGCGCACCCTCAAGAAAGTGTTCGGGTTCAGTTTTTTCTCTCTTTCGCTTAGTGGTTGGGCTTTCTGCCACTTTGGTTACCATTGATCATTCACCTAGTTTATTGGCTCAACTCCTCTCTAGCGTTTTGAGAGCGACAAGGAGACTCTAAAAGACCTAGTTTTTAGGCTAAGTCTACAAAAGCCAAGGCGCGGGGTAGTCGAAAAGTGCTTTTGAGAAAGCAACTGGCATAACAAAATATTACGCCGTGCTAGCTCAGAAGCTATTGTTGAGAGGTAAGCAGATACACCCTAATAGTAATGAAACTTTTAAATCTTTATTGCTAGTTTAAACCCTATGTCTAGTTTCCTTGATAAATTTATACTACTTTATCTTTCTTAAATTGTTATTAATATTGCTTAGAGACCAGAAGATATCACGTCTACCCTAGATGTACAAGACAATTAGGCAATGATCCAGGGAAGCCAAATCGCTAAACTGAGCAAGCTAATAAACAAAACAGGAATGGTTAGGATGAGAGCGATAGGAATGTATTGAAAGGCACTAATCCGAAATCCTTTACGCGCTAGAACATCCAGCCAGAGCAGTGTTGATAGGCTACCGAGCGGTGTAATTTTTGCTCCTATATTACAACCAATTATATTCGCGTACACCATGATTTCTTGAAGAATGCGATCGCCTCCAGAGACATCTTGAATCGCTAGAGAGTTGAGTAATACCGTTGGCAGATTATTCATCACCCCAGAAAGCAGAGTTGCCAGAACACCAGTTCCAGTCGCGGCAAGCGTTAGCCCCCAACTTGAGAGGAATTCTAAACACTGACTCAATAGCGCTGTTATTCCAGCATTACGCAAGCCGATGACAACCAGATACATCCCTAAGCTAAATAAAATCACCTGCCAAGGGGCTTCCTGCAAAATCTTACGGATGGGAATGATGGGGATCGCATCTTTATGAAACCAACGCCCTGCTAAGGCCAGCATTACCAATGCCCCAATTCCGGCAATACAGGAAACGGGCACACCCAACGGTTCCGCAAAAAAGTAGCCAATTAAGAGTAACCCTAAAATCGCAAAGCTCCACTGACAGACGAGGGGATCGCGAATTACCTCCCGTGGTGGCGGCAAACAAGCGGAATCATAGGTGAGTGGGATATGACGGTCAAAGTAGAACCAAAGAACAGCTAAACTGGATGCGATCGCAACGAAATTGATCGGCACCATCACCAAAACGTAGCGCAAAAAAGAAATATTGAAATAGTCAGCCGCAATGATATTGACGAGATTACTAACTGGCAAGGGTAAGCTTGTCGCGTCGGCAATAAACCCCGTAGCGAAGACAAACGCAAACGTTGCTTTTGGGTTAAACCCCAGTAGTAGCAGCAGTTCCATTACTGTAGCTGTCCAGATCAGGGCAGTTCCATCATTGGTAAACAAGGCTGTCACCAAGGCTCCCAGCAATACTACTAAGAAGAACAGTAGACGCCCATTCCCAACCCCCCAACGAGCCAAAATCAATGCCAACCAGCGGAAAAAACCGGCTTCATCCAGGATGAGGGAAATAATCACCAAAGCAACTAAGGTAAATGTCGCATTCCAGACAATTGCCCAAACTGTTGGGACAGCCTGCAACGTAACAACACCCGTGGCAAGGGCAAGCAGCGCCCCACCAATAGCACTAAATCCAATCCCCAGTCCTCGCGGCTGCCAGATAACCAGGATAAGAGTGAGAAGAAAAATTGCGATCGCCACTAGGAAGCTTAAATTCTCTCTTCGGAGGCAATAGAACCAGTTTATTGTACGGGATCTATCTCAAAGGCAGTCTGTAGGTTGTAGGTTGCAGGTTGTAGGGAAAGTCTCTTCATCACCTACCACCTACCACCTAACACCTACCACCTTAACGATCGCCCCTTCACTACATTCTCCCCTCTAAGGCGTATGCTCTTTGTCTTGATGTGACGATAACCTTACAGTGGATAAGCCAGTGCTGAATCCAGCTTTAATTAAAGACACACATTAGCCAATATGCTTCACATTGACGGCTCCCACGGCGAGGGTGGTGGTCAGATCTTACGGACTTCCCTAAGCTTAGCTGCCATTACTGGTCAACCCATTCATCTTGATCGTATTCGGGCAGGGCGTGAAAAGCCAGGACTATCAATTCAACACTTGACGGCTGTGCGAGCAGCCGCTAGCATCTGTCAGGCTCAGCTAAAAGGGGATGCCGTCCGTTCAACAACACTAGAGTTTATTCCCAGTTGCCCAGTTCAAGCGGGACACTACACCTTTGATGTTGCTCAGACTACAGGCGCAGGTTCCGCAGGTGCTATCACTCTGATTTTGCAGACAATCCTACTGCCCTTGGCACTAGCAACGGGTGACTCTGTAGTGACACTCAAGGGAGGAACGCATGTACCTTGGAGTCCGCCTATCACTTACATTGAGCAAGTGTATCTCCCCATCCTGAACCAGATGGGTGTGCAGGCAGAAGTGCAGCTACACGCTTGGGGTTGGTATCCTCAAGGCAATGGTGAGGTGGAATTGCGAATAATCGGCAGGAACGCTTCGCCTCTACAGGGTATTCAATTGCTAGAGCGAGGAGAATTACAGCAGGTACGGGGCTTAGCTGTTGTGACGCAACTTCCCTCCCATATCCCTCAACGAATGGCGAGTCGAGCAGAAAACCTATTGCGGGAAGCACACCTCAAAGCTCATGTACAGCCACTGCGAGGACGGGGAATCGCACCAGGAGCGGGAATTGTTCTCACGGCTGAGTACGAGCATAGTAGAGCTGGCTTCGGTGCGGTGGGAAAACTGGGAGTACCAGCAGAGCGAGTTGCTGAGATGGCAACGGAGGAGTTGCTAGAGTTTCATGCCAACGGCGCACCTGTAGAGTTGCATCTGGCAGATCAGTTACTCCTACCAGCTGCATTGGCATCAGAATCAAGTCAGTACCGAGCTACCGAAATTAGCTTACACCTAACAACCAATGCTTGGGTAATCGAGCAATTTGGATTAGCCAAGGTTGGCATTGATGAAGATGCTCAGCTCGTTACTGTTATACCGACAAACAGCGTATTGCTTGGTGGCTCAGTTCCATCTCTGGAGCCTACCAATGAATGACCTTGCTTACCCGAATAATTGATGGATTAAACCTCATGCATTCACGCCCACAAACATTGCGATGAAAGTTCTCTCCCCTACCACCTACCACCTACCACCTACCACCTAACCCCTATTTTAAGTCTTGATTAAAGCACTCCAAGCTTCAGAGGAAAACGATCTATTCAGGAGTTGTAAGTTGAAAACCAAAGTATCGTTCTGGCTTATTCCCTCAGACGAGGATAGGGCATATTTCCAGGAAATTATCAATACTCTTGCACAAGAGTATGATGCTCCAGCTTTCACTCCTCATGTCACTATTTACTCAGGCGAATATGCGCCGGAAGAATCGCCAACTGCCCTACTTGAAAAAGCAACACAGCAAGTTCAAGGTTTTAGCCTAAGAGTAGATAAGCTTCTGTATACAGAGGAGTATACTAAGTCTTTTTTTGTGCAATTCAACCCTAGTTCAATTCTGAGCCAGATATCAGAAACGTTACGAAACAGCTCACAAAAGCCTTCTAACTTCGCTCTTAATCCCCATTTGAGCTTAATTTACAAACATTTGAATAAGCTAATCAAGCAAGGTTTAATGACTAGGGTGAATTTACAAAAGACTGAAGTCTTTTTTGATGAAGTACAAGCTATTGCAACTTCAGATACAGTCCAAAACCGAGAGGATGTAGAGAGCTGGGAAGTTATTTATACAAGGAAGCTTTAATAAGTCTAGATAAGCGGTATGTTGCTAGTTAATATATCAATAAAGCCTTGAGCTTATACGCAGGCTTTTGGATGAGGGATTGAGCACTATTCAATCCGTGTCAAACTTGTGCCATCCTTGACTTAGGTGATGCAATCAGGAATACCCACTTATGGGAAATAGTATTGTTCAGCGCAATAATGTTAAAGTCCTGGGGAACGGCAGCCAGACGATCATATTTGCCCACGGCTTTGGCTCAGATCAAACCGCTTGGCGACCTCAAGTCGCTAGCTTTTCCTCAGATTTCCGTATCGTGCTCTTTGACCATGTGGGGGCGGGTAAGTCAGATTTTTCTGCCTATAGTCCACGCCGTTACAGCAGTCTCTACAGCTATGCTGAGGATTTGTTGGATTTGTGCGCTGAGTTAAAGCTAACCAAGACCATTCTTGTGGGTCACTCGGTTAGTGGAATGGTTAGCTTACTCGCGGCGTTAGTTGAGCCTGATTGCTTTAGTCAACTATTTTTTATCGATGCCTCTCCCCGTTACCTCAATGATGCAGGTTATTACGGAGGCTTTGAGCAATCTGACCTGGATGCGCTTTATGAATCCATGTCATCTAACTACTATGCTTGGGCAAGTGGCTTTGCTCCGATTGCGATGGCTACCCAGGATAGACCAGAATTGGCGAGGGAGTTTGCAAATACCCTTACCGCTATCCGTCCTGATATTGCACAAGCCGTTGCGAAGATGATTTTCCAATCCGATCACCGAGCTGAATTGCCGCGACTTACTGTACCCACTGTGATTTTACAGGCAAGTGATGATATTGCTGTACCCCCTGAAGTCGGTCAGTATATGGCAGATAAAATTCCTTTTAGTAAGCTCCTTAACATCGATGCTAAGGGACACCTTCCTCATATCAGCGCACCCGATGTTGTTACGAGTGCGATCGCTTCATGTCTTTCCACTTAATGCTACAGCGCCTAGTTTCACGATGGCGACATCCTCCTGACCAGTTACCAACCTTTGGCAAAGGCTTACTAGGACTCACACTCTTTCTTACTATTGCGCTAGGTGTGTTTGATGGCTGGATACCAGAGCGGTTTGTTGCTCTAGCGCTATTGACAATCTGCACCCTGTTACCCCTACCAGTGGTGGTAGTAGGCTCATTAGCAGGACTTTGCCTGGTGCTAACGAGCATAGTACCTGGGAGTGAGGAAACGCTCGTGCGTCAGGCATTTCAACTGGGCAGTGTCACCGGGTTCGGATTCCTACTCGGCAGGTTCTTACGGGGAATTGAGTGGCGATTGGCTTCCCAAGAGGTGCTAGCAAAACTTACTGAAGCAGACATTGCCGATACGCCTTCTACACTAATCACACAAGCCCTTACCTTACTCCGTGAGTATGCCTGTGCTGATGCTGCGATCGCGTTACGCAGACTGGATGAGGTAACCGCTGAGGCATTGGTATGTTTGCCTCCGAAGGCACTCCCCGATCAACTCACCACGCCGATCCTCTTTGAAGAAGCGATCGCTCAAAATCGCTGCCTCTACCATACCAATTACCCCGCCACCCCCAACGCTTCCCATGTTTTACTAGCCCAAGGTACTAAGTCCCTGGCGATTTTGCCACTGCAACCTCCCCTTGACCCGCTTCGTCAAGGAAAACAAGAGGGAGTACAGGGCGCAATCTTGCTAATCTGGCATCAGCCGACCGAAATCTCATTCTACCTACAACAATTTATCGAGTCGCTACTGGGTGAATTACGCACCCTGCTGCAATTTAGCGACACGACTCTACGTCTTGATAAACTCCAGGCACGCTTTGGGGCAATGTTAGAAACCATTCATCAAGGTGTCGTATTCGTTGATGAAAGTGGTGAACAAGGTTGGGTTAACCAAGCCGCAGCACTACAACTCGACTTAACCCCAGGTGCGATCGAGCCACACCTACTCGCCCAAGGCATGGCAATCTTACGCACTAGTGCGGATAACCAAGCCGAAATCGCCGCACAGGCAGCCCAGTTTTTTTCCCAGCCTCAGCCAGAAATTCGCAACTGGAACTGGATTTTCAGCCAACCTCAGCCGAAAGTCCTGAGTCTCTCTAGCACAGTGACTCGTGTGCGTGACGTACCGGGTCGTCTCTGGATTATTGACGATATTACTGAACGCTACTTCGCTCAACAAGCGCTGTTTGAACGCACACAGGAAGTATCTCAGGCGAATCTTGAACTGGAAAAGGCAAAAGCCGCCGCTGAAGAGGCAACCCGCATCAAGAGTCAATTTCTCGCCAATATGAGCCATGAAATCCGCACGCCAATGAATGCGATTATTGGCATGACGGGTTTGTTGCTCAATACAGAACTAACACCCCAGCAGTATGATTTCGTAGAAACAACTCAAAGTAGTAGCGATGCTTTACTGGCACTGATCAATGACATCCTTGACCTCTCCAAAATTGAATCCGGCAAGCTGGAACTCGAATCACACGGCTTTAACCTACGAACTTGTATTGAAGAATCCCTAGATTTACTGGCTTTCAAAGCCGCAGAAAAAGACATTGAACTGGCATACCTAATTCATCCCGAAACCCCAGCCACAATTGTGGGAGACGTGACCCGATTGCGCCAAATCTTAGTGAATTTGCTCAGTAATGCTGTCAAGTTCACAGAGAAAGGAGAAGTGGTTGTTTCGGTGACAGCTCGAAAATTAGGGAGTGGGGAAGGGGACAAGGAGAATAATTGCAGCACAAATCCCGCTTCTGAACTCTCCACTCCTCAACTTGATTATGAAATTCAATTTGCTGTCAAGGATACAGGCTGCGGCATTCCCTCAGATCGACTAGATCGCCTATTCAAGTCTTTTAGCCAAGTCGATTCTTCGATTACTCGTCAATATGGAGGAACTGGACTCGGTTTAGCGATCGGTAAGCAGCTAAGTGAGATGATGGGGGGTCGGATGTGGGTTGAAAGTGAAGTTGATCGTGGTTCCACGTTTTATTTCACTGTAGTTGCTCCCTGTGATTCCAATGCACCGATTATTAACCTTGACAATCGACCACCTCAGTTAGAGGGCAAGCGACTGCTGATTGTGGATGACAACGCGACTAATCGGAAGATTTTAGCGCTGCAAGCCCAGTCTTGGGGAATGCTGACGAAGCTTACACAATCAGGGTTTGAAGCCCTTGATTGTCTACAGCAAGGGGAAGTGTTTGATATGGCAATTCTGGATATGCAGATGCCAAAAATGGATGGTCTGACTCTTGCCGCAGCAATTCGCAAGCAGCCTGGTTACCAAAAATTACCTTTAATTATGTTGACTTCTATTGGTAGACCAGACCCAAGTTATCACGTTGCCCCTGTCGATTTCGCTGCCTTCCTAACCAAGCCGATCAAACAATCGCATCTGTTTAATGTTGTCAGTCGGATTTTCAGTGGACAGCCTATTCAATTCAAGCCGTCCCACTCGACTACAGTTCAGTCTATTCCTCAACTCGCATCACAGTTCCCGTTGCGGATTCTTTTGGCAGAGGACAATCGAGTGAATCAGAAAGTGGCATTAAACCTCCTAAAACAACTGGGCTATCAAGCTGATTTGGCTACCAACGGACTAGAGGTGCTAGAAGCTCTACATCGCCAATCCTATGATCTGGTGCTGATGGATGTGCAGATGCCAAAACTGGATGGTTTGGAAACAACCCGACGCATTTGCCAGGAATTGCCGCCAGACACACGCCCTCGAATTATTGCAATGACGGCGAATGCCATGCAAGGCGATCGCGAGGAGTGCATTGAGGCAGGTATGGATGACTACATCAGCAAACCAATCCGCATTGAAGTATTAAGCAAGACGCTGAGTAAGTGGCAGCCAGAGAAAGGAAATAGGCAATCAGAAGAAAGTGAGAATAAGGAGGAAAAAGAGGACAAGGGAGATTTTGCGGACTTGTCTGTTGTGTCTTCCTCATCTCCTACTCTCCATTCCCCGATTGATATGAACGTGCTGCAAGCATTCCGAGAAATGGTGGGTTCAGACGCTGACTCGGTTTTGGCTGAGATGATTGATTGTTACCTTGAAGATGCACCCAAACTGATGGACGCGATCGCATCCGCCATAGCTCAAGCTGATGCAATGCAGTTACGACAAGCTGCACATACCCTAAAATCCAGCAGTCTCACACTTGGTGCAACAACGCTTGCCAATTTCTGTCGCAAGATAGAGGAAATGAGTCGGTCTGGAATTAGTGATTATGGAGAAGACAAGCTACAACAACTGGAAGCCGAGTTAGAAAGAGTCCTGGACGCTTTGCAAATAGTACGACAACAAGGTCAGCAATGAACATCACCGATGCTCAAAACGATAGCCCCCTCATCCTCGTGGTAGACGATGACAAGTTCATGCGGATTCAGCTTCGTCGAGCGATGGAACAAGCTGGGTATCAGGTGGCAGAGGCGAGTGATGGAGAGGAAGCGATCGCATCATACCTGCGTTTATGCCCGGATGTGGTTTTGCTCGATGCTTTGATGCCAGTAATGGACGGCTTTACCTGCTGCCACCAGTTACAAGCCCTTTCCTGCCCTGGTTGGGATAGCAATGGTGAAGTGTCTCCAGATGAGGTAGGCTTAGCCTTACGCACACCTGTGTTAATGATTACAGCCCTGGAAGACCAAGAGTCGGTCGATCAAGCGTTTAAGGCGGGTGCTACAGATTACATTACGAAACCGATTCACTGGGCAGTCCTGCGTCAACGTGTGCGTCGTCTTCTCCAAGCGAGTCACTCAATGCGGGAACTCCGACAGCAGACAGAGCGGGCGCAATTGAGTGAGGAACGTCTGAGACTCGCCTTAGAAGCGGCAAAGATGGGCAGTTGGGATTGGGATGTCTCAAGTGGAAAAGTTACTTTCTCAGTAACCACGGAATCAAACTTTGGTCTTGCCCCAAGGTCTTTCGGCGGCACTCATCAAAGCTTCCTTCGCAGCGTTTACCCTGAAGATCGGGAATTGGTCATTGAAAGCCTGCGAGCGGCTTTGGAGGAGGGAGCCAACTACGATTTAGAATACCGTGTTGTCTGGCCTGATGGTAGTGTTCATTGGGTCGCCAGCAAAGGTCAAGTTTATCACAACAAAATTGGCAAAGCGGTACGCATGACTGGCATCAATATGGACATTACCGAGCGTAAGCTTGCCCAAGAAGAATTGCAGCGACAGAATTTGCGATCGCAGTTGTTTGCTGAAGTGACGCTAAAAATTCGCCAGTCTTTGCACATCCAGGAAATTCTCCAAACCACGGTTACTGAAGTCCAAAGGATTTTCCAGACTGATCGTGTTTTGATCTTTGAGCTTCGTGCTAATGGACTCGGCAAAATCGTTACAGAAGCCGTACATCCCAATTGGCCGTCGGTTTTAGGCAGAGATATTACGGAGGACTGTTTTGACATAGATTATTTACAGAGGTATAGACGAGGGCGAGTTTACACGATTGCGGATATAAAAACGGCAAAGGTACCCGCTTGCCTAGTTGAATTTATGGGTCACTTCGATGTGAAAGCGAAGCTATCCGTACCGATTTTCTTGAAGGAAAAGCTCTGGGGTTTGCTGATTACTCATCAATGTGCCAATCCTCGGCAATGGTCAAGCTTTGAAACAGAACTCCTGGGACAGCTAGCCGATCAAATCGGTATCGCCTTAGCGCAATCGCAACTCTTAGAACAAGAAACCCGCTACTCGCAAGAACTCGCTCGTTCTAATGCGGAACTCCAACAGTTTGCTTCTGTTGCCTCACACGACTTGCAAGAACCCCTGCGTAAAATTCAAGCCTTTGGCAACCGACTCAAAGATAAATACGGTGAGACACTGGCTGATCAGGGACGCGACTACCTGGATCGGATGCAGAACGCCGCAGGACGAATGCAGGCTCTCATTGATGACTTACTGGTACTGTCTCGAATTACGACAAAAGCCCAGCCTTTCATTCCGGTGAATCTTTTCCAAGTGACGCAAGAAGTTTTATCTGATTTAGAAGTGCGTATCCAGCAGACAGGAGCGCGTGTAGAAGTAGGTGAATTGCCAACAATTCACGCCGATCCGCTACAAATGCGTCAATTACTCCAGAACCTGATCAGCAACGCGCTGAAATTTCACCGAGATGGAGAGCCACAAGTCGTCAAGATTTACAGCCGACACCTTGTTGCCCCAGAAGGAAATCAGCCGATAGAGGGTTCTCCAGTTGCCGAACTTTGTCAAATTATAGTAGAGGATAATGGTATTGGGTTTGATGAAAAGTATCTCGATCGCATCTTCAACGTTTTTCAACGTTTGCACGGTCGCAGCGAATACGAAGGTACAGGCATGGGTCTAGCAATCTGCCGTAAAATCGCAGAGCGTCATAGCGGCAGCATTACAGCAAAAAGCACACTAGGAGAGGGAGCAAGCTTCATTGTCACACTACCTCTAAAACAAAAGATAGGAGAACACACAGAGTGAAGGGCAACCCAACAGTTGTCACAATCTTGATGGCGGATGACGATGACGACGACTGCCTGTTAGCTCGTGAGGCGTTGGCTGAGAGCCGATTAGCCAATGAACTGTACTTTGTTAAGGATGGCGAGGAGTTGATGGATTATCTGTATCGACGTGGAAAGTATGTTCGAGAGAGCGATTCTCCACGTCCAGGTCTAATCCTCTTGGATCTAAATATGCCGAAAAAAGACGGTCGTGAGGCACTGACGTTGATCAAGTCCGACCCGAATCTTCGGCAAATTCCTGTTGTGGTGCTGACAACCTCAAAAGCAGAAGAAGATATATATCGTAGCTATGACTTGGGCGCAAACTCGTTCATTACAAAGCCAGTGACCTTCGCATCGTTAGTCGATGTGATCAAGACGATTGGGAAATACTGGTTTGAAATTGTTGAATTGCCGCAGGAACGGGTTGGAGAAAACCATGAACAACGATCCCGTTAAAGTCCTTTTAGTGGACGATGATGAAGATGACTATATCCTGACGCAGGGTTGGTTTACTGAAATTGAAGGGATACGATTTGAGGTGGACTGGGTCGCAAGTTATGAGGCGGCATTAAAAGCGATCGCCAAAAATCAGCATGATGTCTATCTCTTCGACTACCGCCTAGGAGAGCGCACTGGACTAGAACTCCTACAAGAAGCGGTGGCAAATGGCTGCAAAGCACCAATCATCCTACTTACAGGTCAGGGAGACCACGAAGTAGACATCGAGGCAATGAATGCTGGTGCAGCAGATTACCTGGAAAAAGACAAACTCGGTGCCCCCCTCTTGGAGCGTTCGATTCGTTATGCGATCGAGCGCAAACGGGCAGAACAGAAAATCAGCGAACAAGCGGCACTGCTAGATGTTGCAACAGACGCTATTCTGGTTAGAGATTTAGACAACCAAATCCTCTTCTGGAATAAAGGCGCTGAGCGTCTGTATGGATGGAAGGCGCTTGAAGCTGTCGGGAAGAATGCCCTGGATCTATTGGATGGGGAACAGCAAGCTAAGCTCAAACAAGTCCAAAAAATTCTTGTCCAGAACGGTGAGTGGCAAGGAGAGTTGCATCAACTTACCAAAGATGACAAGGAAGTCATCGTCGAAAGCCGTTGGACACTGGTACGTGATGAGGAGGGTCAACCCAAATCCATCCTAGTTGTCAACACTGATATTACACAGAAAAAACAACTCGAAGCTCAGTTTCTCCGCGCTCAGCGAATGGAGAGCATTGGTACACTGGCTAGCGGCATTGCCCACGACTTGAATAATGTGCTGACTCCTATTCTGATGACGGCTCAACTGCTAGAGGCAGAACCTCAGGAGGAGCGATATCAGCGATTGATTCCTGTACTAGTAGCAAATGCTAAACGCGGCGCGAATTTAGTGAAGCAAGTGCTGTCATTTGCCAAAGGATTAGAAGGTAAGTTTACAATTTTACAAGTCAAGCACTTAATATCAGAAATTAGGCAGATTATTAAGGAAACATTTCCAAAATCCATCGAAATTCGCACTGATATTCCACAAACCCTTTGGACGGTTTCCGGAGATGCAACACAACTGCATCAGGTTCTCATGAACCTTTGTGTAAACGCTCGTGATGCGATGCCTGATGGTGGAAGGTTGAGCATCTGTGCGGAAAACCAATTTATTGATCGAAGCTATGCTCAGATGCATCTTGATGCTCAAGTCGGTTCTTACATTGTTGTTACTGTTACAGATACAGGAATCGGCATTCCGCCTGAAATCTTAGATCGCATTTTTGAGCCATTTTTTACAACTAAAGAACTGGGGAAAGGCACAGGGCTGGGTCTTTCAACAGTAATGGGTATTATTAAAAGCCACAACGGTTTTATTAATGTATCCAGCGTTATCGGAAAAGGTACCGAATTTAAGGTGTACATACCTGCTATAGAGTCAACAGAAACAGA
The DNA here is from genome assembly GCF_059505465.1 of Symplocastrum torsivum. NCBI lineage: Bacteria > Bacillati > Cyanobacteriota > Cyanophyceae > Oscillatoriales > Microcoleaceae > Symplocastrum > Symplocastrum torsivum. The sequence continues at coordinate 7,748 of NZ_JCACKQ010000013.1, read as the reverse complement.
GGTATTGGAAGATACAGAACTACCGATCGGACATGAAGAATTAATTCTCGTTGTCGATGATGAAGTGGCGATTCGCGAAATTACTAAAACTTCACTAGAAGCTTACAACTACAAGGTGATGACAGCTTGTGATGGAATTGAGGCAGTCGCTCTATATGCTGAACATCGTGACAAAATTAGTGTTGTATTGACAGATATGATGATGCCGTCTATGGATGGTCTAACAACTATCCGCACGTTGCGTAAGATTAACCCTCAAGTCAAGATTATTGCTATCAGTGGACTCGCCTCAAGTGATAAGCTTGCCGCTGTTATCGGTACAGGGGTTAAAACATTTTTGTCCAAACCTTTCACCACACAGGAATTACTAAAAACTCTTGACGGATTACTCCGCTACAATCCAACATCTAATGCTAGCAACGAGCAACTACAAACACGACTCTGAGCTTTATAACAAAAGGCAGAAGGCAAAAGGGATACATATTGACTTGTGTCAAGCTTTTAGCATTTGGCGAGAGTCCTAATTGCCTGGGCGAGTGCTATGGAAATAGTTTCTAGACGTGAGAGTTGAGAACAGTATGTAGGCTTTTTAGCAAGTCTATTGTTGTATAAGGTTTTGATAAGAAAGTATTAACTTCAAGCATTGCTAGTTGTGCCAGCTTATCAGTAGAGACTAATCCACTAACGGCAATAATTTTAACCTGTGGCTCCATTTTCCGTAAAGTACGAATAGTCGTTGAGCCATCCATTTCAGGCATCATTATGTCAATCAAAACGGCATTGATAGATTTTTTGTGCTGAGCGTATAAAGCGATCGCTTCTATCCCATCACTAGCTGTCAACACTCGATAATGATGGTTTTCTAATGCCGTTTTAGTAATCGTCCGAATTGATACTTCATCATCAACAACAAGAATAAGTTCTCCTCGTCCTGCGGGTGGTTCGAGTTCTTCAAACGACCGCGCTTCCGTCTCTTCTAAGGCTGGCAAGTATATCTTAAATTCTGTACCTTGACCGATTTCACTATACACATTGATAAAACCCCCATGGCTCTTGATGATACCCATTACTGTTGAAAGACCCAGCCCTGTGCCTTTTCCTATTTCTTTAGTTGTAAAAAATGGCTCGAAAATTCGATCCAATATTTCCTTAGGAATACCGATTCCTGTATCGGAAACAGTCACCACAACATAAGTACCAACTTTTGCCTCAATATTCATCCGCGCATAATCTTCATCAATAAGCAGATTTTCCGCAGAAATACTAAGCGTACCGCCATCAGGGAGAGCGTCACGGGCGTTGACGCAAAGATTCATAAACACTTGATGTAGTTGGGTTGCATCACCAGAAACCGCCCATAAATCTTGTGACACATCAACATACATTTCAATTGATTTGGGAAATGTCTCCCTAGCAATTTGCCGAATTTCCGAGAGAATATGCCTGACTTGGACAATTGTGCGATCGCCATCCATCCCTCTCGCAAAAGAGACAACCTGCTTAACTAAATCTGCTCCTCGCCGAGCGCTCGTTTCTAGAATATCTAGCCACTGCTGGGAACGCTCATCTGTTAGTTTTATTTGTAACAGTTGAACCGCCATCAAAATTGGAGCAAGCACATTGTTTAAATCATGGGCAATACCACCTGCTAATGTACCAATACTCTCCATTCGTTGAGTACGGAGAAATTGTGCTTCCAGTTGTTTTTTTTCTGTTATATCGGTATTGACAACGAGAATTGATTTTGGTTGATTTTGGGTATCCCGTACTAAGGTCAGACGACTTTCAACAATAATATCTCTGTTATCTTTCGTAACTTTATGTAGCTCACCCTGCCACTCACCTCTCTCAAGCAGAGTCTTTTGAATTTCCTGTTGGGACTGGCTGTTCTGGTACAAGAGCCTCCAGGCATTTTTTCCCACAACCTCCTCTCTCTTCCAGCCATAAAGACGCTCAGCACCTTTATTCCAAAATAGAATTTTGTTGTCTAGACTGTGGACAAAAATCGCTTCAGTGGCAACATCGAGTAGTGCCGCTTGTTCATGGATTTTCTGCTCCGTTCGTTTGCGATCGCTAATATCTTTCATAAAGCAGTGATGACCGATAAATTGCTTTTGTCCGTCGTAAGCCGCAATCATCACCACTTGCTTATAAAAAACTGCACCTCCTTTGCGTATCCCTCTGGCTTCAGTGTCCACCTTGCCTGAGACCAACATCTGTTGGTAAGCTGCTGTCAGCTTATCCACGTCTTCAGGATGTACTGTTAACTGCCACTCCATCCCGATCATTTCTTCCGGCTCATAGCCGTGAGTATTGGCATAGGATTTGTTGACAGCGATGTAGCGCCCTTGGGCATCTAAACGAGAAATTCCCTCAACTGCATTTTCCAGTGCCGCTCCTAAATCACGAAGTTCTGCCTCTACTGATTTTCGCCTTGTGATATCTCGATCCATCCCTCGATAACCGCGAAATCTCCCTTCAGCATTGAAGAAAGGAATGCCACTGGTTTCAAGAACAACTAAATGCCCATCTTTATGAATGTTGAGGTTTTCCAAACAGGAAAAGGGCAAGGCTTGAGCGGCAATGGGAGCAAAAATATCAGCGACCCGACGAGCTTCTTCGGCAGGCATCCAATCAAAAGGAGTCTTGCCAATGACTTCTTCGGGTTCATAACCCAACACATCACGTACTTTGGGACTGGCATAGGTATAGACGGCATTTTCATCCACTTCCCACACCCAATCACTACTCGTTTCAACTAAGTTGCGGAAGCGCTCTTCAGTCTGCCGTAGCGCCTCCTCAGCCAATTTGCGCTCAGTGATGTCACGAGTAAAGCAACGTGTATGGCTAAACTTGCCATCTTCCCACAGCACATTGGAGTTGATGAGTACATAGCGGCTTGAGCCATCCTTGCACAGCATCCGTGCTTCGTAGTTATGTAGTGTCTCGTTTGCTGCTAGCCTTTTGAGGATATCCTCAATTACTGCCTTGTCAGCGTAGAAGTTTGCGGCTGGATGACCAACATACTCTTCGCGAGTGTAACCAAGAAGATCGAGTTCAGATTGATTCGCCCACAGGATCATCCCGTTCGCATCCAGACAGTGTAAACCACTAGGCCCATTTTCAAAGACATCAAGGAGTTCTAACTCCCGATGGCGCAGCTTACGCTCTAACTGTTCACTTTCTCGCGCTGTGTGTTCTAGATTGACTAAATTCTGTCTTAGTTCCAGTTGCCTAATGACTTGACGGCTTAAGGTTTGTAGCCTTGCCAACTGCCCAGGAGTCAGTTCCCGTGGTACATAGTCAATAATACTAAGTGTTCCCACTGTATATCCTTGAGACGTAATCAGGGGTACACCTGCATAAAATCGAATGTAGGGAGCAGAAATGACTAAAGGATCAGCCGCAAACCGTTCATCAACAAGAGCATCTGGAACGATGAATACGTCAGCTTTTAGAGCGACATGGGCGCAAAAAGCGATTTCCTTAGCCGTCTGTGTAAGTGTTAAACCGTATTGTGAGTGAATCTGTTGCCGATTGTGGTCAAGCAGCGTGATCAAGGCGGTTGGCGCTTCACAAATTTGTGCGGCTAACAGCGTGAAATCATCCAATGCCTCTTTAGCACCAGGCTCAAGAATCTTATCCTGGTACGTCACCTCAAACCCATCCATTTCATTATTAGGCAGTACTGCTTTCATTATGCTGAAAAGTTTTTCCGTAGTTAGTTGTTGCTAGTCTCATCGGAATGTGAAAAAGAGGCTTCTTCTTTAGTGTATTTCAGCACTAATTGAGTAAACACCAATGGCACTAGATCAAACACAATAGGTTTAGGCGTTTTAATTAACAACACAGAAGTTGCGATAGTTGCGATGAATTTAGGATTAATCAAGTCTCTTAGCGCTTCAGCTCAACAGTATGCTGGAGATAGTTTTACGATTACCTTTGCGCCGTTATCCCTGACGGAAATTTATGCCCTCGCCGATGATCCAGCGAATGGGGCTATCGTTGTCATGAGTGGGACAGTACGCAAGCAAACGGACGGTAAGCCAGTTGTTGCCCTGGAGTATCAGGCGTATGAACCGATGGCAGTACAGGTCTTCACTTCAATTGCTGCTGAGATTCGACAGAAATGGTCTGATGTGAATCGTGTGGTAATTCATCATCGTATTGGTCGCTTACAGGTTGGGGAAATTAGTGTCTTGCTAGCTGTTGGGTGTCCTCATCGTTCCGAAGCGTTTGAAGCTTGCAAGTATGCGATTGACACGCTAAAACATAATGCCCCAATTTGGAAAAAAGAACATTGGACTGATGGTTCCAGTAGCTGGGTGAGTATTGGTGCTTGTGAAGACACCGATTCTAAATGCTAAGGGTGTTGGTTGTTAGTTGTTAATTGTTGGTTATTGGTTATTAGGGAAATATTGGTTGCTGAAAAGTCAAAGGAGGAGTTGAGCAACATTTTTTATTACTAACGCCTAAAAACTAACAACTCACTATCAAGATTTATACAGTTTTATTGCACATCAACTTAGCAAGAAGACACCCATGAACAGGAGTACACAAACATTGCAATGAAAATCCCTCTCCCCTACCACCTAATACCTAACAACTATTAGAACCCTGATTTTTGAATACTAAGTAGAAATTGTGAAAAACTTGTGAATAGGGGATTTCGCACAAGTCCTAGGGAGTTGTACAAAGCTTTGTTCGCATTTTTTCTCTATTAGTTTTACCGATAGCTAGTGGCTATAGCGGTTTCCTGGAGAGATGAGGTGCAGGGGGTGGTATGTGAAATTTAGACAGAACAAGGAAAACAAAAAAGCTGATACGCGACAAGCTGACGGCTTTCAGCTATGAGGGCTTTTTGAGAACTTCTTAGCGTTTTAGAGCTTTTGCGATCGCATTTTCTAGCTCTTCCTTATCCAAGACAGTCAGAATAAACACTTCTTGAAACGTCTTTCCAGCCCTAGCAATAATCTTATATCCGCCCCGAATCGGTACAGATACTTTCAATTCCAACCTAGGACAATGACTTCTAGCACGTCCAATCACGGCAGGAGTAATGGTTTGAATGCTACTACTGTTACCGAGGAGTCGTTCGAGTACGGGAATTAGCCCCGGAATGTGAGTTGAGTGATTCCAAACCAGTCTACCGCCGTTGGGGTTGCTCATGATGTTTATTTAGGCAGCTTCTAGAGGCGCCATTGTTAATCCAGCACGACTAAGCTGCTGGTGATAAAGTTCCGCTTGCTCTTGAGGGCCAACCCAGACAGTTGCTTGGCCTTCGTAGTGTACCTGATTGGTAAGTTCCCAAGCGCGATCGCTTGTCATGTTGGGAATATACTTCATCAAGCACTCGGCAACGTGCGGGAACGTGTTGAAGTCATCGTTTAGCACAATTACCTTGTAGTTGGGATAGTGCTTGGGGGTAACTTGACTGGAGCGTTCAGGAGCTACGATCGGCGAAGCAGAAGCCGCGAGAAAAGCTGCTGTGAATACCATAGTCATAACGCAGTTACCAGAATACTTCACACAAACTTAAACAGTTTGCATCCCATTCTAGTTTACAGAAATGTCGCCGTTCATCCCAGTTTTTTTAAGGTGGGATGAATTACGAAGCCTATCTGAGGCGCTGCTACCTACTTCATTTGATTTACTGCTGAATTACTCTGGCTGCTACTGATGCAGCAGGATATCCAGCATTAATTCTTTGAGTCGCTAGTTCTCCTGATGGAATCTGATTTCCTTGAATTACGGCGGGGTTGAACCGATAACCGACGTTGCGAACGGTTTGAATCAAGCTAGGTTGTCGGGGATCGGTTTCAATCTTTTTACGGAGGGAGAGGACGTGGGTGTCAATCGTGCGTGGGTTGTCAATGGCATCCGGCCAAGCGCGGCGTAGGAGTTCAGAACGACTTAGAGGCAGTCCTTCTGCTTGTGCCAGCACATAGAGCAAGCTAAATTCCTGAGGTGTTAGGTCAATAAACTCGTCTTTGAAGCGAACACGACGCTGCACGAGGTCAATTTTAAGGTCACCATATTCAAGAGAAATTGGCGCAGCGGTTGTGCGGACACGTCGAATTAGTGCCTCAATCCGCGCCATAAACTCTTGCATCCCAAACGGTTTAGTCAAGTAATCATCCGCACCAGCTTTGAGTCCGGCAACGATATCACTTTCTGTGTTGCGGGCAGACAACATTAAAATCAGCGATTGCCGCTGCTGCTGAAGCCAGCGACAAAACTCGACACCGTCACCATCAGGTAAATCAGAGTCAAGAACAACCAGTGTCGGTTGACGATGGTAGAACGTGTCTCTTGCCTGATGCAGTGTTGCTGATTGATGCACCCAGTAGCCTGATTGCTGTAAGTGCCAGCCCAATAGCGATCGCAAATGAGGATTACCCTCAACAATTTGAATAGAAACCAATCCCACGGCAGCTTACTTCCTTGACGCGGTGCGTCTCAGGTTATCAAAGCTAATGTCAAGATTTTGTAACAGCTGTTACTGAGGAAGCAAGCTCACTTCGAGGGAAGATATAAAGATAGCCAGTTCAACAGTTCCCCAGAACTGTTCTACCAGATAGTAATAGGAAGGCTCCAACCGTATAGTGGCTCTAGGGGTACAATAAGCTTAACGAACATTAACGTATTCGACTGCTGCTGAGTAAGCTGATGTCTGAACCGCCGATTGCTCAAAAAAATACCCCCAACTGGGCGATGCCGTATAATCAAGCATCTCTACCTCAGCTGAGAGAAAGGCGATCCATGCGATCGCCTTTCTTACCTATACACTTTAGTTTCCGAAAAATCAGTCCTATGACAATTTTGCCAACTAAGCGGGAAATATTCTTCTTACCCAAGCTAGGAGATTTCCCTGCTTACCTTGGGCACAATAACAATGAGTAGTATCTGTCATTGTAGTTATGACTCATCGAATTGACAGCGTACAACTCAAAACTTAAAATTAGCAACTCAAAACTCTTTAAACCATGCTTCAAGATACTGAAACCATACGCTACTACCAACAGCTTACTGATGCTTTAGTTTTTATGTGGAATAGAGGTTATCGCTTCGATGACCTGCGGTTGTATATTGATGGCTACCTGGCAGCCCTCCGGCACACAAATGCCCTTGAATCCTACCGCATCCACCGTTTAGAAGAGGAAGCTACCCGCTACCTACGAGACCCTTCTAATTTTGAAGTGATGCCTCTCCCAGAACCAGAAACTGACTACTATTAGCACTTGTAGTTACTGGTTATTAGTAAATAGGCAAAAACTAGGCAATTGGGTATAAACCAATTGCCTAGTGCTTTTTTAGGCTTAACGGGACTTAAACGAAAATAAAGAGTTAATAAAGGGGGATTATTAGGGGAAAGTGAACGAAAAAACCTGTCTCAAATGGCGGATAACGCGGTGGGAGTGACTTACCACCGATTACACTCTTGGTGCGCCTAAATTCGGAGGAAACCTCCGAGGCGGCGCATCCACTTTTTGACGGAAGCCCCCTGGAATGCTCAACAGGTAAATGAGAAGAGATTCGCCTAGATAAGTTAGCCGAATCTTTGTCGGTAGAGGATTTTACCCCGGTTCAACTCAATCTAGATAAACCGAAAACCGTTTGGGTGGCTCCTGTTGAAGTTGAACTCTCACAGCTTGAAGGTAGGATGCGATCGCACTCCGCATCCTGCTTAGGATAATTAGGGCTTGCTGAATAAGTCAGAGGAAAACAACCGATGGATTAATTAGTTA
>NZ_JCACKQ010000012.1:66570-113680 GCF_059505465.1 Symplocastrum torsivum | reverse complement strand
ATTGGGAATTGGGAATTGGGAATTGGGAATTGGGAATTGGGAATTGGGAATTGGGGCTTACACTACTTGCCCTGGCTTCCCCTAACGCTTGTGCTCTTTATCTGCTGCGAAATTTAATAAGAGAATGAACCTGATGCAGTTCCTTTCTCCGTCTCCTCGATGATTAAATCAACGACATCCTCCAAGCGCCCCGCACGTTTGTAAGCTTTTCGCTGTCGGGTTGCGCCTGTGCCACACTGCATGGTTTCATGTACGATTGATGAAATTTCATCCCACTCTCCAGCATCTTCAAGTGCTGGGCGTAGGAATGTCAGAAATGTCTCAACCATTTCAGGCGCTGGTACGGCAGTAAGGGCGTTAATGTCCATCAACTCCCCTTCCAAGCCATAACGTGCGGCACGCCAATGAGCAGCCCGCAGGAGTTCAGGGCGTGCGGTGACAAAGGGTTCATCACGTTGCGCTTTTTCATAACAAGTCCGCGCTAAGGCACTCACCAGTCCTGCCACCATAACCGCTTCGTCTATCGTCAGGCACACATCCGTAACGCGAAACTCGACGGTTGGATAGCGCTCGGAGAGGCGCACATCCCAGTAAATCTTCGTTGCTTCCTCTACACTTTTAGTGGCAACCAAGGCTTCTACAAGTGTTTTGTATTCGGCATGGGATTGGAATATAGATGGAACGCCTGATAGGGGCCACCTACTCCAAATCTCGGTGCGATAACTTGCATATCCTGTATCTGTACCCAACCAGAACGGTGAATTGGCGGATAGGGCGAGTAAGGGTGCAAGCCATACCCTGGCGCGGTTCATGACTTGAATTGCCATCTCGCGATCGCTAATTCCGATATGTACGTGACAACCGCAGATCAGTAGTTCGCGTGTGAGTTGTTGATAATCTCGTTCCAGGCTTTTGTAGCGATCTTTGGGTGTAATTTGCTGATCTTCCCAGTGAGAGAATGGGTGCGTTCCAGCAGCAGCGATGCGATTACCATCTTTTGCGGCGGCGGCAATGACTTCACGGCGACTGTGTACAAGCTCTCGACGCACATCTGCAAGTGTTCGACAGATGGGGGTTCCAATCTCGATTTGGGAAAGTTGAGCTTCCGGCTGTACCTCTTCACCAAGTGCTTTCCGTGCGATTGGTAGTATCTGCTTAACACGCGAATTCAGCTCACGGGTTACAGGGTCGATAATCTGATATTCCTCTTCGACACCGATAGTGAAATCGTCTGATTCGGGTGCCATGATGGGAGTTCCAAGATGCGCTCAGGTGTTAACTTTAGCGTTTTAATTAATGCGATCGCATCTCTCTGAAGGTTGGTTGAAGATGATCATAAGCTTTAGCCGCGTGATGCGATCGGGTTTATGTCTTAGTTGGCGAGACGGATAGTGCGATCGCGTTTTGAACAGGACACTTCTGGGAACACTCACGATAGACTCTTTTGCCGATTACTAACCTGTTATGAGCTACTGCCTGAACCCGGATTGTCAGAAGCCCCAGAACCCTCATGGGTCAAACTTTTGCCAAAAGTGCGGTACAAAACTTTTACTGGCACAGCGATATCGTGCCATCAAACCTCTTGCTCAAGGGGGCTTTGGCAGAACGCTTTTAGCAGAGGATGAGTACAAGCCATCAAAACCCCAATGTGTGATAAAGCAGTTTTATCCTCAAGGGCAAAATAATTTTGGTAAAGCCGCCGAGTTATTTCAGCAGGAAGCGGTGCGCTTGGAACAGTTGAGCAAACATCCCCAGATTCCTGAACTATTTGCACATTTCGAGCAAGATAATCGCCAGTACATCGTGCAGGAATTCATCGACGGGCAAAACTTAGCCGAGGAGTTGGCACAAACGGGCGTTTTCCGAGAAAAACAGATTTGCAACCTGTTAAGTGACTTACTGCCTGTGCTGCAATTTATCCATGAAGGGCAGGTGATTCATCGGGATATCAAGCCAGAGAATATCATCCGTCGTCGCTCGGATGGCAGACTGGTGCTGGTGGATTTTGGGGCAGCTAAGTATGCAACGGGGACAGCTTTAGGCAAAGCTGGGACATATATCGGCGCAGCGGGTTATGCAGCCCCGGAACAGCTATTTGGGAAAGCGGTGTTTGCCAGCGATATCTACAGTTTGGGTGTCACCTGCATTCATCTGTTGACTGACATTGAGACGCCTGAGCTGTATGACGCGATAGAGAATGCCTTTGTGTGGCGCAATTACCTACCCAACAATCCGGTGAGCGATAAACTGGGTCGCATTCTGGACAAAATGACTCATAGCATGGTTAAGCAACGGTATCAATCAGCATCAGAAGTAATGCAAGACTTGGAGATTTCGGAAGCAACAAGCGTCGATGTTGTAGCACTCTCACCTACTGTACAGACACCCCCTAAAATTGCAGATCAAAACATTTCCTTAGTTGCTACTCTCCAAGGGCATTCAGCCCAAGTTCTTTCTGTAGCTTTTAGTCCCGATGGCAAAACTTTAGCTAGTGGCAGTGGATACAAGGACAAAAACAACTGCCTCAAACTATGGGATGTTGATGTCAGACAGGAGATTTGCACTATTAAGGAACATTCTGGTGGGGTTAATTCCATTGCTTTTAGCCCCGATGGCAGGACTTTAGCTTTTGGTAAGAGCGACACTATCAAACTATGGAACGTTAGCACCGGACAGGAGATTAGCCACCTCAAAGGGCATTCAACGCAGAGTTTATATATTGAGTTAATTTTTTCCCTTGCTTTCAGTCCCGATGGCAAGATTTTAGCCAGTGGCAGTAAAGACTGCACTATTAAATTGTGGGAGGTTAGCACGGGACGAGAAATTAGCACCCTCAAGGGGCATCGCAAATATATTAATTCTGTAGCTTTTAGTCCCGATGGCAAGATTTTAGCCAGTGGCAGTAAGGACAAAACTACTAAGCTGTGGAACGTCAGTACCGGACGAGAGATTATGACACTCAAAGAGCATTCATACGGGGTTAGTTCTGTCGCATTTAGCCCTGATGGTAAAACTTTAGCCACTGGAGGTGGAGACAGCACTATCAAGATGTGGGACGTTCGCACCGGACAAGAAATTAGCACCATCAAGGGGCATTCAGCATTTATTACGTCTGTCGCTTTTAGCGCAGATGGCAAAACTTTAGCCAGTGGCAGTGGGGATCAGACTATCAAAGTATGGGATGTTTCTACTAAACAGGAGATTGTTACTCTAGAGGGGCATTCAGATGTCGTTGATTCTGTTGCTTTTAGCCCGAATGGACAGATACTTGCCAGTGGGAGTTGGGACAAAACCATCAAAATTTGGCGAATCACCCGTTAGGGATTGTTCTAGAAGCGATCACTGTTTTAACTTGAATGTCACTGACTTAATTAAATTCAGATCCCCCCCAGCCCCCCTTAAAAAGGCTATGCATTACTCACATCCTTTTTAACAATCTTGAAAGCCTTGTTTCACAAGGCTTTCAAGATTCCTAAACACCAGTACCCTTGACAAAATACCGCTCATTCTTCTTGGGAAAAACTGAGTTTTATTGAGAATTAGTCATGAAGGAATGGGCATTTGATAGGGGGAGAGCGATCACTCTCCCAAATGTTAAGAAAGATGCGAGTAATGCATAGCTTAAAAAGGGGGGAGAATCTTCTCAAAGTCCCCCTTTTTAAGGGGGATTTAGGGGGATCTGCACTACATAAACGAAGCCAATTAAGTTTGAAAACACGCTCTAGCCCTTCGTCTACAACCGTGGCAAAATTTCCGGTAACAACTGCCCCGGAACTTTCGACAGAGCCATGTTTTGTCCCGCAATGCCACCTTCACGGTAGAAAGCACGAATGGTTTTGACAATGTAGCTGAGGGTCGTTTGATAAGAATCCGATTGCGGAGATACACCTGTACAAGCTTGTACGTGTTGGTTTAGAGCCGCTTCAAGATGAGCGGATTTAGACGCTTGATCTAAGGAAAAATGTGCTTCTGTGGCTAGTTGGTAATATGCGAGTCCTAGATTGTTATAAGTTGAAAGGACATCGAAGTTTATCGGTATTGGTGGGGTGTTGCGCGAAAGTTGCTGGACAAGCGCGATCGCACTTTCATAAGTGGCAATACAAGACTTTAAGTATCGTTCCTGTGCGTCTGGTTCATCTTGAAATCGATCGGCTAGGTGCCAGTAAGCTGTGCCTAGGTTATTTTGTGTAGCAGCACAAGCCGCAGGAGTAACGTCTGGTTTACGGTACATCAAAGCATCTTGATACGCTGAGGTTGCCAACTCTAACCAGTGTTCTGGTTTTTCGTATTGGGCAAGATTCCAGTAGGCAGTACCCAGGTTATTGTGAATCATTGCCCAACTCAACGGCTCGGTTTTCGTGTTGTAATACGACAGGGCTTCGGCATAAGATGCGATCGCAGCTCGTAAATTGGCAACGGGTGATTGATGTTGAGCGAGATTCCAGTAAGCTGTCCCTAAATTGTTCTGTGTAGAAGCATACTTGAGTGGTTCGCTTTCCGCACGGCGATAGCGCAAGGCTTCTTCATAAGCGCGAATCGACTGCTCTAAGTTCTCTGCTGAGTCTTGATGACGAGCTAAGTCTCCGTAGGCGGCTCCCAAATTATTCTGAATCATTGCATAGGTTTGGGGAACCTCTTCGGCAACCAGCCTTGTTAATGCCAGTTGGTAAGATTGAATCGCTTGCTCTAGGTAGGAAAGGCTATGCTCAACGCTGCTAGGAGAACGAGAGAGTATCCAGTAGAGATTGCCAACATCATTGAGGATATCTGATAAGTGAGGCGAGTCCTCTTCTAAGTATTGCAGCGCTTGCTCATACGCCTGAATTGCGATCTCTAAATTCTCCTCAGACGCATCTCCCTGTTCAATCACTTGGCGATAGTAGTTACCCAGTTGCAGATAAGAGTCAGCTTGCAACGCTGTTGGGTTAGCTGAGGGCTGTTGGACGTTTGGCTGAGAGGGTGCCGCTGATTCGCCTAACTTGATATCTGGAATTTGGTACTGATCATCATTAGCTTGCTCATCAGATTGAGTAGGCTCATTCTGAACACTATCACCCACTCTCAAATCAGGCTGAAGCGGCGCTACTCGATTCTCTGTTGGCTCCTTTGGAACGGATAAGGGGGAACTAGGAGTAGAGTAAGGAAATGTTGGGTAATTTGTTACAGGAGGAAACCCCCCACCTAAGGCGTTGAATGGTACTTCTGAACCGGATTGAGGATATTTGAAATCGCCGTCGTGCTGTTTTTCCTGACCAATGTCAGCTAGCTTGACCAAATCTTGAGTCAGCAGCGTTCGCAAGTCTTCCTTGAACGAACCCGTTGCTTCCTCAGATGGTGGTGAAGGCTTAGATGCTTCTGGTTTGGAAGCGCCAACTGGGGGTAGTGGTGTTGGTTCTCCTTCAAATTCAAAGATAGCCGTATGCAACTGCCAAAATTCTGGGACAGATTGCTGAATGGTATGAAACCAAGGTCTTGGTAACCAAATTAACAGTGTCGATTCCAGGCGTGAGAGATTGTGTTCAATCGCTTGTAAACGCCGAAGGAACAATCGTTGCACTGTTGGCGATTGCCGTGTTAAACGCTCAACACCCAAAATCTGAAATCCAGGGGTTGGTGCAGGACTTCGGGATGGTCGGTTCTTTGCTAACCATTGCGCCATCTGCCCTAGAGGATTGGGGTCGCTCAAGCTTAAGTTCAAGCTCACCAATTTTGGGTGGTTTTGAGCATTCAATAGCTCTTTTGCTGAAGTTGCACCCATCTCAGCGTTCAACTTACCTGCCAATCGATTACGCAAACTTAGGTCATCACACACCGCCACAAAAAGTTGGCGGCGCAATCCCAGACTCAAGGCAAGTTTTAACCGTTGATAGGTTTGCCGATTCCAATTTGAAACTTTATGTGAGGCAATATCCGTTGCTGTCATGCTGGTAACTCGTCAGGGCGCAAGTGCGTAACACTTTTGTGCTGGCGCAAGAAGACAAAAGCGTTGCAGGAGTGGGTGTCTATATAGTTCTTCCTCGGATTTTTACCTGAGTCAGGATTAGCTGAGAGACTCTTAGAAAAAGAGCTAAGGGCGTTGATTGGGTTGAATCAGGACAGTTGTTCTAAATTGCTCAACATCCTCTATTCTCTTGTAGAACAAAATTAGATTGACGCTTTGGGTATCAATAACAATCCAACGCGGCTTAATTACAAAAAACAGACACTGCTGAGGAAATATCTCTAGAGGAAAAGCCTGGGTATTCTTGCATCTCTTAGACTATGCGATCGCCTTCATCAGGTAAGTAGTCGGATTTGAAAGAACGCTTAAAATTCTCGGATTGTTCAATCAAGTAGGGAGTTGAGCCAGTCACGCACTTCTCCTTGGTTGATGCGAGACTGTAAAACCTGTAAGCAGGAGGACACACAGGACCATATCGCCATGCTTGAATTTCTTCATCAAACAATGGCTCATCATACAATTGCTATAGATGAGCAATAACTTACTTCCCAACAGGGGATTTAGGTTTTCCTCCATTGCTAGTCGGTTGCGATTCTTCAAGGATGTTTTGCGATCGCTTTTCTCCACCCTTCTTTTTCCCACCTTTCTTACCCAAGTTGGTAATCGATCGCTGTAAGTTATCCACATAGGTGAACAACACAGGTACTACCAGCAATGTTAGTAGTGTTGAGGTAGTGAAGCCTCCCATCAAAGCAAGGCCCATTGGACTGCGTACTTCAGCGCCTGCACCAAGTCCCAACGCTAAGGGAATTGTCCCCGCAATCGTAGCGAGAGAGGTCATCAAGATTGGTCGTAAGCGATCAGTTCCAGCGTTGATTAATGCCTGGTATTGTGACTTGCCTTCTTCCTGGTTGATTAACGTATAGTCCACCAGTAGGATTGAGTTCTTGGTCACAATTCCCATCAACAGGACAATTCCAATCAGCGCATATAGTCCTAACGCCTTTTGAGCAATCATTAAGCCGAGTAGTGCGCCTCCCAAGGAGAGGGGTAACGCCACCATGATTGTCACAGGATGAAGGAAGTTGTTGTACAGCAGAACGAGGATGGCGTAGATGCACATGATGGCTAACGCGATCGCACCGCCGAAGCGACCAAAAATCTCTTGCATAATCTCCGCATCCCCAGCCGATTGTTGCACGACTTCTGGAGGTAGCGGATTCAGTGCTGGTAGCTTATTTACTGCTGCAACCGCATCTCCCAAGGCAATTCCTTGTAAGTTTGCTTCCACTGAAACCTGACGAGAGCGATCATAGCGATCAATGGTTGCAGGGCCACTACCGAAACGGATATCAGCGACTGAGACTAAGGGAACCAGTGTATTATTTGAACCTGGCACCCAGAGATTTCTGAGTGTATCAAGGTCGTCTCGTGCCTCTGGGTTAATTTGCACTCGAATCGGAATTTGGCGATCGGGGAGATTAAACTTAGCCAAGTTTGCTTCGTTGTCACCGATAGTTGCAAGCGAAGCTGTTCGTGCGATCGCTTGTACCGTCACGCCCAAGTCAGCAGCACGCGCTGGGTCAGGAATTACCAAAATCTCTGGCTTTACTAAACTTGCAGTGGAACTTACTTCCACTAATCCAGGCACCGTTCGCATCTGCTGTTCTAAGGCATTAGCCGCAGTTGATAAAGCTTCAGGGTTTTCACTCTTGAGGAGAAGGGATACGTCCTTGCTACTTCCTGCTGCACCTTGACTCTGGAAGCTGATTCTTGCTCCTGGAATTTGGGACAATTGTGGACGCAATTGCTGCTCAAACTCTACTTGAGAGAGGTCACGCTCCTCTTTATCTTTGAGCTGAACAAAGACAGTGGCATTATTCACACCTCCCCCATCATTACCGCCACCACTTGAGCCGATGGTTCCCAGCACACTGCTAACAGCGGGTGAACGTCGGATTAACCCGCTTGCTTGCTGCACAACATTGTTGGTGTCCTCCAGGGTAGAACCGGGAGGCAGTTCAACGCTAAGTGTGGAAATACCCAGGTCGCCATTGTCGATGAATCCCTTGGGAATCAAGGGGATGAGCATTACACTGCCGATGAAAAACGCGATCGCAACTGCCATCGTGGTCATTCGATGCCGCAGCGCCCATTTCAACACACTGCGATACGGCTGAAATCGTCTACGGAAGGTAGAAGGAAAACCGTAGAAGGGAAACGAGTCTTTCTTCTTATTCTGTTTTTTCTCCTTGAGTAAGTAAGCGCCCATCATTGGAGTTACAGTACGCGCTACCAAGGTTGAGAAGAGAGTAGAAACAGCAACCGTTACCCCAAATGGTTGGAAAAACTGACCCGGAATGCCGCCCATAAAGGCAACGGGCAAAAACACAGCAATAATCGTCGCGGCACTAGCAAGTACAGCTAAACCAACTTCCGCTGAAGAATCAAAAGCCGCTTGCCGCGACGTTTTCCCCATTGCCATGTGCCGTTCCATGTTTTCAATTTCCACAACGGCATCATCAACCAAGTTTCCCACTGCCAACGCTAAGGCAAGCAAGGTCATATTGTTGAGGGTGTAACCCAGCAAATACTGAACACCAAATGTGGGAAGAATGGATAGCGGCAATGCAACAGCGGTAATCAAGGTTGCTCGCCAGTCTCGTAAAAAGACTAGAATTGTCACCACTGCCAAGCTACCCGCTTGAATCAGGTCATCAATAGTGCCTTCATAGGATTCGCGAATGAAGTCGGCTCGTGTAAAAATCAGTTGCAGCTTGACATCACGGGGAAGAGTCTTTTGCAGTTTCTCGACTTCTTTTCTGACCCCTTCTTCCACTGTTACGAGAGTACTGCCTGTGCTACGCAACACCTGGAACGCTACGACAGGTTTCCCATCTAGCAGGGCTTGCTGCCGTATCTCGGCATAGCCGTTAATCACTTCTCCTAAGTTCGAGAGGGGAGTTGAACTACCATTCGGCAGCACAATTTCATAAGTTTTCAAGACATCCACATTGGCTGCACTACCTAATGTCCGGATGCTTTGTTCGCTTCCTCCAATTTCCCCTCGTCCCCCTGGTAGGTTGACGTTGAAGGCACGAATTTGGTCATTAACCTGAGTAGCGGTAATCCCAAGGGATTGTAATCGACTTGGGTCGAGGTTGACTCGAATCTCACGATCAACACCACCAACCCGCTTGATTTGAGAAACGCCCTTGACTGCCAGCAAAGCACGGCTAATTGTCTGGTCAACCAAGTAGCTTAAGTCTTCAACTGACCGACTCTCAGAGACAACCGCGTAGGTCATAATCGGACCACCCGCAAATTCCAGTCGCTGAACAATCGGTTCGTTAACGTCTTGCGGTAAGTCTTGCCGGATTTGGGCGACGGCATTACGCACGTCGTTGGTAGCGCGATCGCTATCTGTACCTAGGATAAAGTTAACAACGGTACTGGAAACCCCATCATTAACCGTGGAAATAATGTGATCAATGTTCCCTAAGCCCGCGATGGCATCTTCAACTTTCTTTGTTACCTGAGATTCGAGTTCAGAGGGTCCCGCCCCAGGCTGGGTTACGGTTATTGAAACTGTTGGAATATCAATATTGGGACTGGCATCAATCCCCAACCGAGTAAAGGAAAACCACCCTACTACAGTCAAGACTAAGAACAGAACCAGTGTCGGAACTGGCTTACGAATTGACCATGCGGAGATGTTGAACGACATAAAAATTTTGGATTTTAACCTTTAGATGTGACCTCAGCGGGAAAAGAGTCATAAATTGTTGCTTCTATTTCTAAAATAATTGTTAAAAAGGAAGCTAGCCTTGATCCTGATAAAATTCTCGTAAATTTCCTGAAGCATTCCATCAATTCCTGCTATTCCTTTCCAGCCAAAATTAGAGTGCCTTTTTCAAGGCTCCCTCTCGTTTCATCACTTGAGCGATGAAACGTTTACTCTGATCAAACTGGCTAATTTTAGGCTTGTGCTTGTCTTACCTCTCGGTAGTTACAGGGCAACTACCCTTATTGATTCGCTACCCTGACTGTATCGCCATCTTTGAGAAAACCTGCTCCGGCTACCACCACGCGATCGCCTGGTTGCAAACCGCTTCTAATCTCCACATTTCCATCATTGACAACTTCCCCTACTTCTACCTTTCTCGCTTGTACTTTGCCTTCACCCGATAGTAGGAATACTGTTGAACTGCCATCCGGTTGGGGGAGAACTGCCTTACTTGGTACTGTTACACCAGTTGCTGTTGTTGTTGTAATTGCAGCACGGGCGAACATCCCAGGACGCAGTAAGTTCGTTTGCGGTATGTCAATACTGACTGTTGCTTCACGGCTTTCGGCATTGACTAAAGGCGCAATTTCTCTAACTTGTCCCGACAGGCGAACACGGTTATCAGTATCGGAGGTAATTGTGGCAGGCGCACCAATCCGAACTTGCGGTAGTTGCGTAGCGGGAACCAACGCCTCAAGTTCCAAAGCACCGTTGCCGATAATAGAAAATAGTTTTTGCGTTCCGTTACTGACATCCCCAATCTGAGCCGTTTTTTCAGCAACCACACCACTAGCAGGGGCGCGAACAACCGTTTGTCCTAGCTGTGTTTGCAGTTGTTGAACGGTTGCTACACTGCTACGGACATCAGCTTCAGCGCTACCAATTTGTGCTTCGGCACTGGCAACAGCTTCTCTGGCAGTCGCCGCCGTTGTAGCACGGGTTTCCAGTTCCTGACGACTAATTGCACCGTTTCTTGCTAAAGTTTGATACCGTTGGAGATTGCTTTGTGCTTCTGCGAGTGTTGCACGGGCTTGCTGCAATGCCGCTTGTCTTTGCTTTACAACGGCTTGATTTGAGGCAACATTCGCTTGTCCGCCAGCCAGTTGCGCCCGCAACACCGAATCATCAAGAACTGCCATCACTTGTCCGGCTTTGACAGCTTGTCCCTCTTCCACCAAAATTAGCTTAACTTGTAAGCCTGTTGCCTGAGGGAGAACAGGAATCAAGTTACGAGCGGCAACTGTACCCGTAGTTGCTAAGGTACGGGCAATAGGACTCGTTTGTGCTTGGGCAACAGTGACAGTTGAACTGGGTTGTGCTGCTTGCTGTGTATTATTTTCCGTCTTACCCGTTGAGGGTTGGCGAGACAGCAGTGTTCCCGCGCCAGCCGTAAGCGCAATGCCGACACCGATGCCAATTGCCACACCTTGCCATGCTGTGAGCTTTCCCCTCTTCCGGCGAGGCGGTAAGGATTCATCTAGCTCATCCCACGTTTCATCGAGCTGATCGGCTGGTATATCTTCTGAGGATTTATTGGTCATGGCGTTCCTACCACGTTCTGACCTAGTGGTGTCAGGTGCAATGCAAAGAAATGCAAATAGCTTCTTTAACTATGATGCATCATCGGGAGAAAACGTTAACATTCTGTACCTCTGATAACGAATTGGCGAAGTAGTTTAGAACGCAGGAGTTAATGTCACAAGGCGTCCTCTTCTTTAGGAAACAGGAAACGGCTAACGCGATGTACCAATGTGGTGGATACCGAAAACAGCGTGAAACCAATTAGCGGATGTGCGATCGCTAGTGGAATCGGAGTTTTGAGATGAATCGTCAGAAATTGCAATCCCAACAGGACTGGTAGACTGGCTGTGAGGCTTTGCACTCGGCGAGGAAGGGTAATCCGATATGCCCATACCAACAGAATCAGGGACAAGCCACTGTCTTTTGACAAAATCCTCTGTTCAACGCCATTCTATTGATTAGGATTGGGCAAACCATCATGGCAAATTCGCTGCAATTTCTGTTTCAAGCGATCGCTCAGGCGCAGGATGAGAGAGAACTGCGTCAGTCTGTGATGGTAACGGTCGGCGAGTATTTCACCGCGACCCGTTGGGGACTCAGTTTCCTGGATGAATTTCCTGCGATCGATGCCAATACTCCAGGCATGATCAGATTGGCGTTATCGCTCGACCACAACCCTGTCTTGCGTTATCTAGTGGAACGTCACGCCCCAGTGCATGAAGAAGTGATTTTGCCGCCCGGAGTCTGGAAAACCATATGTCCCCGTGCAGATCATGGGCATGTGATGATTGGACCAATTGTCCACAGTGGTAAACTTGTGGGCGGCATTGCCTTCACCCGCCATCGAGACTATCCCGCATTTGATGCTCAGAATCTGGCAGATTTAAGTGCCCTCTGTCTGCATCTCTCGTCTCGATTAGCAGATTTGAGATCTCAACCCGTTGCAATGACTTCATTGAATTGCAAGCGGTTAACACCCCGCGAAGCTCAAATTGCAGAACTCGTAGCGCAAGGGTTAACCAGTGCAGAGATTGGTGCGGTGCTGTGGATTACAGAGAACACGGTGAAGCAAGCGTTGAAGCGAATGTTTCGGAAGTTGCAGGTTTCCTCTCGTGCTGAAATGGTAGCTCAACTGTCTGGCAGTCAATTAGCGCGATCATGCTGAGCGATCGCACTCAAGGCTGCTAGCAATTAGGTTCTTGGCTCATTAATTACACTGGCAACAATGGGCTTAAGGTAATTTCTAAATTACTAGAATTTCCTGTGAATTTGATTTGACGCTATAAAAGAACCTTAGCAACTAAACCCATATGAAACTTGCGATCGCACAACTCAATCCGACAATAGGTGACCTTACGGGCAACGCTCAACAGATTCTGGAGACGGCAAGACTTGCGGCAAATCAGGGGGTACGCCTCTTACTCACACCAGAAATATCCTTGTGTGGCTATCCACCACGCGACTTACTGCTAAATCCAGCTTTGGTGGAAGCAATGGCAACTACCCTGCAACAACTGGCAGAACAACTGCCGTCATCCCTTGCTGTTTTAGTGGGGACAGTGACACCAAATCCAAACGCTCATGTCGCTGGTGGCAAGCCACTCTTTAACAGCATCGCCTTGCTAGAACAGGGCGTAGTGCAGCAGATGTTTCACAAACGACTGTTGCCCACCTACGATGTCTTTGACGACAATCGCTACTTTGAACCAGGGCTTCAGGCTAATTCTTTTACCCTTGATGGTGTCCGTATTGGTGTCACCATCTGCGAAGATTTGTGGAATGATGAAGAGTTTTGGGGCAAGCGGAATTATGCCGTTAATCCGATTGCAGACTTAGCCCACGAGGGTGTAGATATCATCGTTAATCTATCAGGTTCACCTTATAGTGCTGGTAAGCAGCAACTCCGGGAGTCGATGTTGCGACATGGTGCTGTCCGTTACCAGCAACCTATCGTTTACGCCAATCAGGTAGGGGGTAATGATGATTTGCTGTTTGATGGCAATAGTGTCGCCTTTAACCGTGCCGGTGAGATAGTCTGTCATGCCCGTGCTTTCGAGACAGACTTAGTAATTTTGGAATTTGATGAGCAAGAGCGAGATTTGCTACCGACAACAATAGCACCCGCACCTACCAGTCTTGATGAGGAAATTTGGTCAGCATTGGTACTGGGCGTGCATGACTATACTCGTAAGTGCCGCTTTAGTAAGGTTGTGATGGGCTTAAGTGGTGGGATAGATTCGGCATTGGTTGCTGCGATCGCATCTGTTGCATTGGGACGAGAGAATGTATTGGGTGTCCTGATGCCTTCTCCTTACAGTTCCGACCATTCGGTTAAAGATGCCCTTACCCTCGCCGCTAATTTAGGCATCAAGACGCACACTCTGCCGATTGGCGAGTTGATGCAAGGATATGACCATACCTTAGAATCGCTATTTGCTGGGACTGAGTTTGGCATTGCAGAGGAGAATATTCAGTCACGAATTCGAGGTAACTTGTTAATGGCGATCGCCAATAAGTTTGGCTATCTCCTCCTCTCCACAGGTAACAAGTCAGAAATGGCAGTCGGTTACTGCACCCTCTACGGCGATATGAATGGTGGCTTAGCTGTAATTGCCGATGTTCCCAAAACTCGCGTTTACTCCCTGTGCAAATGGCTCAATACTAGCGGAGTGGTGAAAATTCATTCAAATCAGCAACAAGAAATTATCCCAAGCAACATCCTCACCAAGCCTCCGAGTGCAGAACTTAAGCCGGGGCAAGTTGACCAAGACTCTCTCCCGTCCTACGACGTTCTAGATGATATCCTGGATCGGCTGCTTCACAACCATCAAACACCTACTCAAATTGTTGATGCGGGTCACGACCCTAATATTGTTAACAAAGTACTGCGGTTAGTTGCTGGGGCTGAATTTAAGCGTAGACAAGCCCCTCCGGGACTAAAAGTTACTGACCGTGCCTTTGGTACTGGTTGGCGGATGCCAATTGCGAGTCGCCCTTTACCTGTAAGTAGTGAGCAATCAGAAACTACTAAAAGCCTTCCTCAAACACTTGCTTAATGGGTACAGGGGGAAGGGGAAAAGAGAGATTAATCCTTTCCCCTTTACCGAATCAGTATAATTAAGCAATTTTCCTATTCAAAGCTAGCGAAATTAAGCTAGCTGTCACGGTTTAACGACTAAGAGGAGTGGCGGCATTGTAACTATTATGTAACTGACAGAGACATCAAATTAACGCTTTCAAGGAGCTTGACAACTTCTAAAGCAGCTGAGTTTATAAGATTAGTCGGCAAAAATTCCAGCACACTAAAGCCAACTATATCAAAACTGTCTTTTAAAGAAACTAACAGATTTTTGAGTCTGTCTATATGTATTCCACCTGGTATCGGGCAAGCCACATAAGGAAACTCTTCAGGCTCGATAACATCTAAGTCAAGATGGATGTACAGTTTATCAAAACCAGCTTTCTCCAACGTTGAGAATAGCGGCTCATACTCCCTATCATTAATTACCTTGGCTGAGAACACAGATAAATCGCTTTGCTGAATAAAACTTCTTTCAGGTAAATCGAAATCTCTCGATCCAATAAGAAATACTTGATTTGAACGTAATGTTGAAAAAGCTTGCTCCACAATATCCGTTTTACCTTCCCCTAGTAAAACGCGCAATGGCATTCCATGAAAATGAGAACTAGGGGATGAACTTGGCGTGTTTAAATCTCCGTGAGCATCTAACCATAGGACAGCTAAGGCTTTGTCGTATCTCTTGTTGAGGAAAGAAACGGGGGCAATTTCAACACCGCAATCTCCTCCAACTGTTAGGATACGTTCTGGATTATGAGTTTGTATAACTCTACAAGCCTCTAAAAGTTGGGAAAAAATTTGGCTGTATCCAAGAATGCTCTCATCAATGGTTAGTGAATAAGTTAGAGACGTAGAAATCTCAGTAAAGGAAATTCTATGGTGCAGAGATTCGTAAAGAAGCTTGGCACCCTCATACAGCTCAAACTTTCCTGAACCCTGCCACTGTGGGAAGAAGAGGTTCAAGGTTTCATGTAAAAGCTCTGACATGGATGGCTCACTTGATGCTAAATACTACTTCACCTTGCCCACCTAACGAATAAAAAATGTATTTATTTCTCTTTTTGTAGCTTGCTAATCATAGCGGTATTCCTTTTGAAGAATATTTTTATAAAAACCATAAGGTATTTCTATATTCAATAAACTTATTATTTTAAATAATTAAACATAAAATTAAATAATAATTTAATATTTTTGGCAGTAGTGGGCTTGACAGAAAGGCAGATTAGCTTGCCCCACCGCAGGGTGTTTATAAAACCATGTATATCTAAGCAAATTTTCCACAAGTGACTCACTCCCCGACTGGTCAAGAGGTACAGGCATTGCTGAAACACAGCGAAGAACGCTTTAGCGCTTTAGTCGCTAATATTCCGGGGGCTGTGTACCACTGTGCTTACGACGAAGCTTTAGGGCGATCGCCTTTACGAACGATGGCTTTCTTTAGCGAAGCGATTGAAGAGATTTCTGGCTATCCGCCGAGTGATTTTATCAATAATCGTGTGCGATCTTTTACCAGTATTATCTACCCCCAAGATCGGGCGCGAGTTGAGCAGGCTGTTCGACAGGGTATGCAGGCTAAACAGCCTTATGTTATTGAGTACCGGATTGTTCGAGCTGATGGCAGTTTAGCTTGGGTTTATGACAAAGGACAAGGCATTTTCAGTGAGAAGGGGGAGGGAGAACCACAAGAGTTGCCTCTACAGCTCAATGGGGTCATTTTGGATATTACTGATCGCAAACAAGCTGAAGCCGATTTGCGGTGTACCCAAACGTTCCTGAACTCTGTTGTTGAAAATCTACCCCTCGGAATATTTATTAAAGATGCCGTTGATTTGCGATTCATGTACTGGAACAAAGCCAGTGAGGAAGTATTTGGCTATTCCAGAGAAGACGTGCTGGGCAAGAACGACTATGATTTTTTACCACAAGAGCAAGCGCGATACTTACGTGCTAAAGACCGACAAGTGCTAACCGGAGGCAAGCTGGTAGAAAGCCGAGATGTCCCCCTGATGACACCCCATCATGGAGAACGGCGCATACATACAAAGAAAATCCCCTTGCTGGACGACAGTGGTACTCCCCGGTATCTGTTAGGGATTTGCGAAGACATCACCGAGAGTAAGAAAGCTGAGGAGGGACTGCGGGAATCAGAAAATCATTACCGCCGCATCTTGGAAACGGCATCAGAAGGCATCTGGATGTTCGATGTGGATAGCAAGACAACCTTTGCTAACAGCCGCATTGCCGAGATGCTGGGCTATACCGTGGAGGAAATGGTGGGGCGATCGCTTTTTGAATTCATGGATGAAGACAGTCGAATTCTAGCGCAAGCTTATGTAGAGCGCCGCCGTCAAGGCATCCACGAACGACATGATTTCAAATTCCGCCGCAAGGATGGCTCTGATTTGTGGGCAATTGTTTCGGCTACGCCAATTTTAGATGCGGCGGGTGAGTTTGTTGGTGTCTTGCGGATGATTACAGACATTTGCGATCGCAAGCAAGTCGAGGAGGCACTACAAGCCTCGCACCAGCAATTAGTCCACATCCTAGAACGAATCACCGATGCCTTTTTTGCCCTCGATCATCAGTGGCAGTTCACGTATCTCAATGGAGAAGCCGAACGGATTTTTGGACGAAATCGGGAAGAATTGCGAGGGGTAAATATTTGGCAAGCATTGCCAGAAACGGCAGATACGATCGTTGAACAGCAGTACCATAAAGCCAAGCGAGAGCAAATTCCTGTCATTTTTGAAACGTTCTGTTCGCAGTGGAATAGCTGGTTTGAAGTGCGTGTCTATCCCTGTGCAGAAGGGCTTTCCGTTTTCTGGCGTGACATTAGCGATCGTAAACAAGCAGAGAAAGCACTCCAAGACAGCGAACAGAGATTCCGTGCCACCTTCAATCAAGCGGCGGTTGGCATTGCTCATGCAAATTTAAAGGGTGAATTTCTCCGCATTAACCAAAAGTATTGTGACCTCTTAGGGTATACCCAGGAGGAAATGTTGACACAAACTTTCCAGGATATTACCCACCCAGACGACGAAGATGCCGATGTCTCCCAAATTTCTCAGCTATTAGCCGGGAAGATTCAGATGTACTCTATGGAGAAACGCTACATCACTCGAAGTGGTGCGTTTATTTGGGTTAACCTCACTGTCTCGTTGCGGCGTAGTTCATTCGGCATCCCGAAGTATTTTATTGCAGTGGTGCAGGATATTAGCAATAAGAAACAAGCAGAGGAAGCCTTGCGGCGATCTGAGGGCGAGTTGAGAACCAAAAATCAACAGCTTCAGCAAACCTTGCACCAACTCAAACAAACCCAAGCCCAGCTAATTCAGAATGAAAAAATGATCGGTCTTGGTCAAATGGTTGCGGGTATTGCCCACGAAATCAACAATCCCATTAGCTTCATCTACGGGAATATCGCCTACGCCCGTGAATATGCCTCTGACTTGCTGCACCTAGTACAACTTTATGGCAAATACTATCCGGAACCTATACCACAAATCCAGCAACAGATTGCTGCACTTGACTTGGAGTTCATAAAAGCAGACTTCCCCAAACTGCTTGAGTCAATCAAAAAGGGAGCGAAGCGCATTCGTACAATTGTCCTTTCTCTACGCAACTTCTCCCGTCTGGATGAAGCAGACATGAAGGAGGTTGATATTCATGAAGGCATCAGTAGTACCCTGCTAATCTTGCAGCATCGACTGAAAAAAGACCCTTCATCGCCTGAAATTCAGGTAATCCAAGAGTATGGTCAATTGCCTCTGGTTGAGTGTTATCCCAGTCAGCTCAATCAGGTGTTTATGAATCTCCTGAATAATGCTATTGATGCCCTAGAAACACAGCCTTGTTCGCCAATGATTGTAATCCGTACCGCAGTCAAGCATGAAGGCGGAGCCATTCATCCTTCCCATGTAATGATTAGAATTTCTGACAATGGTTCTGGTATCCCAGAAGATGTGAAACAACGTATTTTTGACCCCTTCTTCACCACTAAACCTGTCGGTGTCGGCACGGGTTTGGGACTATCGATCGCTCACTCAATTATTGTTGAAAAACACGGTGGCCAGCTAACTTGTATTTCAACACCAGGGCAAGGAACAGAATTTGCGATCGAGTTGCCCATACAGCCAATATAGTATCTACAACCACCAAGCTAACCTTAAATTGCCACAATGATAGCTGTGCGCCCCTACGGGGGATATGGGAAGACTAAGATTATGGCTTACGGAATGGAGATAGAAATCCGTGCGAACCAGTGATCAAATTAAGGCAGAAATCGAGGAAAAATTTGGTTTCTTCCCTCCTTTCTTTGCACCAGCACTAGAAACTCCACAGGTGATGGAAAACTTATGGCAACAAACACTTTCGGCTTACGTTGGTAATCCTCTATCGCCTCTTTTCAAGGAAAAGATCTCTGCGTACCTCTCACGTTATTGTCCTGTTCCTTACTGCATGATTTGCCATAGTTGTTCTTTACGCCCTCTAGGAGTCAGGGCACGGGAGGTACTGCAACTGTTGGAATCACCACCGCCAACGGAGGCTGAAATTGATGAACACCTCAGTCGGTTAGCTGCCTATCCGGATGGCTTGGCGATTTTACCAGAAGCGAACTCAGCACTAGAAGAAAGTCTCCTCTACTGTTCAATCTTTATTGCTATGGAACGAGAGGAGGCTGAGTACTGCCGGAGTCAACTTCGCCGCATTCTGGGACAAGTCAATTACCAGCACTTAATTTCGTTTATCGCTTATGTGAGGACTTGTCATGCGTGGATGGAAGCCCACCCGGAAATTGCCTATCAATACGAATCTGACAAGCGAGTGCAGGAGCATTTAGGACTACTACTGGCAGACGAACCTACTTTAATTGACTTTTTTGATAACTACACCGAGACAGTCAAGCGTGAACGCCAAACCAGGGCAGAACGAATGGCGACAATCGCAGAACGCAAGCGGAATGAAGAAGCCTTGCGCCAGAGTGAGAGGAGGTATCGCTCTGTCGTTGATGGCATCAAAGAGGTAATTTTCCAAACCGACATGACGGGTAGATGGACGTTTCTCAATCCAGCGTGGAGTGAAATTACCGGATTTTCTCTTGAACAAAGCTTAGGTAAAGCGTTGATAGACTACGTTCACCCAGATGATTGTCAACTTAGTCGGGAGCAATTCTACTCCTTAGTTTCAGGTCAAAAAGACTACTGTCGCTTTGAAGTTCGTTATCTAACAGTAAACGGTGGTTTTCGCTGGCTCGAAGTTGAGGCGCGGTTAACTCTCAATCCTGACAGTACCCTTCTTGGTACGTCCGGTATCCTTTATGACATCACTGAGCGTAAACAGGCAGAAGAAGAAATTCGTAACGCGCTTCAAAAAGAAAAGGAACTGAATGAACTCAAATCTTGCTTCGTCTCTACCACATCCCACGAGTTCCGCACTCCACTCACAACAATTTTAAGTTCGGCCCAATTGCTGGAACACTATAGCCAGAAATGGAGTGAGGACAAAAAACGCAGCCATCTCCAGCGTATTCAAAATATGGTTCAACACATGACTCAATTGTTGAACGATGTCTTACTCATTGGCAAAGCCGAAGCAGGTAAATTGGAGTTTAATCCAACTCCCCTTGATTTGGAACAGTTTTGTCTGAATTTGGTGGAAGAGTTCCAATTGGGAAAAGCCAGCACCCAAGATGCCACCACGAGAGCTTCTGTTGTCTTTGTGTCTGGGCAAAACCTCAATAGCGGTGCTTCAGGAGAGCTAGCGTTGCTTAGTAAGCCAGTATCCACTTGTATGGATGAAAAATTGCTGCGGCACATCTTTAGCAATTTGCTCTCAAACGCCATCAAATACTCACCAAGTGGCGGTACTGTACGGTGGGAACTGAATCTAACCGATACAGAGGCAATCTTCCAGATTCAAGATCAGGGTATTGGTATTCCCCCAGAAGACCAAGCACGATTGTTTGAATCGTTTCATCGAGCAAGCAATGTCGGTCAAATCCCTGGTACGGGATTAGGACTGGCAATTGTTAAAAAGGCAGTAGATTTACACAAGGGAACGATTCAGGTTAGGAGTGAAGTTGGAGACGGCACTACGTTTATAGTCACTTTGCCGTTGCCGTAAAACTATCGACCTCCAAATTTTCAACGGTTTTGAGTGCCGAATGAGTGACGAAGCTAGCCTATTCGTTGCTTTAATTGACTTGTTGAGAAGGAAGTCCTTGCAATCCGACTGAAGTCAGTAGTTTATTAAAAGCATTTGTCAGATCATAGCTATTTGGGCGATCACGTTGTAATTCAACTAAAGTAGCCAGCGTCTCATACCATAGCCGCTTGTTTGCATAGAGAGCGATACGCTCTTGGGGTGTTGCTTGTTGGACTCGACGTGCAAGAGTTGGGTCAGGTTGAACTCGCTTAATTCCACCACCAGCAAAAACATCTAGAGAACGGTCTGTCGGATTACAAACTAAAGCTACTGTCCAGAAGTACTCCTGATTTAACTTCAATGGAGGTAAGTTAGCAAAAGCAGGAAGACTAAGACTCATGATGCCGGGAGTACCGATAACTGTGTTATCAGTAGACTTCGCCAACGTATAGGTAGTCGAGTAAATCTCCTCTTGATTGGCATCTTGCAACATAAACTCTAGCTGGCTTGCTACTGTTTTGGGCATATACCAGAAAACGGTTGGATACTCAGCGATAGTTTCTCCTATCAAAGAAGCTGGAACTAAAGCAATGAGTGAATCATTACCTTGGATACACTTGGCACCCCGTGTACCTCCACCCTCCCTATTCACCGGAAGAGAACCACTAGTTGGTGGGGTGAAAGTATTTTCCCAGTCAGTTGGCAACTTGCCACTGATTGAGTCAGTTCTCAATTGAGGTTGCATTTGTGCAGGAGTATTGACTGCAATCCCTATTGCTAAACTCACCGCTAGCAGTGTCGTTAGAATTATGAACCGTGATGAGCGTTTAAACCAAGCCATAAGCTATGCGTTCTCTAGAAAGCAGGGTCTTTTTATTAAGATGGCAGAACAAAAGCCTAATGACAAAGTTTGTATGTAATTTAAGTCACACAACTTTAAATTATCCTCTCTATAGGGTTATTGAAAATTAACACTTTTCTTAATTTATAAAGCTTAATCTTCAATGACTAGGAAGAAAATTAATATCAAGGTAGTAATTTCAACTGAAATGCCAAAATTTGCTAAAAATTAGGCAATCTACTGGCATCTATCGTTTCCTAAATAGTCATAATACTGAACTTTCTTATGTATATTTTTTAAGTAACTAGGCTAAATCTACGTATGTCTACCCCCCAAGTTGTAGCCTTTAGACAACAGCGTAGAAGCTGACAATAGATAATTCTTGCTCTAGGTAGATTCAAGAATGTTTTGTGGAGCCTATATACTACTCAAGCCCGCCATACTTCCATGTTGGCTTGTAATAGGACTCATTATATGCCTTCCCCTCTAAAGTATCTTAGCTTTGCAGTAGCTACCTTGATTTTGACCTTCATTTCTGAGCGATCGCTCATTGGCGCGACTGTTAACAACGTTGCTTATCGCTCACTCGCACTTTCCGAGCAAACTAATTCTAGGTTGCCCGTACAAACGTCTGACTCGGAGGCAGAGCGACTATTTCGAGAAGGTGTTGAGCAGTTAGGTAGAGAGCAAAGGCTAGAAGCAAGACAGAGTTTCGAGCAAGCTCTGGACATAGAGCGGAAATTGGGTGAACCCGAAATCGAGGATGAGGCTAGTAGGATACAGGCTATTGAAGAACTCCGAAGCTGGGTATCAATTTATACTCCCCTCAAAGACGCAAACGACACTGTTGAATTTTCTAAAACAACTCTAGCGCTAGCACGGGAACAAAAAGACCGTGATAAAGAATTAGAAGCCTTAATCACGCTAGGGGATGCTTACATTTCTTTAGGCGAATATGAGCAAGCTGTAGAGTCTGCCAGAGCTAGCGTGACTCTTGCCCAAGAACTGCAAAATCTTCAAGCTAAGGCATCCGCTTTCATTACGTTAGCCAGCGCTTATGAGTCCCTCGCTTCAAGTAAGAGTGAGTATCAAAAAGCCACAAAGGCAGCAATCTCAGGCTTGACAACAGCGTGGAAAATCAAAGACCACTTTTCAGAAATGAAAGCACTAGCCATTCTTAGTAGTGTTTATAGCTCAATCAGTGAGGAGCAGAACGCTATTATTTTTGCCAAACAAGCTTTAAAGGTTGCGAAGCTAAACAATATTTCTAATCCGGTTGCACCTCCGTTATTAACACTTGCAGGTGTTTACCTCAAGGAACAAAACTACCAAAACGTAATTGCATCAACCGAGAAAGGAATTATTTCTTTACAAGATCTGCAACAGCCTGAGACAGAAGGTGCCGCTTCAGTAATGCAGAGTTTGGCTTATTTCGCAACAGAAAACTATCAACAATCTCTTGACTTGGCAGAACGTGGACTCGCGATCGCACAAGACGTTGAAAGTCCATTAGTTGAAGCCTTAGCTCTGATTGGTTTGAGCTTAAATTACTCCGAAGGCAGAGATTTAGAAAAAGCGCTTGAGCTGATTAATGAAAGTCGGAGTATTGCCCAAGAAAAAGATAACCCTGAGTTAGAAGCATTAACGCTGGAAGTTCGCGCCGAAATCTACAGAAATGCACAACAAAAAGAATCTGCGATCGCATCTTATCAAGAAGCCCTTTCAATTACAGATAGCTTTAGTGCTTTAGCAGGTATCGCTCGCCTTTACCAGGAATCCAACCTGTTAGCAACCGCTATTACTTATTACAAGCAAGCCGTTAACAAGAATGAAGCACAAGAACGTCGGGTGATTCCTGGATTACCCAGTTGGCTAGAAGAATCGTTTGGGCAAGGAATTCAAAATATCAATGGATTGCAAAGTACCGAAGTCTATCGCTCCTTAACCAGCTTACTGCTACTAGAAAACCGCAGGCTAGAAGCTCAGCAAGTCTTAGAACTCCTCAAAGGGCAGGAGTTACGCGAATATACAGGTGACCCTAAAGTCAACTTTACAGAAAGCGGTGAACCTGCCAGTTT
Source organism: Symplocastrum torsivum (assembly GCF_059505465.1). Lineage (NCBI taxonomy): Bacteria > Bacillati > Cyanobacteriota > Cyanophyceae > Oscillatoriales > Microcoleaceae > Symplocastrum > Symplocastrum torsivum. Next base: position 90,289 of record NZ_JCACKQ010000012.1, on the reverse strand, counting down.
GACCATCACACCTGCCGAAGAGCAGATTATTAGGGAATATGGTAGCTTAATCAGCTTTGGGTATCAGCTCAATGAATGTCAGCAAACTGATTGCTCCCAACTGGAGGAACTGCTGGAACAACGGGAGAGTTTAACAAAGCAATATTATCAAGCAATTGGGCGGCTAGAAACAGTTATTCAGGATAACAAAGAAACGGATGAAGCCTTCGTTGACCCTAGCCAGTTTGCTCTCAAAGCCCAAAGCATTGTTGAAGCTCAACCGAATACGGTACTGATTTATCCTTTGGTAATGGAAGATAAACTCTGGCTTTTGTGGGCATCCAAAGGCGGTATTCTCAAAAGTGTGGAAGTTTCGGGTGTCAGTCAAGCAGAGTTGGAAGTTACAGCTTTAAGGTTTCGCCAGTTATTGCAAAATCGTCTTTCCAATCTTGAAGAGGTGCAAGCGACAGGAAAGCAATTGTATGACTGGCTGGTCAAACCGTTGGAACAGGAACTACAAGCGAATAATATTAAAAATCTTGTGTTCTCGCTAGATCGCTCAGCTCGTTATATACCAATGGCAACGCTGTTTGACGGGGAAAAGTACCTAATTGAAACCTACAGCATTTCAACCCTGGTATCAGCCAATTTGACCAAGACACAATTGCCCATACAAGAGCAAAAGCTAGCAGGACGTCCCTTCAACTTTCAGCGTGTTAATGCTAGCGCAGGAGAACGCATTCCAGCGATTCCAGATCAGCAAGAGATGCGGCTGCTTGCAATGGGAGTATCGGAAGCGGTGGGAGGATTTCAAGCCCTGCCCAGTGTGATAGACGAGTTAGATGTGATCGTGCGGCGAGATAGTCTTGATCCCAAGGGAATTTATCCAGGTCAAGAATTCCTCAATCAGGACTTTAACTTTTTTACTTTACGAGACAACTTACTGAATCACGAGTTGCTACATATCGCGACTCATAGCGAATTTGTACCTGGACGAGCGAATCAGTCCTATCTACTACTGGGTACAGGTGAGAAGCTGGCAATTCCTACTATTAAAACTTGGCTCGATTTGCGTAATATCAATACCGTGGTGCTATCGGCTTGTGAAACCGCATTGGGCGGCCCCGGATTGGATGGTAGAGAGATTGCTGCCATTGGCTACTACTTTCTCAAAAGCGGAGCAAGCAATGTAGTTGCCTCGTTATGGAACGTGGATGATCAAAGTACGCGCATTTTGATGGAGCAATTTTATGAAAACTTATCCAAAGGAACGCCAGACTCACCTGTAATGAAAGCCAAAGCCCTCCGTCAAGCCCAACTGCGACTACTCAATGGCGGCAATCCAACCGATCCAGGTTTATCTCGATTGGGTCAAGCACCAAGGGTGAATGCCCCGCAGCGATCGCAATCTGCTGAGCAAGAGGAAGAAAATCTCCCACCCACTTCTAACACCTCTAACAGGAGTCCGTTTCGCCATCCTTACTATTGGTCTCCCTTCATTCTCATGGGGAGTGGGATGTAGGATAGCAGAAAGCCGTCAGCTACCAGCTATCAGCTATCGGCTTTTTTGTTTTCCCTGCTATGTCTCTTGTTTCACACACCTCCCGCTGTACCTCATCTCTCCAGGAAACCGCTATAACGCTCTTCGTGCCGGGTTGTCTCAAAAACCTCGTAGCGTCCCTTCCCTAATGCCTTTGCACGATACAACGCTGTGTCTGCATAACGCAGAAAGTCTTCTGGTTTTTCGTAATCAGTTGTACAGGCACCTTGAGGCACTTCTTGACTAAGGACGATGCCAACACTCGCTGCTGCGAAAACCTCGTGTCCATCCAAATGAAATGGTGCGCTTAACTCGTGATGAATCCGCTCAGCGACACAGATTGCGGGGTTAATATCTTCAATACTTTCAAGCAGGATGGTGAACTCATCTCCCCCTAAGCGGGCTACAGTATCTTCTGTACGCAGACAGGCTTCTAAGCGACGTGCGATCGCAACTAGCAACTGATCTCCTACCAAATGCCCCAAGCTATCGTTAACTATTTTGAAGCGGTCTAGATCTAAAAATAAAACAGCAAATCGATACTCAGGGTGTCGTTTAGCTCGCTCTACAGCATGGCTCAAGCGATCCATAAACAATGCACGGTTTGGCAATCCTGTCAATAAGTCATGAAACGCTCGTTCATGCAGCTGTTCTTTCGCCAGCTTTCGCTCTGTGATATCTTCAACCGTGCCTTCGTAGTACAGCAGCTCACCCGTGTGAAGGTCGCGAACTGCACGGGCATTTTCTGCAATCCAAATCACACTACCATCTTTGCGATAAACCTGAGCTTCAAAACCGGAGACAGCATCGTTTTCTTGCAGCAGACGAGTAAACTCAGCGCGTCGGCACGGCTCGACATAAAGCTGATGCCCAATATCCGTCAAACGTGCCATCAGTTCGGCAGGAGATGAATAGCCATACAACCGTGCCAGCGCCGGATTGGTACAGAGGTAGTATCCATTAACCGTCGATTGGAAAATCCCTTCCAAGGCATTCTCAAAAATACTGCGATATTTTGCTTCAGCTTGTTGTAAGGCTTCTTCAGAACGTTTGCGCTCCGTGATGTCGGTGATGAAGCCTTCAATACTTAGAGCCTTACCCGTACTATCAAATACTCCATGCCCTTTTTCCCACACCCACTTCTCGTGACCGGATTTTGTGCGGATACGATACTCCACTACATACGGTTGTTTTTGAGCCACACCTGTCTTAATCGCTGCCAAGACGTTTGGTAAGTCTTCCTCGTGAGTAATGCTATTGAAGGAAACTGCCCGATTTCCCATCAATTCTTCACTTTTGTAACCAGTAAGCATCAGGCAGCCTTCACTCAGGTAGGTCATCGAGCCATTAGGGTCGCTTGTACAGGAGAAGACTATTCCCGGCAGAGCATCAATCAAACTTGCAAGGCGGCGCTGACTCTCCCGCAAGGCTACCTCGATTTGCTTACGCTGAAGTACAGCGCCTAACTGAGCAGCTACGGCTGTAATTAGCTCTACCAATCGTCGGTCTTCTTGACGGGATTCAAACATGAAAAAGGTCAGCACTGCCAACACTTGGTCATCCGCCAGAATCGGCACACCAAACCCTGCTTTCAGTCCATAGCCTTTTGCCACACGGGAGCGAACAAAAAAGGTATCTGGCTCAAGAGAAACATCTTGAATCCACACAGGTTGCTGCAATGACCAAACTTGTCCTGGCAATCCTGCATTCGGTGCAAACGTAAAGTCTTCACTGTAGTGCTGAAAATCACTCAAGGGATTAGGAAGTGGGTGAGGCTGATTCTCAGAGGTTACCTCCAAAAAGCTCTGATCTCTATTCCCTTGCCTACTGCACCAAGCTGTTGAAAATTCTAAAACTGTGCCGTCAGCACTTTTTACCCAAGCTTCCCCAAAATCCCAGCGAGTTGCTTCACAAACCTTATTCAGAGCAACAGAGAGCGCCGATTGAAAATCAGGGGCTTCACTAATCGCTTGGGTCATAGTTTGCAACAGTTGAATTTCTTCTTCTGCCCGCTTGCGCTCTGTGATATCTAACATAACCCCTTGAAGGAAAAGAGGTTGACCCGCATCGTCAGTTATCACGACAGCCTCATCTCGGAGCCATACGACTGCGCCTGTATGAGTTAGGAGACGATATTCCCGGACAAAGGATTCACTTGGAGTATGGCTATGAGCCAACTGCGCTAATGCGTGGTGCCTGATAGCGGCTTCACTTTTGCGATCGCTAGGGTGGAGTCGTTGATACCATAAGTCAGAATTCGCCCACCACTCCATCTGGGAATATCCCAGCAGGGCTTCGATTTGGGGGCTGATGTAGAGTGTGGCACTCGTTTCATCAAGCGCCGCAATATAGGTAACGGCTGGAATTCGCTCTACTAGCTCGCGATATTTGGTTTCTGATGCCCAGAGCACCTCTTGTGCTTCGAGTTCGGTAATGTTGGTCAAGATACCCATTGAGCCAACAGGCTTTCCTTCGGCATCAAAAATTGGAGTACCACTGATCAAGATTGATAGGACTGCTCCTGACTTTCGCCGCATCTGGATTTCGTATTTGTCGTAAAGCCCTTGCTTGCATTGTTCACTTTTTGTTTGCAAGAGGTTATGGTCAGCTTCAGTAGCGGCAAGGTCTTGTTCGTATCTCCCAATCAACTCGTCCTTGGTGTAGCCCAAGATTTCGCAATAACGGTCATTTACAAACTGAATCCGGTTGTTGTTATCGACAATTACTACTCCCTCATTCATCCGTTCGATGAGGGTGCGGTATTTCAATTCACTTGCCCGTAGTTCTTCCTCTGCACGTTCACGATCTTCGCTTTGCTGCTGTGGTTCGCTGTTGTTTGTGGGATCAAAGGCAGTGACGAGGTTCACTGGTCGCTGCTGGAGTACCTCAGTTGTTTGCTTGTAGTCAGTAACATTATGAAAGAGTCCCAAGAGTGCAGGTTCGCCGTCAAAATCTAGCAATTGTAGTGAGACAGAACACCACAGGGGTGTACCGTCTGTATGCTGCATTCTGAGTTCGTAATTGCGGAGGTTTCCTTGAGTAGCGAGAATGTCTAGTATTCTCTGTCGGTCTGTTGGGTTGTGGTAGAAGTCTAAGGGTTGCTGAGAATTTCGCGATCGCCAAATATAAGCGTCAGCGCCTTCACTCATTAGTTCGACAGCCAGACCAAAAGTAGTGCAATAATCCTCGTTGGCGTACAAAATAACACCGTCTGCTAACCGGGAAACAACTAAGGGCGCTGGTATTAGCTTAAATAGGGCTGAAATCTCACCCCCTATAGTTGATGTCTTGGGTGTATCTGAAAAAAGTTCCAGCCTAGTCGTCGCTGGTTCCACTACTATCATTTGCTCAAGTAAGCTATTGTGCCTTCTCTTTAAACGCTCCACGGCTTTTCGCTTTTCAATGTGTTGTGGATTAATGCCATCTTCCAATTACTGAGATTTTGCTGCAGTCTCAAATCGCCAATCTTGATAAATTTGGCAGCATTCCTAACGATAGATAGCACAGTGAAGTAATGAAGTTTTTGACGTAAACCGTAGGAGGCAAGGTGTCTCTAACGCTTAGGGAGCAATCCTGCAAAATCTGTGTATGCTGAGCTAGCCTCAAGAGGTTTCGCTTGATTGTTGACGGTTAGGAGTTGGTACGGACTAGACATCGCCTTGACTCTGAATTCATTGATTCAGAAGCTAAAACGGTCAATTCCTTCCCTGGCTACGTTTCACTTCTCCCGTTTGGATGCAGAATCCTGTATTCTAACTCCCTGACTCAACCCGTGTTTATTAACGCGCACCCAGTTATTAGACGTAGTTGCATTCAGTCGTAGTATCTGACAATGGGAAAACGGAGAATAGGGTGCTATGCTCTCGTGCATCGCCGCATTTCTCCATCTGGAGCGTCGAGTACTACCTTTTAGTGCAACTTGATATAACTGATCAAACAATAATTACACTATGTCAACCCTTGGTAAACAGTTAAATAGATTACAGTTTTTGCCAACACTGATGAGCTGCACTTCAATTTAGACCTAGGCATTACTAGAAGATACAAGTAAGCTTTAACTCACGGCTGTTCTATGTGATTTAATAATTTTTTTAACAAGTTATTTGGTTGAATGCAAAAAGATTTAATTCTTAACAAACGACACCTGACTCCTTACCTATTTTTATTGCCTGCCCTGTTGGTGCTGGGGCTAAGTGTCTTTTGGCCGGCTTTACAAGCTTTCTATTTGAGTTTTACGCAATACGAATACGATCTCACCCAGGCACCGACGTGGATAGGTTTAGCCAACTTCCAACGCCTCTGGGCAGATGCCGTTTTTTGGCGAACCTTGGGAAACACATTGCTGTATCTGCTAGGTGTTGTGCCAATTTTAGTGGTCGTTCCTCTATTTTTAGCCGTTTTGGTAAACCAGAAGCTACGAGGAATTAGCTGGTTTCGGGCTTCTTTTTATACACCTGTAGTGATTTCTATGGTTGTAGCGGGGATTGCCTGGAAGTGGCTTTATGCAGAAACAGGTCTTTTTAATCAACTGCTCAAACAACTGGGTTTCGGCACAGGTATTCCTTGGTTAACGAGTCCCGATTGGGCGATTTTTAGTGTGATGGCAGTAACCGTGTGGAAGGGATTGGGCTACTACATGGTGATTTACCTGGCTGGCTTGCAGTCAATTCCGGCTGAACTGTATGAAGCGGCTGCAATTGATGGTTCCGATGGCTACTTGAAGCACTGGGACATCACAGTGCCATTGATGCGACCTTATTTGGTATTGGTGGCAGTGATTTCTGCAATTTCTGCGACAAAGGTGTTTGAAGAAGTCTACATCATGACTCAGGGGGGGCCACGTAATAGTTCTAAGACGGTTGTTTACTATCTATATGAGCAAGCATTCTCCGATTTAGAGATGAGTTATGCTTGCACGATTGGATTAGTTTTGTTTTTGGTGATTTTGGGCTTGTCGATTTTGAACCTGAAGCTTTCCCAAGAACGCGATCGCCAAACCTCTACGTTGAGTACAGTCACTAAGGGAGGTTAGGGGGGATCGCCACATAAGGCAGCTCGGCAAGCTCTTAATATTTACTCGATGAATCACCTCCAACTCGACTACTTGCGATCGCTTTTCATCACTGCCTGAGTTTTCCCTTGCCAATTAGTGTGATCCGAGCTAGCAATCATCTCTAAATTAGCAATGCGCTCTTTGAACTCCTTAACCCGATCAGAGGCTTCATTGCGAGTCTGAGATTTTTTGTCAGAGGATTGCCAAACTGCCACTGTACTCACAGCCGCCGCAGAAACTATAGCGATAGAAATAACGGTTCCATGGTTAGTGTCATTTGAAAGCGGAAGACAAAGCGCCAACATCCCAGTAGCGAATCCCCAAATTATTGAGGTTGCAGGTAGACGGATATCCATAGAGCTTTTTGAGGCTTTTTCAGATGGCAGTGTCATGGATTTGTCCTCATATTGGCGGTTTGGCTAGCAATTTATCAAACAATACTATTTAGGGGAGTCTACCAAAGACAGACTTAGGAAGCTGTCACCGGAGGCAGTAGCACCACAATTATGTAGGTTGGGTTGAGTTTACGAAAAACTATCACTGAGTAAGCCTTTTTTAGGCAAGGCTGACGCTCTCCCAACCTACAATCTCTTCTAACTGAGAAGTCTTGGACTGAATTCTACTTCGGCCCCATGCCGATTTTCCCGGCATAGACAGCGCGATCGCCTAATTCATCTTCAATTCTCAACAAGCGGTTATACTTGGCAACTCGTTCGCTACGGCACAATGAACCGGTCTTAATTTGACCGGCACGGGTAGCTACTGCTAAATCTGCGATCGTTGTATCTTCCGTTTCTCCAGAACGGTGGCTAATCACTGAGCGGAAGCCATTACGGGTTGCCAGATCAATCGTTTCTAGGGTTTCCGTCAAAGAACCGATTTGATTGAGTTTAATCAAGATCGAGTTAGCCGCATTTAACTCAATTCCTTTTTGCAACCTTGTCGGGTTCGTAACAAAAAGGTCATCACCAACTAACTGAATCCGTGAACCTAATTTCTGAGTCAGTAGCTGCCAATTCTCCCAATCCTCTTCATGCAACCCGTCTTCAATCGAAATAATCGGGAACTGTCCTACCAGTCCATCCAGATAATCAATAAATTCCTGTGGTGAGTGAGATGCCCCATCGTAGACATACTGACCTTCTTTATAGAACTCACTCGCCGCGACATCCATTGCTAAGGCAATTTCTTCCCCTGGCTTGTACCCAGCCTTTTCAATCGCCGCAATCAGCAATTCCAACGCTGCTTTATTGGATTCCAGGTTAGGAGCAAAGCCACCTTCATCACCAACACCTGTCAGCAACTTCTTATCCTTCAAAACCTTGGCTAGTGATGCAAATACCTCAGCCCCCCAACGTAATGCCTCCCGAAATGTCTCGGCACCCACAGGCACAATCATGAACTCCTGAAAATCCACATTATTATCCGCATGGGCACCACCATTGATGACATTCATCAACGGCACGGGCAATACATTAGAAAGTGGCCCACCCAAATAGCGATAGAGGGGAAGTGCTAAGTCATCAGCCGCCGCCTTAGCTGTTGCTAGCGAGACAGCGAGTATTGCATTTGCGCCCAAGTTCTTTTTGTTTGGGGAACCATCTCGATGAATCATTTTCAGGTCAACCGAGGCTTGGTCAAGTGCATCCATCCCCAATAATTCAGGAATAATTTTCTCCTTAATATTCCGTACCGCAATCAGTACCCCTTTACCGCCGTAGCGCCGTGAGTCATCATCCCGCAATTCGTGAGCTTCAAAGGTACCCGTCGAGGCTCCACTAGGAACTTGAGCTAATCCTACTGCACCTGTCGCCAAGCGCACTTCTGCTTCAACAGTGGGGCGTCCCCGTGAGTCTAAAATCTCTCTGGCATCAATCGCCTCAATGGCAGTTTCTGGCTTGTCTAACATATATCCTCCTGTACTTAGCGCTGATGGCAACAGTGCTTAACTAACTAGCGACAATCGAGAATAGATTATCCCGGTACGGTATTTTGTCAAATAGCTTTGCCCAAAACACCTGAAAAAAACATTATTGCCGCGTTTAGGATATACCGTGAATTGGCAACCCCGAACCATCTTTAATGATGTTTAGCGATCACAACTGTTGCATTCCCTACCAATTAGTAGGGATTTCCCCTGATAACGTTCTCGGATGGTAGCTCTCTTTACAATGGGCAGTAGAGTGAGAAATCTAATAAGGAGTTGAGAACAGCTCATGCGAATGCTACATACAATGCTGCGAGTCGGCAATCTTGATGAATCTCTCAAGTTTTACTGTGATGTCTTGGGGATGAAGCTGCTTCGCAAAAAAGACTATCCAGGCGGCGAGTTTACCTTAGCATTTGTTGGTTATGGGGATGAGTCTGACCACACTGTCCTCGAACTAACCTACAACTGGGGTACGGATAAGTACGATCTAGGTAATGCTTATGGTCACATTGCCCTTGGTGTTGATGATATTTACGGCACCTGTGCCCAAATTCGATTAAAGGGTGGAAAAGTAGTCCGTGAGCCAGGGCCAATGAAGCATGGTTCAACGGTAATTGCTTTTGTTGAAGACCCAAATGGCTACAAGATTGAGCTAATCCAGCTAGGAACTCAAGGTTCTGCCAAACAGCAAGAAGCTGCTGGTGCAGCAAGCAGTTAGTCCCTTTCTAGGAGTTGGAGGCTGGCAATTGGGGATTGGGATTAGGTAAAGCTATTCTCAATTGTTAACGCAACAGTGCTTATTCACGGTTCCTGCTACACTATCTAAAGAAAAAAAGAGCCACGAGGTGACTCTCTCAATTATCAGGGTGCATCTACTAAGCACAGTATAGCAGTAATGGGATGAAGGGTGTCACCCCCTATTTAGAGAAATAGTTCACTCAAAAGTGTATTTGAGTAGAAATAACTGGAGACGTGCTACGGTGCGTCTTTTTGTTGAACATGAGCATTGACGAGCAAAGAACCAAAGTCCATCTTTTGACAGTGGTCAGGTAAGCTAAACCTTACTGTAATAAAAGTAATAAAACTTATAAATATGCCTGAGTAGCAGGACTCTGATCAAAAACCTGCTGCGCTGTAGATAGTTCTCTTTAAACATGATTACAACCAGCAAGCCAGTAACCCGTAGAGCTTGGGCAAATGCGATCGCCCAACCAGCAAAAGAATTTTTACCAACTCCCTTACCTATCCTTTCCGGCAAGATTCCAGAAGGCTTAAAGGGTTCCCTTTATCGCAATGGGCCCGGACGCTTAGAGCGTGGTGGGGTACGAGTGGGACACTGGTTTGATGGCGATGGCGCGATTTTGGGTGTGCATTTCATTGAGGGAGGTGCTACTGGACTCTATCGCTACGTGCAAACGTCTGGCTACCAAGAAGAAGCGGCTGTGGATAACTTCCTCTACGGCAACTATGGCATGACGGCACCGGGACCGATTTGGAATCAATGGCTCAAACCCATTAAGAATGCCGCGAATACCTCAGTGCTGGTATTACCAGATAAATTGTTAGCACTGTGGGAAGGTGGAAATCCTCATGCCCTTGACCTTCAGACATTGGAAACGAGGGGAACTGATGATTTAGGTCAGTTGAAGGAGGAATCGCCTTTTTCTGCTCATCCAAAGGTTGACCCGAAAACAGGCGAGATTTTTAACTTTGGTGTTGCCCCTGGGCTGAATGCAACTCTGAAAGTTTACAAAAGCGACTATACAGGCAAAATTATCCAACAAAACTCAATCCCGCTCGATGGTTTGCCTTTGGTGCATGATTTTGTCATGGCAGGGCAGTATCTAGTGTTTTTTGTGCCGCCAGTACGGGTGAATCTCCTACCAGTGGGAGTTGGGTTGAGTAACTATAGTGATGCGCTAAAGTGGCAACCACACAAAGCCACTCAAGTTATTATCTTTGACCGTGAAAGCTTATCCCTAGTGAGTCGCAGTGAAGCCGAGAGTTGGTTCCAGTGGCACTTTAGCAACGGCTATGTAGACAATGATGGCTCAGTTGTTATTGATTTTGTGCGTTACCCAGACTTTCAAACGAACCAGCGTTTGAAAGAAGTCGCAACAGGGAAAACCCACACTGAGGGGAAAGGAACACTGTGGCGATCGCGTTTGAATCCACAAACGGGTAAAGTAACGCAGTTGCAGGAATTGTTAGATAGAGGTTGTGAGTTTCCGGTTGTGCCGGAGACGCTGGTGGGACAAGCTTCGCCCTATACCTACTTAACGGTACATCGGGATGGGGTTGATATGACTCAAGAAGTCTTCGGTGCGATCGCACGCTTCGACAACAAAACCGACAGCTTAGTTATGGCTGATTTGGGTGAGAATCGCTATCCTTCAGAACCCCTTTATGCTGCTGATGCCATAAATCCTGAGCAGGGTTGGATACTAACAGTTGTGTACGACGGTAATTCTGACACCAGTGAGGTGATGGTGTTTGATAGCAATGCTTTGGATGACGAACCAGTCTGCCGATTGGGATTACCTAATGTAATTCCCCATAGTTTTCATGGCAAGTGGAAACCAGCCTAGTTTTCCAATCACCTTTATCTCTCTCTTGAAAGTTTATCAAGAGATAGGTTGTAGCGATTCAAAAATAATGGTTGGCTGAAACAAGTTCGTAGTATCTAGTCAAAAAAAAGTGGCTTGCAATTTCCTGAAGCCACTATGTATCTCTTCTTGGACAACCAGGTGGAGGACTTTGTGTGCGGTCGCTACAGTCAACCTTTCCCTGCAATTCCTGTGTCAATGTTTGTTGTTGTCCAGAATCAGAGCGGTAGCTACTTGCTGAGTAAGCGTTAGCGCTTTGTAAATTAATGGCTATCCCAGTAAGTGCCAGACTGACTAATAGGGAAGAAGAGTAAATACGCATTGGAGGATGTCCTTTTCAGAAGGTTTGATTTCTGATTCGGGCTTCCCAAAGCGGTATCAGGATAAAAATCCAGAAAATAAAAATAATTACGCTGTTCAGCTTAGCGTAGATACGCCGATATGCTTAATGTGAACTTTGAGCCTTTAGTATTGAATGGCAAAAGGACTCAGAATTGGATACTACGCTCGCCTTTGCTCAATGTGTGAGTTGATTTAAGCCGAGAAAATGAAATTAATTCCACAGGCTTTTAGCGAAACTCCACTTAAGTGAACTAGACAACTGCTGTGCAAAAAATTCAGTCCATTGTAATGGACTTTTGCTACTCGCTGTGGGGTTTGAACCCTTGGCGGGTGATGCAACTTACGCTAAGCCACAAGCGCTGGAAGTAGTGGGAATGTAACCTCTGATTCCTTGAGCAGGTTAAAGAATGATTACTATCAATAGATAGCTACAACTTGAAAGGGTGTCCGTAATCTTGAATTCGTCTAGAAACTTCAAAACAACAACGGCTGGAACAGCCCTAGCAACCCAGAAGTCCCCTTTAGTGTGCCCAATAATTGGAATTACAGCCTACAAGCAGCAGGAAACTGGGAACTTCTATGCGCCAGTAGGTTATGTCAATGCAGTACGACGTGCTGGGGGTGTGCCAATTCTCCTGCCACCAGGCGAACCTGACCCTGCTGTTCTTATGGAAGCTGTGGATGGTTTGGTTTTCACAGGTGGAGGTGACCTAGACCCAGTAACCTACAACGGTGCGCCGCATCCGAAGGTTTACGGCGTAGACTCAGAACGAGACGCTTCGGAACTCGCACTCGCTAAGCTTGCACTCATGGCTGATAAACCTGTATTGGGTATCTGTCGAGGCTTAGAGGTGTTGATGGTGGCAAGTGGTGGTGACTTGGTGCAACACGTCCCCGATGAGTTTGGCGAAACGATTCTGCACCGACAGGAATTGCTAATTCCAGCAGAACATCGCGTGCATATCCTGCCAGACAGTCAACTCGCTAGCATGATTGGAACAACAGAGATATCTGTGGTTTCCTGGCATCATCAAGCGGTACGCACTGCACCACTCGGTTGGCGTGTCGTTGCAAAAGCACCTGATGGTGTGATTGAAGCACTGGAACATGAAGACCATCCGTGGGGATTTGCTCTCCAGTGGCATCCAGAACTTTCCCCGGCTGACCCTTTACATTTGCGTATTTTTGAGGCGTTCATTGTAGCTGCACATGAGCGGAAGCTTGAGGGATTAAGAGTTTAGTTGCTGATTTTCAAGGTTTTACTGGCGACTCGGCAGTGATGGGGGAACACAGTTGGGTGTTTCTCTCGCTATGCCACGCCTACTGTACTGTGCGGTAAGTTTTTCTGGTTAAGCGATCGCTTTTTCAGCCTTACTTTACAATCTTGCTTTACAATTCCTGACCACCTGCCCTCATTAGGGAATACGGATATAGGTAGATGTAATTAAAACTAATGACATTATCCTTATTTTTGGTGGTCTGTCACCGTATCTTGGGTGACACCGGAACCGATTCATGATTTTCCTCAAAAAGCTTAAGCTCCAACAACAAAATCAACCGCTCAGTGTTTTAGTTTTTAGTGTCGTTATTTACATCACTGGGCTAACATTTATGGGATTTGGGGGAGTCTCAACCTTGAGTTGCCAGCGTCAAGGAACGTCATCAACAACACTCAAGATACAAAACACCTGTAAGCTTGATAATTCGAGCTTTGTTACACCCCACCAACAAGATATTGCCTTGGCAGACCTGCTGAGTGCAGAATTGAAGCGTCACTCGCGAAGTTACCATGTTGCCTATCAGGTAGTGTTGCTCACTCAAACCGATGAAATTCCCTTAATGAATTCTTCGCCAACTGACCGAAACGCGAAAGTTGCAATGGTTGATGAAATTAATCAATTTTTGCAAAATCCTGAGCAGCAACAATTACACCTACAGCTAGAAGACTCTCGCTACAGCAGTATTTTTGGTTTTCTCTTAATTGCTACAGGGATTGGCTCAAGGCTTTTTGCTCGACAGATTATTAGTTGTCTTTCGGCTATTAGCAATGAAGCTGGGTAAGGGGTTGAAGGATTTTTCCTGGCTGTAGCAAAAGGCAGAGGGCAGAGGGCAGAAGGGAAATGATTGACGGGTCTTGGTTTCAGTATTTGGCAAGACTCATAATTTTCCAATCTCAAACAAAACAAACCTCTCACCTCAAACCTTGTTGAGGGTTTTGGCGTTGTCTTGCCGTAATCAGTCCCACCACAACTCCTGTGAGAGTCTTTACGACAATTTCTCCCCACATGATGCCTAGCAGTTGCAGGGGTGGAAATACACCCAAGAAGGCTATTAGGTTAAAAATTAGCGTGTCTATGGGGATACTTACCGCGTTAGAACTAACGACTTTCAGCATCCAAGAGCGATTGAGGAGTCGTTGGTAAACCTCTGTGTCTGCTGTTTCCGAAATTAGGATGGCAGTGAAGGAGGCAATGATGATGCGGTAGGGTACTCCCAGAACCACTGATTCAATAACACTAAGAACAGCAGCCAGGAAAATGACCTGGTACACTCGCCTTCTACCGAATTGGTGTAAAAGGTCTCGTTGTGTAAAGGTAATGCCAAAGATAAATGTCCCGACTGCCACTTGACCAAAAATTGGCAGGGGAAGAAACCAGGTGGCTGTATAGTTAGCCGCTAAAACAGCCGTGATGTAAATGAGGGCGGGAATTAGCAAGTCGTTCTTATAGAGTGCAGGTAAATGATTCTAGTCTATTTAATTGGAATTAGTTGGGTAGCTCAAGAGATAGTCAATATATAGGCTGGCTAAATAAGCTGTGGGAGACTTTGTGCGATCGCATCTTGGAACAGCGATGTCAGCGTTGCTCGGTAGAATAGAAAGATTCACTGCAACTGAATAACTTTCTTGTGGCTAAGTCAGACGAATTAAACCCGAAAACTGCGATTGCTCTTGCTCGTACTCCCCTTTACTCGCTTGCTCTAGAACAAAAAGCGCGACTAACTGCTTTTTCAGGTTGGGAGATGCCTGTGCAATACCTGGGTATAGGGCAGGAACACGAGTCGGTGAGAACTTCAGCCGGAATGTTTGATATTTCCCACATGGGAAAGTTTGCCTTTCAGGGGAAACAGCTAGTTGAACAACTCCAACCCCTAGTCCCTTCAGATTTGCGGCGGTTGCAACCCGGACAAGCACAATACACTGTCTTGCTTAATCCCAAAGGTGGTATCCTCGACGACATCATCTTTTATTACCAGGGTGAGGATGCTGCTGGTGTGCAACGAGGTGTGATAATTGTGAATGCTTCTACCAGAGTGAGAGATAAAGCCTGGATACTTGCTCAGATAGAATCAGCGGAAATTGATTTTCTCGACCTCTCGGCGGAAAAAGTGCTAGTTGCGATTCAGGGGCCTCATGCCTACTCACATTTCCAGCGCTTGGTTGAGGAAGATTTGACACCAGTAAAAGCCTTTGAACACCTAGAGGCAACCTTGCTGGGTAAATCCGCGTTTATCGCGAGGACTGGCTACACTGGCGAGGATGGGTTTGAGGTGATGGTAGACCCTGATGTTGGGATAGAACTGTGGCAAACTCTCGATAAGGCTGGTGTTACTCCCTGCGGTTTGGGTGCTAGAGATACGCTACGGCTAGAAGCGGCAATGGCACTTTATGGGCAAGACATTGATGAAACAACAACCCCTCTCGAAGCAGGTTTGGGTTGGGTTGTACACCTAGACAGCAAAGGCGACTTTATTGGACGCTCAGTGTTAGAACAGCAAAAAGCGACTGGGGTAGAAAAACGCTTAGTAGGGATAGAAATGCAAGGGCGTCACATTGCACGTCATGGTTATCCTGTCTTATCCCAAGGGCAAGTAGTTGGAGAAGTGACTAGTGGAACCCAATCACCAACACTCGGAAAAGCGATCGCACTTGCTTATGTTCCCACGCCTCTTTCTAAAATTGGTCAATCTTTAGACGTGGAAATTCGAGGCAAAACTTATCCAGCCGTTGTTGTCAAAAAACCGTTTTATCGCTCACCCTATCGAGCTAAATAAGCAGAAAGCCGTCAGCTATCAGCTATCAGCTTTTTTGTTTTCCTTGCTCTGTCTCTTGTTTCACATACTTGAGCTGTACCTCATCCTATTGAAAACCGCTATAACTGCGCCTAAACCTGCTTTGAGAATGAGTCGCTGTCAGTAGCGGTAGCGGTACACAGACAATTCAGGGTTACGATATGATACTTGCGACTTTTGCTGTAACCATGTCAACCTTGACCGTAGAAATCCTTTGCACTGAAGCAGCACTATTTTCAGCCGCCGAATCTCGACACCCAGAACCCTTACTTTACGGTGTCACGGACGGCAAAGCTGTGGGCACCTATTTGGAACAAAAGTTCAGACTTCATCTCAGGGGACGATACGAGTTTGTGGAGGGTAATTCAGCAAGTGGCATAGATTTTCCAGGACTACTTGTTGATGTCAAGGTAACAAGCATCAAGCAACCTCAATCATCATGCCCTTTCAAATCTGCACGACAAAAAATTTTTGGGCTTGGGTATTCACTTATTATTTTTGTCTATAACAAGACAGATAACAGTGAAGCTCGCTCTGCAAATCTCAATATTCTGCACACAATTTATGTGAGTGCTGAGAGAACAGCAGACTTCCAAATGACTCGTGGGATTCGTAATGTTCTAGAGAATGAAGGTAATAAAGATGACTTAATGGCTTTCATGCTTGATCGAAATCTACCTGTTGATGAAATTGAGGCATCCAATATCGCGGATGAAATACTTGAAAATCCTCCTATACAAGGTTTTCTTACTATCTCCAATGCTCTGCAATGGCGACTCCAGTATGGAAGAGTAATTGAGCGTGCTAGTCAAGAAGAAGGTGTGATCGCTGTTTATAGGGCTAACCGATGATTCGTACTGTACACAGAGCAAAAGTAGAATATGGAGATTTTCAAACGCCGTTAGAGCTAGCTGAGAGGGTATGTCAACAGTTGATAAAACTTGGCATCAGTCCTGATGTCATAATTGAGCCGACATGCGGAGTGGGTAATTTTGTTGAAGCTGCTTCACGTTTATTTCAATCACCAGACAAGATTATCGGAGTTGAAGTAAACCAAAACTACTTACAAGAATTTAGAACGAATAAGCAGTTATTAGAAGATGAAAGAATAGAGATTAAACACGGAGATTTTTTTCAGTTTGATTGGTTGCCACTGGTAAATCAGCTAGAGGGTAAGCTGCTAGTACTCGGTAATTTCCCTTGGGTTACGAACTCACAACTAGGAAGCATTGGTGGTGAGAACTTACCTAAAAAGAATAATTTTCAAAACCATAATGGATTTGATGCAATCACGGGCAAGAGCAACTTTGATATCTCAGAATGGATGCTAATTCAGGTTGTTCACTGGCTACAAAATCGTGACGCTTATCTGGCAATGCTTTGTAAAGCTCCCGTTTCAAGAAAACTATTGAGCTATCTTCATTCTAAAAAACTTAATTTAGCTTACTGTGCAACTTATAAAATAGATGCTAAGAAGTATTTTGATGCAGATGTTGAAGCCTGTTTATTGTTTTGCAAGTTTGACACAAATTCACAAAATTACTTTTGTGATGTATTTAGTAGTCTTGAAGGCTTAGAGCATCACCAAATAGGATATCGAAATAATATTCTTATCAGAGACACAGCTTCTTTTGATAATCTGAGTAGATTGTACGATGTAGGTACTGGAACGAAATGGCGCTCTGGTATCAAGCACGATTGCTCAAAGGTGATGGAGTTTCGCAAGGTCGATAATACTTTTATCAATGGGCTAGGCGAAAGTGTTGAGATTGAAGAAAGTTATCTTTTTCCTTTAATTAAAGGCTCTGATGTTGCTCAAGATCGAACCAAGGCTACTGATAGATATGTTTTAGTTACTCAAAGATTTGTTGGCGAACCAACTGAACCTATAAGAGATTTAGCTCCCAAAACTTGGAAATATCTAGAGGCTCATGCAAACTACCTAGATAACAGAAAGAGCAAGATCTACCAGAAAAATCCCCGATTTTCTATTTTTGGAGTTGGTTCATACACTTTTACATCTTGGAAAATTGCGATTTGTGGGCTTTACAAGAAGTTAGACTTCAGATTAGTAGGAAAGATAACTGACAAGCCCGCTGTTTTTGATGATACTGTTTACTTTCTCAGCTTTAATGATGAGGAAGTTGCATACAGGACTTTTGATCTTTTGACCTCTCCATCAGCAATAGAATTCTATTCGTCTCTAATCTTTTGGGATGAAAAACGCCCTATTAAGTCCAGCATCTTGAATAGATTGAACCTCAGAGCATTGCTGGAGGCAAAAGCTTTGGTAGGGGATGAAGATTTTGGCTGTAGGGTGAACAAATATCGCTAATTGAGGCGCTTACACTCTTGCTGCAACTCCGCAACCTCACAGGGGGAAATTTTATTTAGTTGATTCAGTCAGAGCAACAAACACTCATCACGTATGATTCATACTCATTAGATGCGTTTGCCCTGATGCGATCGCACAATCAACTCAACAAATTCCTGCAAGGTTTTCCCATATTGCTCCGCTGCCGCCCACATAAAATCATTGTGACTCGCATCATCTACCCATAACGCCAACTTGGGTTCAGAAGCCGCAGCGAAAAGTCGTTGTCCATGGTGGAAGGAAACAACCTCATCAACTCTCCCATGCATCACCAACACTGGGCAATTCAATCTTTTAATCTTGTCAATATTGCGGAATTTATCAAACGGTAGAATCGGAATCGGCACCACCACGCGAAACGCCGAAGTAAATGCACTTTCCATAATTAAACCAGCTACTGGTTTTCGAGCGGCTAAATCCACTGCCGAACCTGCACCAACTGAGCGTCCGTAAACAATAATTCTCTCTGGTAACACACCCAATTTCTGAGTTAAATACTCATAGGCTGTGTCCACATCTCGATAAGCATTGCGTTCTGAGGGCTTACCTTGGCTAGTGCCATAGCCGCGATAATCGTAAGCAAACACACTAAACCCAATTGTTTGCAATTGTTGCAGCACTGGCTGGATGTCGCCCAAATCCTCAGCATTACCGTGAATATAGAGAATTGTGTAAGTAGATGCCGGATTGGGTCGATAAATCGCTGAAAGCTGAATCTGATCAGCCGTCTTCAGTTTAAGAATTTCACGAGTATCTTGATAGCTAGAGGGTTGAGGCAAAAAAATCTTTCCATCTGCAACGAAGAAGATGTATAAGCAAAAGAAAGCGTAGATAAAAATTACAGAACGCACAAGCCGTTTGATAGTAAATTCACCCAATAGTAGTCGTCTGAGAGTTGATTTATCCATAGTGTGAAGTCAAAATAGCTCTACCGTATTTCAGTTAACCACTACGGTTTGTCACAATCAGTTAGCTTAAATTTGAATATCGGGCTTCTTGGAAGTTGTAAACTTAGCTCTGCTGTGTAATGAGGACGTGACATGGGCTTCGAGTATCCAGAGGATTTGAAATACCTAGATACCCACGAGTATGTACGACTCGATGGTGAGATTGCGACACTTGGCATCAGCGAGTTTGCTGTTGACCAACTAGGGGACATTGTATTTCTGGAATTGCCAGAGGTGGGTGATGCTTTAGAAAAAGGTGAAACCTTCGGCAGCATTGAATCAGTCAAAGCCGTTGAGGATATGTATGCTCCCCTTTCGGGGACTGTAATTGAGCGTAATGAGGCGATGATAAACTCTCCCGAACTGATATCAGAAGACCCTTACGGCGAAGGTTGGTTCTTGAAGCTGCGAATCAACGACGCGGATGACTTAAATGATGCGTTATCTGCTACAGAATATCGCGCACAGGTGGAAGGAGAGTAGAAAGTTATAGCAGAAAGCCGTCAGCTATCAGCTATCAGCTTTTTTATTTTCCTTGCTCTCTACGCAAGTTTCACACACCTTCCGCTGTACCTCATCCCTCCAGAAAACCGCTATAAGGTTAGGACATCTAACGGCTGAAACGACCACGTGCCAGTAATAAACCTTCTGCCTTCTGCCTTCTGCCTTTTGCTATAACTTCAGTTTTGGCTTTTCTACGCCGACGCTTGTCCTGTACAGCAAGTAAGCGGCACTGAAAGCTATTTTTGAGGGTATGTTACAGAATAATAAGTGGTTGCGCCGGTCAAAAAACTCGTGACGCACCATAGCCCTTCAACGAATCGGTTTGATATGCGTAATTTGGATGTCACAGTTAATGACGAGGTGAAAGCTCATCCGTTGATTCTTGACTCTCAACCATCTTCTGACAAGCTACCTGCTCTTAGTGATTCTTTTGCAAGACGGCACATTGGTCCAAGTACCGAGGACGTGCAGCAGATGCTGGATGTCTTGGGACTCGCAACCCTTGAGGACTTGATCGATCAAACAGTTCCGCAAGCAATTCGGCTCACTCGACCGTTGCAATTGCCAGCACAACAGAGTGAGTATGCTGCTTTGCGGCAATTAAAAGAAATTGCCTCCAAAAATCAGGTGTCCCGGTCGTTTATCGGTACGGGATACCACGACTGCATTACCCCACCTGTGATTCAGCGCAATATTTTAGAAAATCCAGGCTGGTACACTGCCTATACACCTTATCAAGCTGAGATTGCCCAAGGACGTCTAGAAGCACTGCTCAATTTCCAAACCATGATCATTGACTTAACAGGTTTAGAAATTGCCAATGCATCTTTGCTGGATGAAGGCACAGCAGCAGCAGAAGCAATGAGTATGAGTTATGGCTTGTGTAAAACAAAGCGCAATGCCTTCTTCGTCTCCCAAGCTTGCCATCCCCAAACCATTGAAGTCGTGCAAACCCGTGCAAAACCCTTGGGAATTGATGTGATAGTAGGCGACCATCAAAGCTTTGGCTTTGAACAAGAGATTTTTGGCGCACTGCTACAGTATCCAGCGACGGAGGGCACGATTTATGACTATCGAGAATTTATTAATAAGGCTCATGAGGCTGGTGCATTAGTAACCGTTGCCGCAGACCCCTTGAGTCTTGCCCTCTTGACACCCCCCGGAGAATTTGGGGCTGATATTGCTGTTGGAAGTACCCAGCGCTTTGGAGTTCCCTTGGGATATGGGGGGCCTCATGCGGCATACTTTGCCACGCGAGAAGCCTACAAGCGGAACGTTCCAGGGCGTATTGTTGGTGTCTCTAAAGATGCTCAGGGCAAGCCAGCACTGCGTCTTGCCCTCCAAACTCGTGAGCAACATATCCGGCGAGATAAGGCAACTAGCAATATTTGTACGGCTCAAGTGTTGCTGGCGGTTATGAGTAGTATGTATGCCGTCTACCACGGTTCAGAGGGAATCAAGCGAATTGCTCAGAATGTCCATCAGTTGACTTTGGTTCTGGCAGAAGGGTTGAAGCGTCTTGGCTATAGCATTGGGTCAGAAGCATTTTTTGATACCCTACGGGTGGAATTGGGGTCAAAATCTCTGCAAGAGATTGTAGAAGCTGCCCAAGCGCGACAAATTAACTTGCGTAGCTTTGATGAAACGGCTGTTGGAATTACTCTAGATGAGACAACAACTGTCGCAGATTTAATCGACCTACTTGAGATTTTTGCGGGTGTAGGCGAACAAGGCGCTACGCCTCTACTGTTCACGTTGGAGGAGTTAGCAAGTCAGGTCAATACTGATTTTGACGAACCCTTTGCTCGTACAAGTAGCTACCTAAGCCATCCTGTTTTTAACCGTTACCACTCGGAAACTGAGCTATTGCGATATCTAAATCGCCTGCAAGCGAAAGATTTGTCGCTCACAACATCAATGATTCCCTTAGGTTCCTGCACAATGAAGCTGAATGCAACGGCCCAGATGATGCCAGTAACTTGGGCAGAATTTGGCAAGCTTCATCCCTTTGCCCCTGTGTCACAAACACGAGGGTATCAAGTTCTGTTTCAGCAGCTAGAAGAATGGTTGGCTGAAATCACTGGTTTTGCGGCAATTTCTCTTCAACCGAATGCGGGTTCTCAAGGCGAGTACACGGGATTACTCACGATTCGTCAGTATCATGAAAGCCGAGGTGAAGCGCACCGGAATATCTGTCTGATTCCCCAGTCTGCACATGGGACAAATCCTGCTAGTGCAGTGATGTGTGGGATGAAGGTGGTGGCAGTTGCCTGTGATGAGATGGGCAATGTTGATGTGGAGGACTTAAAAGCGAAAGCCCAGAAGCATGGTAATGAACTCGCGGCTTTAATGGTTACCTATCCCTCTACTCACGGTGTTTTTGAGGAGCAAATTCGAGAAATCTGTGAGATTGTCCATACTCATGGTGGGCAGGTTTACATGGATGGAGCAAATATGAATGCCCAAGTTGGGTTATGCCGTCCAGGAGACTTCGGGGCAGATGTCTGTCACTTGAATCTACACAAGACATTTTGTATTCCCCACGGGGGCGGTGGCCCTGGGATGGGACCAATTGGCGTGATGCCCCATTTGGTGCAATTCTTACCAGGGCATTCGGTTATCCCAACTGGTGGTAAGCAAGGCATTGGTGCTGTGTCGGCTGCGCCTTGGGGTAGTGCGAGTATTCTACCGATTTCTTGGATGTACATCGCGCTGATGGGTGGCGCTGGTTTGACGGAAGCGACTAAGGTGGCAATTCTCAATGCCAATTACATTGCTTCTCGATTAGCGCCTTACTACCCGATTTTGTATAAAGGGAAGACGGGTTTGGTGGCGCATGAGTGTATTTTGGATTTGCGATCGCTCAAAAAATCTGCTGGCATTGAAGTGGATGATATTGCCAAGCGCCTGATGGACTATGGTTTCCACGCCCCAACCGTCTCTTGGCCTGTAGCGGGGACAATGATGGTGGAACCCACAGAAAGCGAATCCAAGGAAGAACTCGATCGCTTTTGTGAGGCAATGATTGCAATTCGCAAGGAAATTGAGGAAATCGAAGCGGGTAAGGTAGATGATCAAGATAATGTCTTGAAGAATGCACCTCATACAGCAGAAGCTTTGCTTACTTCAGAATGGACACATCCCTATTCTCGTGAACAGGCTGCCTATCCGGCACCGTGGACTCGTGAATCTAAGTTCTGGCCTGTCGTGGGGCGAATTGATAATGCGTTTGGCGATCGCAATTTAGTCTGTTCCTGCTTGCCGATGGAAGCCTATACATAAGTTAGGATAGAGCGATCGCATCTTTCGAGGGTTGCCGTAAGTGCAGTTGATGAGAAAATGCGATCGCCTAGCCTTTCAACAAAACACCAGACTTACTACGGCACCACTGTTACAGGTGTTCCCAAACTAACCAGAGGATACAGTTCCTCAATATCCTTGTTGTACATCCGAATGCAACCATGAGATGCGGCTGTCCCTACTGAACTAGGGTTAGGCGTACCATGAAAGCCAATCCATTCTCTCCCATTTGTCCAAAACCCAATCCAGTAACGCCCCAGAGGGTTTCCTGGAGTACCCCCTGCAATAGCCTCACCTGTAGTAGGGTGTATCCACTTAGGATTTTCAAGCATCTGAGCTACTTGGAAATTACCCGTTGGCGTTTCCCAACCTGCGCGACCGACTGCAACCGGATAAGTTTTAATTAGCGTATTTTCGTGATAAAGGGTTACTTGGCGCCGACTGAGACTGATTTCTAAACGTATAGGTTGAGTAACTACATCTGAAGAGATGTTTGTTGTTGTTTCAGGCTGTTCTGCTGCTAATAAAACTTGAGGGCTATAAGCTAAGCCAATTGTCAATACCAAACCAACCCAAGTTACTGATCGTTTTAGCATCTTTATTTTATGCACCAAGACAATCCATTTTATGCAGTAACACAACCTATTCTAAACTTATAAAACAAATATCACTTCCGCTTAAACTTCTTTTATCCCTTATTAATCCACCTTATTTTCAAAAGTAGAAAGCACTAGCCTAGGGATTATTAGTGAAGTGACTAAACGGAAGCGATATTCAACATTTAAACCAATGGAGACAGCAAAATCATCAAGTCAGGCAGTCCTCATATAAGTAGAAGACTGCCTGAAAAACTAACTACCAAAGCGCTCTAACACCATCAGTATCTGCTCCAGTATTTGTGTTGAAAGTATCATTATTCATTTGTTGACCACTGGTAGCGCCACCAGTATTAGAACCATCAGTGTTCATTGGCTGAGTCTGAGTGGTAGTGCCAGTGGTGGTTCGTCGCTGTATTTGGGTTTCTTCCGTCAAAGTACGACCAGTGCCAGTTGTGCCAGTTGTACCCGTCGTAC
>NZ_JCACKQ010000012.1:0-66470 GCF_059505465.1 Symplocastrum torsivum | reverse complement strand
CAGGTTGCTGAACACCCGTCGTGCCAGGTTGCTGAACACCCGTCGTGCCAGGTTGCTGAACACCCGTCGTGCCAGGTTGTTGTACACCTGTCGTACCACCATTATTCATTTGTCCGCCACCTTGTGTGGTCTGAGCTAATACAGGGAGACTAAGGAAAACACTAGCAACAGCGACTCCTGCGAAACTTACAAGGTTTTTGATTGACAGTTTATTATTGTGTGCGCTCATTGTATTTCCTTGATTTGATGTTAGAGGGTTTGAGCTTCTATGCCATTTCGTTAAATTCGAGCAAGTTTCTTTTGATTTTTAACGAGGAATGAGCTATCGCCTTGTCGAGATTTATCGGCATTATTGTTGAAACTCCCTGTCAAAGTTAACCTTATTAATTTTTCTACTCGTCCGACTAAAGAAAGATTGTCTATTGCTACGTTATCTTGTCATTTGGCTCACCTTTTCCAGCGAAGTGCCCTAGATATAACTGTTTCAGGTAATTTTTTCCCAGGAAATATAAATATATATTAGGGGGGAAGGCAGAATTAAGAAGCCTAAAACATTCCAACTACTTCTTCTTCACTCCTATACCTTGGCGAGAATGCGATCGCAACTTTAACCAATTAGCTTTGGTACAGCACCGTCAGCAGTAGCACTCCCTGGCTTAGTCGTTGCACAATAAGAGGGTGAGTTCGTTGATCTTGCTGCCTCCTATGCCGACTGTACTAACTGATGCCAAAAATTTACTCTCAGAGCTAATTGCCCGGTATCGCTCCCGTGTGGACTACTTAGCGATTCGTTTAGAAGACTCAAAAGGGACGAGTATTCTGTTGCAGGGCGACAAGGTGGAAACCCTAAGTGAAGGTCTCTCCATTGGTGGGCAAGTAAGGGCTTGCTACAAGGGAGGCTGGGGCTTTGCGAGTTTCAACCAGCTTGCGACATTATCAGAGCAAGTTGAGGAAGCGATCGCTGCTGCAAGAATTGTGGGTGATGAAGATACAGTACTCGCTCCAATCAAGCCAGTCCAAGCCGTTTGTCAACTGCCTTTAACAGGTACTGACCCGCGCCAGATTCCTCTCGCTCAGAAGAAAGAATTGTGCGATCGCTACAATACCATTCTGAAAAGCATTGACCCTCGCATCACCACAACCTCTGTACGTTATGGAGATAGCACCCAACGAGTCATCATTGCAACCTCAGAAGGAACCCTGATTGAACAATCGTGGGTGGATATGGAAATGCGCTTCTCTGCCACTGCCCGTAATGGGGATATTGTACAAACTGGCAGGGAAACCACTGGCTCTCGCAAAGCTTACGAAGACCTGACGAATCTAGATGAACAAGTCCGCAGTGCTGCCCAACGAGCTGTAAATGCCCTCTCCTTACCACCTGTGAAGGGAGGTACCTATACCGTAGTCATTGACCCAGTCCTTACGGGTTTATTCGTTCATGAAGCCTTCGGACACCTTTCAGAAGCCGATATGGCTTACGAAAACCCAGACTTACTGGAAGTCATGAGCATGGGGCGTCAATTTGGACCTAAGGAACTGCAAATCTTTGATGGCGCAGCACCCGAAGGGCATCGCGGTAGCTACTTCTACGATGACGAAGGCACACCAGCGACGAAAACTCAGCTAATTAAAGACGGTATTCTAGTTGGTCGCCTTCATTCTCGTGAAACGGCTGGGAAACTGGAAGAGACACCGACCGGAAATGCCCGTTGCCTCAACTACCATTACCCACCGATTGTCCGGATGACCAATACCTGGATTGAGCGAGGAAAAACGCCTGTTGAAGATTTATTCAAGGGCATCAAAGAAGGGGTTTATGCTCGAAACTGGCTAGGCGGGATGACCAATGGTGAAATGTTCACCTTCAGCGCTGGTGAAGCTTGGATGATTCGCGATGGCAAGCTAGCTGAGCCAGTGCGAGATGTTACCCTTTCTGGAAACGTCTTCAAAACCTTGGCAGATATCGAAGCGATCGGGGATGATTTCTACTGGGATGAATCCGGTGGCTGTGGCAAAGCTGGACAAGGGGGCTTGCCTGTTGGTTGTGGTGGTCCAAGTTTACGGATTCGCGATGTTGTTGTCGGTGGCGAAGCCTAAACAAGATTAATCCCGACTTAAAGCCAAAATATGTGATCCAGGAAATAGACAAAACTAATAGTCTTTGGTAGTCTTTGGGCTATTGATTTCTCCATGGAATTAGGTGGAATAGAGAGATATGTCTTCTTGGCAGGCTGGGCAGGTGAAACAGTTAAATCCAGATCAATTGGAGCAACTCAAGGAAATCGGAGCGCATCTACGACAGATCAGGCAACAGCAGTCTATCCCTATAGAAGAAGCTGCTGCCAGAACATTTTTGCGATTGGGTTTGGTGAAAGCTTTAGAAGAAGGGCAACCCGACCAATTGCCTGAGCCAATTTTTATTCAAGGACTAATCCGTCGCTATGGGGATGTCCTCAACGTGGACGGTGCGGCTATTGCCCAAACGTTTCCTGTCAGTGTATTACCGGTACGTTCTGAGACGGAGCGGACGGATAGTGAAGACGTTCCTACGGCTTCATCTTCTTCATTCGAGGCTCCGTCGTTCTCGATAGAGCCTTATCTCGACTACATTCTAAAGCCTAAAGTCGGTTACGCTCTTTTGGCGATCGCCGCTCTGGGTGGGCTGTTTTTTCTTCTCTCGAAGCTACCAAGCGCTAAACCGAAGGTACAAACACAAAGCTCATCTGTAGCAACCGCACAACCTAAAACTCAATCTAGTGCTCCTATTGAAGTTCAGGTAAGTCTCAACGATGACTCATGGCTATCCGTGATCGTTGATGGAAAAACTCAGTTTGACGGTGCTGTAAAAAAAGAATACCGGAAAACTTGGGCAGCACAGAAAGAGCTGAAGATTAAGGCGGCTGATGCAGGTGCGGTGTTTGTTTCTACTAAAGGTGGAGAACCTAAGCCAATAGGAGAGGTTGGTGAGGCAAAGGAAGTTATCTTTACACCAGATAAGTAGCCTGTTGCTTTATTTCATCTTGTGGCTGGGGGAAAGGGAAAGGAAATTTCTTTTTATTAAACTTTGCTTGCAGATGTGTAGCTAGGTGTCGTTAATTGGTAATATTTTTTGAGTAGAGAATTAAAGGCGCGTTGAACTTAGGACAGGGCTAAATCTACTTCTTTGAGAAGGGCTTCTCGTGTAGAGGAGTTATTCAAAACAACGTCAGCACGAGCAACTTTTTGCTCGATGGGTAGTTGGCTTTTGAGGCGAGCTTGAGCGTTTTCTAGAGATAGGCGATCGCGTTCTCTTATACGCTGTAGTTGTTGTTCTGGTGAGCAGCTAACTACCCAAATTTCAGTAACTAAATCAGTCATCCCGGCTTCGATCAACAAAGGTATAACCAAGACAACTGTAGGAGCAACTAGACGATCGAGTTCTGAGTGAAAACGCGATCGCACGTAAGGGTGTATCTGTTGCTCCAACCACTGTCGCTCAGCGGGATTACTAAAAACAATTTCTCCCAAACGCTTGCGGTTGAGTGTACCATCAAGCAATTGAATCCCTGAACCGTAGCGTCCGGTAACTTTACTCAGTACAGGTGAACCCAGTTGTACGGCTTCCCTGGCGTAAATATCTGCATCTAAAACGGGTAGCTGGTAAGCACTAGCTAAGTAGTCCGAAACAGTGGTTTTACCACAGCCAATTCCCCCGGTTAGACCAATAATTCGCTTCAAGAGTTAAGAGGAATGAGTTGTTATAGATGTTATCGCTCTTGTGTCACTCTAAGCAAGCGCAAACGGTGAAAGCCTGATAGGGCAGGAGTTCTCGAAATTGGTCTACGGGTGACACAACAACCTCATTTTGCAGATGGAAGGGTCGCTTCGCGTTAGATGCGGCTCAATAAAGCGGTAAACTTAGGGTCAATCCAGGCAAGAAGTCTTCACCGGATAACTCGCACGGAAGAGCAACCACTTCCACATCCCGTCCTTGCCGATAAATTTCTACCTGCTGCTGTTGGGGATTAATCATCCATCCCAATTGCACCCCTGCATCCAGATATTCCCGCATTTTCTGGCGTAGCGTTTCTAACTCGTCTGTTGCTGACCTGAGTTCGATGACAAAATCTGGTGCAATGGGGGGAAATTTGCGTCTTTGTTCAGGAGTGAGTGATTCCCAACGTTGCCGTTGAATCCAAGCCGCATCTGGAGAGCGGTCTGCCCCATTGGGTAACTTAAAGATGGTAGACGAACTAAACGTATAACCAAGTTGGGTTTGGCGATTCCAAATCCCCAAGTCGATAATCAATTCTGCTTCCCGATTGCCGCTTTCTCCTCCAACGGGTGACATGATAATTAATTTTCCCGAAGCCGTTCGTTCAAACTTTAACTCGCGGTTATTCTGACATAACTGATAGAACTGTTCGTCACTCAGGTGAACGGTATCTAAATTTAATGTCAGAGGACTGATAACCATACACTTAAGTTGAAGCGTGAACGGCATTTCAACCCCATACTACTGTCTTTTTGGCAAGAAAATTCTGACCAGAAAAGAGGCGATCGCACTTAGAAAGAGGACGCACAGGGCTAGATTTTTGCTGGCATTGGGATGCAACCAAAAAAGGGACAGAGGAACGTTCCTTGACATTTCTCAAATAGAATGGTGACGGTAGAGCATGAAGCAATGCCCCAGGCAGGCAACGAGCAACTTGATGGCACAACTACTAAACCACACCACAGAGCGACGGCTTGTTCTTCACGAGCGAACCTGGGAGCAGTTCAAGCTGATCCAAAAAGGGTTTGAAGGCTCTTCCGGTGTGCGGCTCTTCTATTACAACGGCACAATTGAGATTCTGATGCCCGGAGAAGACCACGAATTTTTTAAGACCATTATTGGCTTTTTGATTGAACTGTTTCTCGTTGAGAAGGGCATCGAATTTATTCCTGCTGGGTCAATGACCCAGGAACGTCAAGGAACGGCATCTGCTCAAGCCGATGAGTCTTACTGGCTTGGTCAGAAGAGGCTTGTCCCTGACCTCTCAATTGAAGTGGTGTTGACCAGCGGTAGTGCTAACAAACTAGAGCGATACAAAGCATTAGGTGTCCCCGAAGTCTGGTTCTGGGAAGATGGATTATTCGCGCTCTATCACCTGCGAGAGCAGAGCTATGAGCGAATTTACCGCAGTGAGCTTCCTGGATTAACAGACCTCGATATCGAGCTGCTGTCAAAGTGTGTTTTAATCGCTCAAACCTCCAGAGTTGAAGCAGTCAGAGAGTTTCGTCAGGCAGCCATAGGAAGAGAGTCAAATTGAGATCTCAGCAATGGGACACAATTAGCCTGGTTAATCGATCCAACTCGTCAACAAATTTGGGTATGGCGGGGAGATGACTTGCCAATAGTTTGTTCTGGAGTAGACACTTTGCCTTCTTTGGGGGATTTGCCCGAACTTACGGTTAATGCTGTGATGGCGATGACTCGCCGATGAAGGAAGGCGATCGCTTTCTCTCTCACCACTGTGCTTGTGACCTAAGTAACACCGTAGCTGAGTTTTGTTCAACGGGTTTAGAGAAGAAATAACCTTGTCCGTACTCACAGCCGAGCGATCGCAACTGTGCCAATTGCTGAGGCGTTTCAATCCCCTCAGCAATGACATCCATCTGCAAACTATGAGCCAGTGTAATAATTGTCCGAACAATCTCCAAGCTATCCCCCTCAATACCCATCCGACTGACAAAAGAGCGGTCAATCTTTAGCGTATCAATCGGTAACTGGTGCAGACGCGCTAAGGACGAATAACCCGTACCAAAGTCATCAATCGATAGCTGAATTCCTAATGCTTTTAAATGCTCTAGCATTGCTGTTCCAGAGCTAGCATTTTTTAGCAAGCTGCTCTCAGTAATTTCCAACTTTAAGCTATGTCCACTAACACCAGTCTTCCGCAGAATTTGGTCAAGCCGCTCTAATAAACCTAACTGTCCTAGCTGCACGCCAGATAAATTCACGCTCATTGTCAAAGGCTTAATAGTCGCAAACTCTTGTTGCCAAACACCTAGCTGAGCGCAAGCTTCGCGCAATACCCACCAATCGATAAGCCCAATTAACCCTGTTTCTTCTGCCAAGGGAATAAACTCAACGGGTGAAACAATGCCGCGTGTAGGATGAGTCCAACGCACTAGCGCCTCAAACCCGCTAATTTCACCTGTCTCCATAGACACAATTGGCTGATAGTGAACCTGAAACTGCTCTTGTTCAATCGCCCGCCGCAAATCAGTTTCTAGCTGGAAACGTGCCACAGCCTGTTCATGCATTGCCGGATTAAATACGGCATGACGCAGATGAGACTGCATCTTGGCATGATGCCTTGCTGTGTCAGCAGCACGGAGGAAATCCTCTGGTCGATTAGAGCAGGTGAGTGGGGTAGCAGCTAGTGATCGGTTAGAGAGTTCTTTCGACGATTTCAAGGTGCTACTGACTAGCTTGTCCTTCTCACAGAAAGCAATACCAATGCTCGTGGTAGAAAATATCTCACGTCCGTTGAGAGTAAACGGTAACACAAGCTGTTGGTGAACGTAATCAGCCATGTTAGTCGCTTCATTGCTGTCTTGGATATCTGTCAGGAGGATGGCAAACTCATCAGCTCCCAGTCGTGCTACTGTATCCGTGGGTTTTATGCACTTCTCCAATCGTTGAGCTGTAGTGATGATCAGTTGGTCAGCCGCTAAGTGTCCCACGCTATACTTAACCAGTTCAAAACGCTCTAGCTCAAGGAACAGAACCGCAAATAAACCGGCTTTACCACATCTTGCCTGTTCAAGCTGTTGTTCTAATCGCTCCAAGAATAAGGCTTGGTTGGGCAAGCCTGTTAAGGGTTCATAAAACGCATAGCGCCGCAACTGTTCTTCTGCTTGTTTACGCTGAGTAATATCATTTGCTAAAACCACCTCAGCTTGTCTTCCTGAAAAAACTAAAGGATGAGAGGTGATTTCAACATCAATAATGGTTCCATCTTGCTTGCAATGTCTCCACACGCCATCAACATGAAGACCATGACTGATTTGAGTGAGATGTTTCAGTAGGGCAGGAATATCTTCGGGGGGACGAATATCCCGAATCGTCATTGAGAGAAATTCTTCACGAGAATAACCGTAGTGGTGAATCGCCGCATCATTGACAGCAAGGAAGGCAAGTGTGTCAGTGTCATAAACCCACATCGGGTGGGGATTACTCTCAAAAAGAGTGCGATAACGCTGTTCAGAATCCTGCAATGCCACCTCAGTAGCATGGCGATCGGTGATATCCTGTGCCATTGAGAGCATCCCAACGACTGTACCATCTGCTGCCTTAAGCGGTGTACTGTACCACTCGCAAATGATGGTGCGACCATCTTTGGTGAGATTCTCATTAATACTATGTGCTGTTGCTTGCCCTGCTTCTAACTGCTGGAAGGTTTTCTTGACAAGGGAGCGAACGGTTGGGGGTGTAATTAGGTCACAAGGGTTGGCACCGAGTACCTCTTCCTTGGTAAAGCCAAATATTCTTTCAGCCGCAGGGTTCCAATCTGTTAACTGTAGTTCCTGGTTATTGACAATACAGGCAAGGGGCATGTGGTCAATTTGTAGCTGAAGACGCTCTTGTAGTTGTAAAGCGTGTTCATAGAGTTGGGCGTTCAGAATTGCCATAGTACAGCGTTCGGCAGTAATTTCTAGTAGATGAAGTTTACGATCGCTTACTGAATGGATAGATAACCACTTGACATGGAGAACTCCGATTAAATTCCCATTACGCTCCAGTGGCACACCCAACATTGTGCGGATTTTACTCTGCTTGATGAAAGGATTAATTACACGCGAGTCTATTTGAGCGTCTTCAATGTAAAATGGCTGCCTTGTGGCTGCAATTGTACCTGCAAAGCCTTGTCCAATTGGTATTGGATAACGGATATAATCGTCGTTCTCAATTCCAATGCTGGCGCAGATTTGTAGGGAATCATCTTTTTTTAAACGAATGGTGGCAGCATCAGCTTGCATGACTTCCACAATACGCTCAAGCATGACATCCAGCAGTTCTTGAAGATTTAAGGTACTGATGCCATTGGCTGTTACGGTGTTAAGGGCAGCAAGGTCTTCTTTATCTCGTTTGAGTTCTTCAAGGAGCAGTTTTCGTTCTGTGATATCTCGTGCTATGCCAATTAGACCAATGACATTGTGTTTTGAGTCACGATAGACACCTTTTGTTGAATGATAGGTGCGTGTGCTGCCGTTAATCGTGACACTTTCCTCAAAGCTTCGAGTCTCACCTGTCGCCAGGATACTACGGTCTATCTCCATAATTTCCCGTGCTGTATCGGGCGAGAAGAGGGCTGTATCATCCCGACCAAGAATTTGCGATCGCAATTTGTCTATGTGTTGAGCGGTAGCACTGTTGAGCATGACATAGCGCCCTGCACAGTCCTTGACAAAAATTGCATCATCTGTACCTTCAACAATGCCTTGTAAGAGGTTGTTGCTCTCTTGTAGCGATCGCATTCTCCATCGAACTAGTCCATAGAGTAATCCACTCGTTAGCAAGACAAAAACCCACCCCTTAACAGTTTGTAGCTTGGTTAGCAATGTTAAATCATGGATTAATAGCGCGAGCAGGCGATCGGAACATATAATCCAAAAGCCGCTAAAAAATGTGTAGATTAATACAATGTTGCCAGCCAGATCTCTGGTGTTAGGTCGTTCGTACTTCATGACCCTTTTACGGCATTAGTTGTTACAAGCGTTATTCCACTTACCCAATAAGCATCGGGTTAGAACATCGGGTCACTTTCAACCTTCGCTAAGGTGTGACTAGTTGATGAGCGTTACAACAACTCTCAGGTGTTGAGGAAACAGGTGTAAAGAGCTAGCAATTCCTCTGGCTTTGACCGTTTTTTACGCTCTAGTTGCATTTACCACAAACGAGGTTGTTCCATCAGCGTTGACGCACCTACTAAACTATTGTCTCTAGATAGCACAACTCTTGTCTGTTGCCCACTGCACAATTGCTTGAGTCAATCCTTCTAATGTGTATTCTTTAGCTTCAACATCTACTCTCCCTAGCAACTGGTAGCAGGTTGCGGACGTTTGAGTACCAATCGAGGCAATGCAAACATTTTGCAGTTGCTGGTAGGGGTAATCGCTCTTTGGTTTTCCTTCTTTAGATGTTAGGGCTTGCCCAGAGTTATTAGCTAGAGAGGCATCTAGAAGCTGACAAAAGTGCTTGACCGTTTTGGAACTGGCAAATGTTATCACATCCACGGCTTGCTTTTGCAAAGCGTCTAAGGCGGCAGGAGCAATTTGTGCAGGACATCCAGACTGATAGGTGGCAACTTCCGTTACCACTGCACCCTTGGCAGTAAATTCTTTAACTAAAACTTCTCTTCCACCGCTTTCCACTCTAGGAAATAAGATTTTTTTACCTTCTAGTGGTTCTGGGAAGTGTTCAACGAGGGAATCCGCGACAAAATCTGGGGGAATTAAGTTAGGATGTAGTCCTCGTTGTTTAAGACTGGCAGCGGTTTTCTTCCCCACTACAGCGATTTTGACACCAGATAAGGCACGAGCATCTTTATCTTGGGTGAGTAGCCGTTCAAAAAAGTAATCCACGCCATTACCGGAAGTCAAAATTAACCAATCGAACTCAGATAAGTGTGCGATCGCATTATCCAAAGCGTCCCAACTCGAAGGTGGAGTAATAACCAAAGTCGGCATCTCAACCACCTGTGCGCCTTGCTGTTTGAGGAGTTCACTAAATTCACTGGACTGTCCAGCAGCGCGAGTCACTAAGATCGTTTTACCACTGAGAGGAGCCATATCCTGTAGCGTTTCTGCGTCATCAGTCGGGGATTGGAGATAGTCTCGTAATCCTACTACCTCGCCCACCACAATTACCACGGGAGAGAGAGAAACACCAGCCGTTTGCTTAACGATATTGGCTAAAGTGCCAGTCCAAATTTGTTGCTGAGGACAGCCTGCCCAACGGATAATTGCAATTGGAGAAGAATGCGATCGTCCATGTCGTTGTAACTGCTGAACGATTTCATCCAAATAACGCCCACCCATTAAAATCGCCAGAGTATCAAGTCGCGCCAACGCCTCCCAGTCCAACTCTCCTGGTTCATGGGCACTTACAACGGCAAAGCATCGACTCAACACGGAATCAGTGAGAGGAATCCCTGCAAATAACGGTGCCGCCAAAGCCGAAGAAACACCGGGCACCACTTCAAATGGACAACCCGCTTGGATTAAGGCTTGAATTTCTGAGCTACTGCGACCAAAAATAAAAGGGTCACCACTCTTGAGTCGCACTACCCGCTTCCCCAAGCGACAGTGTTCTACCAGTAACTGATTAATCTCTGTCTGTGATGTACTAGGTTGTCCACCCCGTTTTCCTACATCAAGTTTCAGGCAATCAGGCGGTACCAACTCTAATAACTGGGCATCTACCAAGGCATCGTAGATTAACACATCTGCTTGACTGAGCAGACGCTGCGCCTTCACCGTTAGATAATCTGTATGTCCTGGTCCTGCACCCACAAGGTAAACTTTGCCCATCTGCCCTAATAGTTCATAAGTTAGGCACTCACTCTCAATCAAACACAGGTGGCCACAATTCTGATATGGCTAGCTCCCATCCCGGCAGTAGTTCTTGCACCGTGAGGGTATCTCCATCTTTGAGGGTAACGGTATTTTGGTCAAGGCGATAAACAGCCACTTCGCGCTTGTCTGGGTCAATCAGGATACCAATAACCGAGCCGAGTTTCAGAAATAGCTCAATCTTCTCAACGAGTGGTTTAATTCGGTCAGTCTTGGACTTCACCTCAACTGTTAAATCTGGCAATAGCTCCACAAAATCGCGTTTGGTCTTCTTGAGTCGGTCAGCTCGCACAAATGATACATCGGGAGCGCGGAGGTTTCTCGGTTCCTTGTCGCCGTTGTCGCCATTCTCATCTGAAGTGTTGGGCAAGATAAAGCCAGCGCTGGAACCAGTCACCCGGCCTAACCGACGTGGCATCACCCAGTTATTGAGGAAGGTACTAAATCGAGTGCCAATTTCCTCTGACTCGTAATCGGACGGACCCATAACAACGATGCTCCCATCTACTAATTCCATCTGCCAGTCAGGATGCTGGGCTTGTAGTTGCTCTAGGTCTGCAATAGTCAAGGACATAGGACGACTCAAGAGGGGTTCTGCACCCATGATAAATTGACGGGACTAATCAAAAGTCAAAGTAGCAATTACCTTGACCTTGAGACAAGAATTTTTCATTCTCTATTGCTCTATCAAAAAGACTAAATGCACAGTCGCTTACGAATTACCGTGCCGCTCGGACAATCATTAGTCCCCCAGCCATCAAACCAAATAAATTTGGCAACCAAGCACCCATAAAGGGAGAGAGAATACCTGATAACCCTAATGCTTCGGTAATAAACCGCGATAAGTAGTAGCCAAAAATAATGACAACACTAAGACCAAAGCTGGTTGCTTTGTCAGACCGTTGGGGGCGAGTTCCCAATGCCGCACCCACCACACCAAAAACCAAACAAACAAAGGGAAAAGCAATTTTTTGTTGAACGCGCAATCTGAGTTTATTGAGTTTCTTGATTTCATCCCCAACCTTGACTGTTTCTATCTGTTGCAGAAGTTGAGAGATATTCATTTCATCAGATTTACGCTCGTCACCCACTAAGTCAATCGGTGCTCTTGGAAGTCTTAGCTGTTGATTTTCAAATTGTAGGACGTTGCGATAGGAACCATCGGCAGAGATGAGGTAAATAGTGCCGTTGAAGAAATCCCAGGTGCTTTGAACCGGGTTCCAAACGGCTGATTCCGAGGTAACTACCTGATTAAGGTCTTGCTGAGACCAGTCGAGAATCGTTAAACCTCTCATGCGCTCCCCATCAAATTGATCGGCATAGAACAAGCGCTTGAGTCCCCGAACTTTTTCGCCATCTGGCTGAGTTATTTCTCCATATTCAGGATAGAAAATGTTGTTTTCTTTGAAGTCTGGTCTTTCCTCAACAAGGGCTTTCTCCAAAGTAATCCCTGCCTGATAATTAGCAGCGGGAACTACTAATTCGTTAAACACGAATGTCATCCCCGTAACAATCAAACTAAAAACCACAGCAGGTGCAATCAGTCGATAGATACTAACCCCACAACTGCGTAAGGCAATTACCTCACTGTCAGCACTAAGGCGAGAGTAAGTCATCATTGCCGCTAGCAGCATGGACATGGGCAAGGCAAAGGAGACAAACTCCGGCATCTTGAGTAGCATCACTTGCACCGCAATCTCCAACGGCAATCCAGCATCCGTCACTTTACGCACCAAGTCGAAGGCTGTACCAACCGCAACGCCGACGGAGGAGAAGGCACCAACACCGAAGAGAAAGGGCAACATGAGTTCGGTTGCAAGATACCGATCCATGAGCGATAAGCCGGGAATCAAGGAGATGGGGGACGGAGATTTACCGAATGTCATTACAGTCAAGGAAGTTTCGATTCTAGATGGCGATCATAAAACAGTAGGCGATCGCATTATCGGATAAGCCTAGGCTAACAAGCGAATAAAGATCTCTGCTCCACGCTTAAATTCCATAAAGTCGAGGATAGGGTTGTACCAGTGACTTTGCCTGATAAACGTAAACTTGCTCGATAATCCCTCCGCCTCGTCGAATTGGCACGGTTCCGAGTTCCTCTAGACTCTTGAAGTAACCTCGATAGTCAGTCAATATGTCTTCTTTCTTCTGAAAGCGGGAGATGGTAACGAATAAAGCATCTTCTCCTACCCATTGATCAGCCCGTGACCAGAACGCGAAGCCACGTAAATCCGTACTAAAGCAAGTAATTGGCGTGTCTGCTAACGGCGTTAAAGCCATGCTAATGAATCCGG
Source organism: Symplocastrum torsivum (assembly GCF_059505465.1). Lineage (NCBI taxonomy): Bacteria > Bacillati > Cyanobacteriota > Cyanophyceae > Oscillatoriales > Microcoleaceae > Symplocastrum > Symplocastrum torsivum. The sequence goes on along the minus strand of NZ_JCACKQ010000012.1, from coordinate 53,568 downwards.
CGAGGTAATAGCCGTTGGTGAATACAAAGCTAGAGTTCTGTAAAGCCTGACTCAAAAGAGGGGATTGGGCAAAGCCCTGTCGCAATTGCACAATATCAATTAGTTCTGTAGACGGGTCATCCTTGGGATTCCAAAACCCGCCCAAAATAGCATATTGACTCCCAGTTTGCAGGGTTCCTGTTGTGACGTGCAATAAGGCAAGCAGTAAGCAAGTGCCGATGAACCATCCCGAACCTTGCAACCATCGTCGCACCCAGCGTCGAGATTGTTGTTGCCAAAGGACGGCTTGTTGCCCCAAGAGTAAGGTGAGTCCCCAAAATCCTGGCACCGGCCAAGTTGGCAAGATTTGCTGATATCCTCCCATAAGTGTGAACCCAATTGTTAGAGGTAGAGACACCCAGAGAATCAATAATTGCTTTTGTTGGAAATCTCCCTCGTGGGTTGAGGATTGTTTGGAGAGGGGATTAATACGGTTTCTATTCGTTTGAGACGCTAGATTTCGATCCCCCCTAGCCCCCCTTAAAAAGGGGGGAAAATGAGAAAAGGCTGTTGTTAGGTGAGGAGAAATTGAGGTGATTTGAGTCCTCAGAGACTGTAAACTCACCCACCAAAGCGGTACGCCTAGAGTGGGGAAGAGGTAAGCCACTTCAGCTAACAAGACATCGACTACATCTAGTAGATCGTAGTCCTCTCTTGGTACGCCCCGATCTAGTTGAAAGCGAAAGGACACCCAATCATGCTGGATATTCCAGAACCAAATGGGAAAGATGGTGATGATAAATAAGCCTAAAGCTACCCCTGCCCAAGGGGATAGTAGGGCATGGCGATGGCGGGGACTCGTTAAACAAAAACCCACTAGCCCTAAACCTAAAACAAAGCCGTGATATTTTCCTAAGCAAGCTAAACCGACTAAGACACCAAAATAGCTTAAGCGATAGCTAGGGCGGTACTCCTGAGTTGGAGGGGGCGGGAAAAACTCATAAGCTGCACAGTACAACGTTGCTGTCCAGAAAAATATCAGTGGGTTGTCAGGTAGGGTAAGGACACCAAAACCAACTTGAAAAATTGGGATGATGGTCGCGATCGCTAAAGTCAATCGACCTGCCTCTACTGAAAACAGTCTGACACTGGTTAAATACAGCAGCAATAAACTACCCGTATGCAAAATCAGCGTTCCCAGTCGAATCGTGAACTGGGATACATCGCCTGTTAGCCAAGTGCCAAAGCCTGTTGTCAGCGCGACTAAAACTGGATGATCGAAATAACTCCAATCCAGATGCTGGCTGTAGACATAGTAGTAGGCTTCATCAAAGCCAGGAGGCAGCCAGAGGGCAATAAACCCTCGAAACAACAATCCTCCAATTAGCCAAAACAGTACAGGCTGATTCGCTTTATTCGTCAACCATTTCTGTACAGTCTGCATTAACGCACCCCTGACGTTGGTACACGAACTAATTGATAAATACCCTGTGCCGTAATCTCTTGATACTGATTCGGTGACAATCCCGTTTCTTCTAAAGAGTCAGGAGTTGCAATTATCAGTACCGACTCAGAACTCGATTCGTTAGCAGCGTTTTGGATATGGGAAATCGCTTTTGAGGGTTCATGTAAAAAGGTTATAGGTTGTTGCGTATAGAAAACTAAGCTGGGCTTTTCAAATCCCTCAGTAATCATCACCACTTCTTCGCCACGATTTTCAACCTGAACGACAGACTGAGAAATTTGGCGTAGAGGCAGTTGGCGTTCAGTATCAATAATCGCTGAAGCCGGCATGATGACGAACATCAGGAACGCAACAAATCCGAGAAACTTGACACTCCACAACCAATGTGCTTGGCGGCGTAGGAGGAGAATTACACCTGCGATCGCACTTATACCCCAAATGATTGCCCCAACACGAGACAAACCAGCCTCACTAACCCGCAATCCCAAATTAGGCATCGAAGGGTCATCTCCTAACCATTGGGGACAGTAGAATGTCACAACTGCTAGGGCGAGAAAAAGCAGAATGCTTAGAAGGCTAGTTATCGTTAAGCCACTTTGGGATTTAGGCGAAATTTTTGCGCTGACAATCTGCTTACTCCACCACAGCGCCACTAAAATTGCTGCCGCAGGCATCAGCGGTAGGGTGTAACTAAAGTATTTCGTTGCCGCAACTGTGAAAAAGCTTAGGACAATCAGGAACCAAAACAGCGCAAACAGTCCAAGCTGAGCGTTACGGGGTGCTTGTTGCCACTTCCTTCGTTGGAAAACTTTGATTTGTGCGATCGCAGCAGGTAAAGCGATCGACCACGGCGCAAAGCCAACCAACATTACTAAAACATGAAAGTAAGGTGGCCCTTGATGCTCATTAACCACACTCGTAAAGCGTTCAAAATTGTGGTAGCCAAAAAACGAGTCAATGTAATCCTCGCCATTTTGCAAAGTCACTAGAATGAACCAGGGTAAGCTTAAAGCCAGAACAATCAAAGCACCTCGCACGAGACGCATTTCTTGCAAAACTTCCCTTACCCTACCCAGATAAATTAGAAAAGAACCAATAATCAATCCAGGCAGAACAATTCCTACTGGCCCCTTCGTCAACACGGCTAAAGCAATCAAGACGTAAAAGGCCAGATACCAACGGGTTTGCACCGTGCGTTGTTCAGGTTGAGCGTAGCCTAGAAAAAAGGTCAGTAATGCCCCCCCAAAACAGACACTCAGTAACATATCCGAGTAGCCTGTACGCCCAAAGAACAACGTTAGGGGATGTAAGGCAACCATGGCTGCACCAAGACTTGCCACTAACCACAACTGCCATTGGAGCAAAGGAGAATTGCTGATTGGCGTACCCTCAACGGTAGCGTCACCATTAGGAACATCTTGGCGATCGCGATCACTCTGCCCAATTCCCGATTCCCAATTCCCAATTCCCCAGTTCCAACTCCAACCACCAAAATACCGTAAGGTGTAGAAGCATAGACTGGTGAGTGCCAACCCAGCTAATGCCGAAGGTAGCCGGACAGCAAACTCATTAATACCGAAGATTTGAAATGCGATCGCCTGACACCAGTAAATTAAGGGAGGCTTGTCAAACCGAGGCGCTTCATTAAAGGAGGGAGTAATCCAGTCTCCCGTCACTACCATCTGTCGAGACGCTTCTGCAAACAGTGGTTCTGTTTCATCAATCAAGCCAGTGCTGCCTAAGTTCCAGAAGAAGGCAAGCGAACTAATTAAAAGCAGCCAAATGAGTGCTAGCACCCAGGCATTGCTTGTCTGCCACTTCCAGGAACCTATACCCTGCGTAACTAGATTATTCCGACCAAATTTCATTGAGCCTTTGACGTGCAGTAGGTGAGTTTTGTGCCTCACTATCATGCACAAGAACAAGGAAAAGGCAAAGGCTTATGGCTCAGAAGCTCCACTCAATGCCTAATCCGCTTCTATCCATGTACACTAGTGTTGAGTGAAGTACGGCGGATTACTCCATAAGTTTTTCATCTGCCTCAGTTAGAATTCCCTGCAATAAGGGTGATAGGCGTTCATTTAAACGCCCAGCACGGATAAATTCTGCATAAGTATCGGCTTCGATATCTATCATCTTCTCTTGCAGTTGTTCCATATCCAGGGCTTGTAGCTGAGGATATTTCTTAAGCATCTCGTCAATTTGTTCTTGAATACTTTCGAGTTGAAATTGCACAAGTTCTCTTTGGTACCGCGCAAACTCAGAGTCAATATCCTTAGACTTAGCTGCTTCTAAAAGATAGTCTCTTACACGATTGAGAGCAACACGACGAGCAACTATCTCAGAGTATTGTTGACGTAGTGGTTGGTCACCAATTAGATTCAGCTTTTCTAGAAAAAATTGAGTCGTCAACCCTTGCACTAGGAGCGTAAATAGCACAACGCCAAACACCGTATCAATAATGTCTTGTCGTCCATCTAATGCCACTGGCACACTCAACGCCAGTGCAATCGAGACAGAACCCCTTAAACCGCCCCACCATAGTACTGTCTGCTCTCGCCAACCAATTTGGGCGTTTGCCAACCAATTGCTGATAGCTGCCAATCCGTAAATTGCGATCGCTCGCGTTAACAATACTGCCCCAACAGTGACAGAAATTAAGTTTAAATTCTGCCCCAGGCTAGAAAAGTTTATTTGGTCACCAATTAGCAGAAAAACAATCGAGTTTACAAAGAAAGATAGAAAGTCCCAAAACTCAGAAACAATCAGCCGGGTGCGCGGGTTCATGCCAATCCGCGAACCAAAATTCCCTAAAATTATACCGACCGTAACAACCCCAATCACACCAGAACCACCGAGTTTCTCGGTAATTAAATAGGTGCCATAAGCCGAAACCAAAGTCAGCGATTGCTCTACCAAAGGTAAATCAAATCGTTGGGTGAGCAAGGAAATCCCAAAACCAACTAAGCAGCCAACTCCAATCCCAATCCCAACAAACACGCAGAACCGGGCAAAGGTTGTGGAAACTGAAAATTCACTAGTTCCCAGCGGTATTCCCACCAGCAATAGAAACGCTACTACCGCAACGCCGTCATTAAATAAGCTCTCCCCCTCCATCAAAATTTTCAGGCGTTTATCGGCACCCAGTTCACGAAATAAAGCAACTACCGAGACAGGATCGGTTGCAGAAAGACTCGCTCCTACTAACAAAGCTGTCGTCAGTGGTAACCCTGTTAACTGATTGATGGCGAAAGCAATACCAACAACAGAAATCACAACCCCAACAATGGCAAATAAACTTACCGATATTAAATCCTGCTTCAACTCGCGCCACCGGATATTCCAAGCGGCTTCAAACAGGAGAGGTGGCAGAAAAATTTCTAGAATTAATTCTGGTGACAAATTCACCAGTCGGACATCTACAAACGCTAAACCCAATCCGACTATCACCAGTAGTAACGTGTAGGGAATTCTTCGGAACCAGGCAAAAATCCGTGATATCGTTGCCACACTCAACGAAATAGATAGCACTAGCAGAAATTGCTCCAGATTCTGCTCAATTCCAGCTTCGCTGATTGTAGATTCTACAGACATGGGAAAACTCCAAGGAACACGGCAGTCGATACCAGGATGTACCTCGATGTGTCGCCAGTGTATCTGGAGGAAGAGAGAGATAAATTTTTTCCACGCTAAGACGTAGATACTTTGGCGCTTTGCTATTGGATTCGGGCAAGGACGTTCATCACGAAAGTCGAGAAGGCGAAGAAGACTCCGGCTATCAGCCCACAGCCCAGTGCCGAGAAAAGCTTCAATGCGAAATAATGCTGTTGAGTTATTAGATGTTGCAGCATCGCCTTACCTTCTCACCAATTGAGTGACTTGGGTACGGGCAGATGCGATCGCGTCTGCTAATTTTTGCCCACCAGATTCATCATTTTCAACATCAATAAACGTGATGTCAGTAATGCCTATAAACCCGAAGACTGTTGCCAGGTAAGGGGTCTGATAATTCAGCTTCTCGTATTGCCCACCCGCTCCAAAACCAGAACCCCCTCGTGCCGCAATGATAAACATTTTCTTACCCAGTACCAGCGGTTTGTAAGGGTTTGCAGAATTCTCTGGTTCAAACGCAAAGGTTCGCCCAATCCGTACAATTTGGTCAATATAAGCTTTGAACGCACTGGGAACGCTTAAATTGTACATGGGAACGCCGATGACGTAGACATCAGCCGCTAAGAATTCATCCACCAGTTGATCGCTAATACGAATCGCTTCCTGGAGTTGAGGGGTTCGTTGCTCTGGCGGTGTATAAGCTGCTGCAATCCACGGTTCATCCACATGGGGAACGGGATTGCGACCGACATCTCGATAGGTGACAACATCAGCCGGATGAGCCTGCATCCTCGCTTCAACGAATTCTCTTGTGAGTTGGCGAGAGTGCGATCGCTCTCCTCTGGGACTGGAATCTATGTGTAGAATGTGTGCCATCGCTTCTCTTAGTGAATCACCATTCCAGCGTAGGAAACCTACCCATACTCAGCTATCTAATTCCTGCGTCACTATCAAAATCTTGCTGCCAGTTTTTAGGCTAATCGCTGAGAGTCCTCTCACAGTGAATACAATCAGATGAGATCGATTGGAGTTTGCATGATGAAGTCTCCAGCCAACCATCAGACTGAACTGACTGGCTTACCCATCCTAGCTAGCCAATCTCAGGGTTGGGAAAACATTCTGGTCGAGCAATTCCAACAACCTCCGGGTGAGGCGCGGTGTCATTACAGCGATGAACATACAATTTATCTGTCTCTTGCCCCCCGTCCAATTCGCTTGCTGCAAATCCAGGGAGGCAAGACTCACTCAGGACTGTACGCGAAAGGTGACATTTCTGTAATGCCTGCAAAGATGCCAGTTTTCGCCCGTTGGGATGGAGATGACCACTGCTTGCAGATTCGGCTTGCGTCTCGTTTCATCCAGAGCGTTGCCACAGAAGCTCTTGCGATGAATCCAGATCAGCTTGAATTACTCCCCAAATTTCGGACTCGCGATCCACAGATTGAGTCGATTGGCATGATGCTGCTCTGTGAACTCAAACAGGAAAATTTAGGCGGAAGGCTCTATGTTGAATCACTGGCAAATGTCTTGGCAGTGCATTTACTCAGGCAATACTCTGCTGTCAAACCTCGCCTTGCAATTTATGAGGGTGGCTTATCTGAGCCTCAACTTCTGCAAGTCTTGGAGTACATCAACGAACATCTGAATCAAGATATTAAGCTTACAGATTTAGCCCAATTGGTGGGTATGAGTCAATTTCATTTCAGCCATTTATTTAAGCAGTCGATGGGCAAGGCTCCCTACCAATACCTGCTCCAACAACGGGTAGAACGGGCAAAGCAGTTATTGAAACAAACAAACCGCTCGATTATGGACATTGCCTTAGAGTGTGGGTTCAACAGCCACAGCCATTTGAGTAAACAGTTTCGGCAATTTACAGGCATGGCACCGAGAGCCTACAGAACGAATTAAATCGAGAGAAGAAGACTAAGTGGCGTTGCAGGCAACACAAAGCGATCGCACCTCCGTCAAAAAAAGGCGATCATTATAAAAGTTCAATATCAATACCCAAATTCATACCCAAACTTTAGTGGCTATATAACTGAAAGCCTCGATGACAACAATCTGTCACCGATGAAAATTAATTAGTCACTGTACATTTTTGAAGCGGATGATCGGACTCGAACCGACGACATTCAGCTTGGGAAGCTGACGTTCTACCACTGAACTACACCCGCAAGTGATTCCCGATATGAAGCCGCCTACTATTATATGACGATTTAGAAACTAAGCGTTGACTTACTAAAGCGGATTGATGACTGATGAGTAATAAGTTTTCTTAACTTTAGATACCGAATGAGGCTAAGCAGGATTACACGCCAAGTCTTTAGCCAACGATGGATTGACAAGGGTTATTAATATTTAATTATTTTGTAAGCTTTGTCAAAACTATTATGTGTACTAGCGTTGAAAGCTTAGTTGACTACTCAAGCTAGGGTCTGTGATGCAAAACACGAAGCCTCGTGATGCCCCATCAAGCAATCAGCAAAATTTTATTGCATCCTGTAAGGTGTAGAGACGTTGTCACCATTCAGTGCCGATAAGGTCTAAAGTTAAGCTCATCCCCTTGATGCTTTGGTGTATTCACCAAAAAACAATTGAGGGAAAGAGGTCTTGCGTAGCCAAAGGCTTCTCCCAAATGGTTACTACAGTTCAGCCAAGCCCTATATACATTGCACTCAGTACGAGCGATTACTAAGGATGTTTAACGCAACTGAGATTTTAATTAATGTCTTTGTTCAAAAACTTCGAGAAGGCTACCGCCGGACTTACGGGGGACTGAAGACAGACCATGAGGATATTATTGCTTGGGCAGGGAGCATGGCAATGGAAAATATTGCTAATAGCGATGCCCTGTATCACAATGTCGAACACTCAATCCTCGTTGCTTTGGTAGGGCAAGAGATTTTACGGGGCAAGCAGATCCGTGAGGGTGGGGTGACACCGGATGACTGGCTGCACTTTATCATCTCCCTGGTATGCCATGACATTGGCTATGTTAAGGGAGTGTGTCGTAGCGATCGCGAAACGGAACGACTTTATGCCACGGGTCAAAATGGCGAAATGGTTCATCTGCCTTTGGGAGCTTCGGATGCTGCCCTCACGGCATACCATGTAGATCGAGCAAAATTATTTATTGATGAGCGGTTTGGTGGTCACAAACTAATTGACGCAGAATTCATTAAGCGCAGTATTGAACTAACCCGCTTTCCGGTGCCGAAAGAAGGAGACCATCAAGATACATCAGGCTTCCCTGGCTTGATTCGCGCTTCTGATTTGATTGGTCAGTTGAGTGACCCACGCTATCTTAAAAAGATTAGTGCGCTGTACTATGAATTTGAAGAAACTGGCGTTAATAAAGCTTTAGGATACAGGCATCCTGGAGATGTACGACGGAACTATTCTAAGTTCTACTGGACTGGAGTCTATCCTTATATCCAAGGGGCACTGCGATACCTGGAGTTGACGCAACAGGGCAAGCAGATTATTGCCAACCTCTACTCCAATGTGTTTGTCATTGAACACGAGAAACAAGAAGAGGAACATCGGCAGTTAGCACAAAAGGTTCACTCATAACGACTTAACACGCATGAATTGGTGGCAGAAACTTAAAAAGAACCCACTTGCTCGTCTTGGGGCATTGTTACTATTAATTTTTTATGTCGCTGTCATCGCGGCTGATTTTGTTGCCCCCTATGATGCCTATGCCTCGCAGCCGAATGGTTCGCTGCTGCCACCTACCCCAATTTACTGGCGTAACCAAGAGGGACAATTTATTGGCCCACACGTCTATCCCACAACTCAAGGACCAACAGATTTAGAAACAGGCGATCGCAAATTGTTTGTTGATCGCTCTAAGCCCTCACCACTACGCTTTTTTGTCAAAGGACCAGCCTATCAACTGTTCCAGATTCGTCTACCGATTGGACAAAAATTTGAGGAAGTCGATGTATTTCCAGGCATTCCCTCAAACCTTCATTTATTCGGAACTGTTGGTGAAGGCAAAATTAATTTATTAGGTACCGATGAGCAGGGGCGCGACCAGTTTACCCGTCTCGTGCATGGCGGTCGCATTAGCCTCAGTATTGGTCTAGTGGGAGTTGCGATCTCTTTCCCCTTGGGTTTATTAATTGGCGGAATTGCTGGCTATTTCGGGGGCTGGATAGACGCTATTTTGATGCGTCTGGTAGAAGTCTTAATGACGATTCCGGGCATTTATCTACTGGTTGCCCTTGCTGCGGTGCTACCACCAGGACTAACAAGTGCCCAACGGTTTTTATTAATTGTTTTGATTACCTCGTTGATTGGTTGGGCAGGTTTAGCACGGGTAATTCGCGGACAAGTGCTGTCTATCAAAGAACGCGAATTTGTTCAAGCCTCACGAGCGATGGGTGGCAAACCCTTATACATCATTATTCGCCATGTTCTGCCCCAGACTGCAACTTACGTGATTATCTCAGCTACCCTCGCAGTGCCTAGCTACATCGGCGCAGAAGCGGTACTGAGCTTGATTGGGTTGGGAATTCAGCAACCTGACCCCTCTTGGGGAAATCTCCTGTCGCTAGCAACGAATGCTTCGATTTTGGTGCTACAGCCTTGGTTAATTTGGCCACCGGCAGTGTTAATTGTCCTGACGGTGTTGGCATTTAATTTGCTGGGAGATGGACTGCGTGACGCACTCGACCCCCGTAGTCTTCAGCGTAATTATTCTAATGTTACTGAGTCATCACCTGGCAGGACAGGCGAGATGCCTGCCCCACAAGATTAAATCTGTTGTTGATTGGGGATTGGGACGAATCAAATGGGGCTTGCCCCTACTGAATTTCGATAAGAATTCTTGCCCAGTCCCCACATAGAGGAAGTACTCTACTTCCTTCTCACCCTAAGATTACCCAATGCGAGTCTTCACCCAATCCCCGTCTAGAAATTATTCTAAAGGGGTTGGGAGCGAATTTATCGAAGGATAGTCAGCCGGACGGTTTGTGCTGTTTTCAGCATTAGGTGTGGTGTTGAAGTGCAGCGCCGCTAAACCTAAAGCGTTTTGAGCGGCTGTCCTCTCAGTAACTTGCCTTCCTTCCGTTAAGAGATACTCAAGAAAAGTACGAGCGACGATAGATAGTTGTTTACCACTTGGGTACACAGCGTACCAGTAGCGTTCAATTGGAAATTTCTCGACATCCAAAACGGCTAGCTGGCTGTCCTGCCCTTCAAGCGCTAAAGTGTGGGCTGATAATATGGAAATTCCTAAGCCACCTGCGATCGCTTGTTTAATCGCTTCATTACTCCCTAAGTCAAGACGCACTTTCAGCAAAATCTTATGCTCATCGAAAAGGCTTTGTACAGATTTGCGCGTCCCTGAACCAGGTTCTCTCATAATAAATGGCTCAGCCGCCAAACGTTCAAGTGAGATATTTTTCTCATGAACCAAAGGATGAACAGCGGGGGCTACGACAACTAGGGGATTTTCTAAGATTGGCTGACAGGTAATTTCAACACTCTCCGGTAGTTGACTCATGACATATAGGTCGTCCAAATTCTCACTCAAGCGATTGAGTATATGCTCATGGTTGGTGACCTGAAGGGAAATATCAATTCCCGGATAACGCTTGCAAAAAGGGCCTAATAAACGAGGGACAAAATATTTGGCTGTTGTAATCACGCCAAGACGTAACCGTCCCTGCTTTAGACCTTTGAGATTGGCTACAGTCATCTCAAACTGGTCTAAATTCTCAAAGACTTCTCGGCACGTCTTCAAAAGTTCCTCTCCAGCTTGGGTAAGGGACAAACGCTTACCTACCTGGTCAAATAGGGGCATACCCACGGCTTTCGTCAGTTGCTTGACCTGCATAGAAACCGTGGGTTGGGTAAGAAATAGTTCCTCTGCGGCTCGTGTAAAACTATTATGTCGAGCCACCGCTTCAAATACCTTCAGTTGGTGCAGCGTAGCTTGCTTCAACGCTACTTCTCCTTAACTTCTTATAGACTCTATTCTATTATTTCCATTGGAAACAATGTTTTTTCCTATAAAAATTCCAGGTTATCATTTCAGAGAACTGGAACAAGTGACAGTCTTCCTTCCATCCAGCGTTGCACAGTTTACCGGTTGTAGATTTGGGTATTATAAAATCCTGGCATCCTGTAATTTGCAGGTAAACACAAACCCTCATCTGCTTTCTTACTGTGCAATGCTTTCCTCTAGGGTAGAGATTAATGGAAGAAAATTTTCAGTAATGATAGTAAGTTGGGTTGCCAGCATTTGAAGGTCATATCATTAACTATTTATGGCTCTTTTTTTAAAGGCATTTGTAGCTTTTCTAACGCTGGCAGTGGCAGTTCTACCAACTCTTTTTCAGTCTCTTTGACATTAACAGGTAGCATTAGAGGCTGAGGTTGCTCCTCAATTAGGCAACTAGCTACTGGCAGGCTTCTCTCTAAGTCCTCTAGTGGGCGAGAAATTACGGTAACCGCTACCAACTCACCAATCCTCTGCGCTTCGCTAATCCCTACTTGTAGAGCCATTGCAACATCAGCAACCGCACCTCGAATAATGGCGGTACATAAACCGTCCCCAATTGTTTCGTAGGCAGTTAGCTGGATATCGGCGGATTTGAGCATGGCATCGGCAGCTCCCACCATAGCCGGAAAGCCACGTGTTTCCAAAAGACCGATCGACTGGTTACTCACGCGAGTGTCATCCTGCTGTCGAGCCTGCTCAAGCAGATGAGAGCCGATGGGGAAAATAACTTCAAGGTTAGGGAACGGTCGAGGAATAACGGTTGAGGAAAGGAATTGACCTTCTTGTTGTGCGTGCTGAACACCAGCTTCAACAGCAATCCGGACTTCCGCGATCGAGCCTCGAACAATTGCGGTACACTGACCACTGCCGATTTTTTCGTACCCAACGAGTGTGACACCCGATGCTTTGAGCATTGCATCTGCTGTACTGACAATAGTCGGAAAACTCAAAGTGGAAACCAAGCCTAAAGAGGTTTGGTTTGGGCGACGTTCACCAGATCGATCGCCATACACATCACGTTGAATTACCGAGTTTTGCGGGGCAATACCATTTTTATAGAACTCCATAGATAGAATCTCCATTTAGTTGTTGGCTGTTAGCTGTTGGTTATTATCAAGTCTAGAAACTCACAACTAAAAACTAACAACTAATCTATCTAACCGTCCTCAGGCGGACGGTTGAGAGATTGATCGTAGGGGAAGAGAGTTTTTAGGAGACGGTTCAGGTTACCTTGTCCATAAACGGATGTGCCAGCCTCTGAGTTGGGCGCTGCCTGCGGCTCGGTTGGGGAATCTTTGTCGGTGGTACTGGGAGAGGAAACAGCTTTGGTAGGCGGAACTTGCCCATTAGGTGGAGCAACGTCAGGTGTCTCTGGAGGATGAACAGGAACCGGGCTAGTAGCTGCCGAGGAGACATCCGTGACTTGACGCCCCTGCTTTCCGATTACAGAGCAACCGGGCACTACTTGCCCCGGTTCAACAGAACTGTTCCAAATTGTTGTTGCAGCTCCAATACAGGCATTTACCCCAATTTTGCCGTTGCCAATAACCAGAACCCCTGCTCCCAAATTCACACCTGCGCCGATTTCCAGAGAACCTTGGTAAGCATGTAGGATTGAACCCATGCCAATGCAAACCCCTGAGCCAATGATAATCTTGCTGTCTGGGGCAGCTCGTAAAATTACCCCAGGTGCGATCGCAGCACTAGCATCAATAGACACATCGCCTTCCACATAGACATGAGAGTTATTAATCAATGATAGTGTCGGCAAATGCATTCTAATTAGAACCGCGATTATAGCAACTGGGAATTTTTAAACCGTTAGGAGTTCTAGAGACGCGATAAATAAACACTATCGCGCCCCATTACACTACGTCTTGTTGATTTTTGTAGAATTTAGGGTGAGCTGAGAAAAGGCGATCGCCTCTTTACACCTGGTTAGAGGAAGATACTCGTCTAACAACTCAACCCTAAAAACTCTCTAGCTAGGCTGTTGAATAATCGTCTCTAGGACGCGCCGCTTTGCCTTGGTATCAATACCAATTAGCCGCACATATTCATTACTATGCTCTGCCATGCACCCTTCTAAGCCGTTGATCACATCTGACACCTGATTTGATTCAATTGGGCTACAGGTTTGCCAAGAACCGGTGCGGAATCGGCGTTTGTCAGCATGTTCTGTGCCAATTTTGTAGCCTTGAGACAACAGCTGACGCACCTGCTCAATCGTGTCGCGGTTCAAGGATGTGCCATTCTGAGGTGTTGAGGGTTCTGCTGTCTTTGATGTGTAGCTAGGGCGGTAGTAGTCACTTCCATTACCATTTGATTCGGCGGATGGTCTGCTAGCTTGAGCTTGCCCCTTGTCACCTGGTTTTTGGATAATTTCCTCACTAACCCGCCGCTTTGCTTTAGGGTCAATGCCAATCAATCGGACATACTCACCAGCATGTTCTGCTAGCAAGGCTTCTAACGCCTTAACCACTTCCGAATCCCGCTCTGAGTGTATTGAAGCAGCACTCTTCCAGGAACTCGTGCGGAAGCGACGCTCATCGGCGTACTCTGCACCAATCCGGCAACCTTGGGCTAACAGTTGACGAACCTTTTGTTTAAGGTCTATACCATTACCTGTGCTTGCTCCAGAAGTAGAGCTGTAGTCACGAGATGGTGGGGTGCTGTTGCTAGCACGAGAAGCTGTCGATGTACTTGCAACGGTTGCAGGCTTATCACCGGGTTTTTGGATAATTTCCTCAGTGACTCGCCTCTTCGCTTTAGGGTCGATGCCAATCAACCGCACATATTCACCAGCATGTTCTGCTAGCGTGGCTTCCAAGGCACTAAGGACTTCCGATTCTCGCTCGGAGTGAACCGAAGCACTCTTCCAAGAACTCGTGCGGAAACGGCGTTCATCAGCATACTCGGCACCAATCCGGTAACCCTGAGCTAACAGTTGACGAACTTGTGTTTTAACGTCTGGGGTTAATCCTGTACTCAAAGACATGGAACTATATGATTTATGAGAACTACTAAGATGACTTCCTATGGCAGGGGAATCATTGGGTACAACAACGCTGTCGCCTTGTGCCTTGCCATTCGAGTGAGACTTCTGGCGATTTTCCTGGTGGATGGGTGCAATACAAGCTTCATCCTCAGCACATTGATAACCCGTTCGCAAAGCCTCATTGCATACCACAATATGCTGAGCAAACTGCCTATCCTCATCCTGGACATCTGGCAATCTGTCCGCTAGATGCTGGCTGGTAATCAGTGCTCCTGAAGGCACATACTTGCCAGGGGGAATCTCCACATCCTGAACTAAAGCGTGCATCATCACGATACAGCCATTGCCGATTCGGGCATTAAACACCGTAGAGCGAAAGCCAATAAAGCAATCATCTCCGATGTAAGCTGGCCCGTGAATCAGGGTCATGTGGGTAATGGAAGTATTCTTTCCGATCCAAACTGCGTAATTTTGCTGATCATCCCCAACGACTTGACCACCTTCAAGACCGTGAATGACAACACCATCTTGAATCGTTGTACCAGCACTAATGTAAAACGACCCACCTTCATCGGCTCGAATTGACGTTCCAGGGGCAATCATTACATTGGCACCGACAAACACATCCCCAATAATGTTAGAAAAAGAATGTACATAGGCAGTTTCATCAATTTGTGGTTCCGCCAAACTTTTCGACCAAGGGGTCGGGGGAGCCGCGTAAGTACGGACTGCCATAAATGTCTTCCTCCTAATCTAAAAAAGCGATACACGAGCGTAAGCTCCAAACTTGGAGCGTTGCAGGGGGTGAAAGGTCAAAGGCTCACCAAGTAAAGGCGATTTTCGGATTAAGCCACTGTCGTTGGGTAAGTCTTAGCAGGTGCACGCGATCGCGTCTAACCTTCCAACGTTACCACTACCGCAACTCACTAACGATATTGATCTTTCTTGCTGTAGAGAACGTGATTATCGACACTAACTGTGTCGATAATCCCTACTACCATGGCATCTATGGGACGTGTATTACTGTCAGCAACCTGGCGAGCTGCACTGCCCATGGTTACAAGAACCCATTCATCCATTCCCGCACCGACTGTGTCTGCTGCTACTTCGTATTTGGGCAGTAGCTGTCCCTCCTCATCTAGGAACTGCAATAAGAGGAATTTCACACCTCTCAAGCTTGGTTCTTTATAAGTACTGACAACCGTGCCGCGAACTTTAGCAATTTGCATGAACTCTCCACCTTTCGGTTGGATGCAAGGATGCAAGGATACAAGGATAGTTATCTCTTTGTCTTAATGAGGTTTTATCCATCAGATCATCCAAGCCTGGGTGCGATAGACGCTGGGCTTCGCCCTGCTTCGCTAATGCGAACCGCTGAAGGCATCGCGTCCCCCTGCGCTATCGGCAATCTAAAGTCAGTTAACTAACCTACGGACGGTTCATTGGACGGATGGCGTTAGTGCTTTCGCGAAACTGTTGAACATCTTCGGTATAACGAATTGGCAGCACGTACTCCAGGTTCTCGTGGGGGCGAGCAATAATATGAGTTGACAAGACTTGTCCACCATTCACTCGCTTGACGTTATCTACTCCAGCCGCAACTGAGGCTTGTACCTCGGAGACATCACCTCGCACGATAACGGTTACGCGACCACTACCAATTTTTTCATACCCAACAAGGGTGACACGGGCAGCTTTTACCATTGCATCTGCTGCTTCTACAACAGCGGGAAAGCCTAGAGTTTCTACCATTCCGACGGCGATTGACATGAGTTTTACTCCAAAAGTTAAAGATTGTTTTGTTGATACGACAGAGGCGAAAGCGGTCAACCGTCTCAGTCGGGCTTTTCGTTAGTAAGCACGGAACTGCTCGACCGCTTCGCTATAACGAATCGGCAGGACATACTCTAGGTTCTCATGGGGACGAGCAATAATGTGAGTCGATACCACTTCACCGCCATTCACCCTCTGTACTGACTCTACACCAGCCGCAATCGAGGCTTGTACTTCCGAGACATCACCCCGGATAATGACAGTCACACGAGCACTACCGATTTTTTCATAACCCACAAGGGTGACACGGGCAGCTTTTACCATCGCATCTGCTGCTTCTACAACGGCTGGAAAGCCTTTTGTTTCTATCATTCCCACAGCAATTGGCATTGCGCTTTTCTCCTAGTGGATTAGTTAAAGACAAGGGGTAAATCAGTTTTTAGCAAAAATTCAGACGAGAGTGCCGATTTTTTAGCTTGAGAAAGCTCTTTCATTGAAGAGCTAAACCAAGCATAGATAACCTTGGTGTACTTAATCAATATAAATTATCATAATAATTCTCAATGAATGTGGTTAAAAAAACTTAACAATCATAGTTCATCAGCTAGATGATTTAACGGAAATTCATCGTTTTCGAGAATGGTTACTTTTGTTTTATAATTTTTTTATAACTTTTCTATAAGCAAGACGACTGCTGTCCATAATTTTTGACCGTTACAGCTTCCAGAGAACCTCTAGGCACTCTGGAGAACTTGTCTATATAAGCCAGAGACTGAAGAACAACAGATTTTGATGTTATAAGTTGGGTTTATAGGTTTCATTAGAGTTACTTGTATAGGCAAAGGCTTAAATTTGTCACAATTAGACAGGAAAAGGTTAAGTTGAAGTGCAATTGTTTTTGTGAAACCATTAATCAACCTAAGTTATAAACCCAACTCAATTAACATTAAAGGACAAAAGAAATCTGCGTTGTAAAAACAAAAGTTATCAATTTCCTACGACTTATTAGGGATTTTATTTGAGCCAATCTAAGTTTATGGAGCAATAGTGAGGTATGAAATCGTGAACACTGAGTTTCTTGCTCAGACAAGTTGGTGTGTACCTTTTTATGGTTTAGTTGGTGCAGTTTTAAGCGTACCTTGGGCAACAGGTGTTATTCGTCGCACGGGACCTCGACCAGCGGCTTACCTTAACCTGTTGATGACACTTTTGGCATGTGTTCATGGCTGGTTGATCTTCGGGGCAGTTTGGAACCAGCCAGCGCAAGAGATAGTGTATCACTGGCTCCAGGTCGCTGATTTAGACTTATCCTTGGCGTTAAAAATTTCACCCGTCAGTGTCGGAGCAATGGAGGTTGTGACCAGCTTGAGTCTGCTTGCACAACTCTATTCCTTGGGTTACATGGAGAAGGATTGGGCGTTAGCTCGCTTCTTTGCTCTGATGGGATTTTTCGAGGCTGCAATGAGCGGGATTGCGATCAGTGACTCGCTTTTCCTGAGCTATGCGCTTTTGGAAATGCTGACGTTGAGTACCTATCTAATTGTGGGCTTTTGGTACGCACAGCCTTTGGTCGTCACGGCAGCACGAGATGCCTTTTTAACTAAGCGGGTGGGAGACATCTTGCTGTTGATGGGTGTCGTGGTACTGGCGACTCTGGCGGGAAGCTTAGATTTTCCTGATTTGTATCAATGGGCAGAAACGGCAAACTTACCCCCGTTGACAGCAACACTTTTAGGGTTGGCGTTGATTGCTGGGCCGATTGGTAAATGTGCCCAATTTCCCTTGCATTTGTGGCTTGATGAGGCAATGGAAGGCCCCAACCCAGCCTCATTGCTGCGAAATTCTTTGGTGGTAGGTTGCGGCGCTTTTGTGCTGATTCAGTTGGTACCGATTCTAGCTCTATCTCCTGTGACATTAGCTGTCTTGATTGTAATTGGCACAGTAACAGCGATTGGAGAATCCTTTGTGGCGATCGCACAAATTGATATTAAGCGATCGCTATCCCATACCACCAGCGCTTACCTAGGTTTAGTCTTCATCGCTGTTGGCTTGCAACGCGCTGATGTTGCTGCCTCCTTACTCCTTGCCCATGCAGTTGCCAAAGCCCTACTGTTTATGAGTATTGGCTCAGTCATTCTCGTCACCAACAACCAAGACCTTACTGAAATGGGAGGCTTGTGGTCACGGATGCCCGCGACAACCAGTGCTTATATCGTCGGGGCAGCAGGCTTAATCGGATTACTTCCCTTGGGCGGTTATTGGGCGCTGAGTAAAGGGATTAACGCCTTTTGGACTAACCATCCCTGGTTAGTAGCAATCGCCCTCTTGGTTAATGGTATTAACGCCTTTGGATTAACCCGCGTCTTTCGTCTTGTTTTCCTTGGTACTCCGCATCCCAAGACTCGTCGAACCCCCGAAGTCGATTGGCCTATGGCACTACCAATGGTGACATTAACTGTATTAACCCTGATGACACCACTGTTACTCCAGCGACTCTCACTACTGCCTACTGCTAAGTACCAGTACCTCATTCAACTTCCCCAGTTGTTCTTACCAAGCTCTAGCGTGCTGGGTTGCACTCTAGGGTCAATCGTTTACCTACCCAGAACTTGGTCAAGGTCTGTTCGGATTCCCTTGAAATTTGTCCAAGACTTACTTGCCTATGACTTTTATATTGATCGACTGTACCGTCTAACTGTAGTTTTTCTCGTTGATATATCTTCTAAAATTACAGCTTGGATTGATCGATATATTGTTGATGGATTGGTCAACTTAGTTGGTTTTGCCACAGTTTTTAGTGGTCAGAGCTTGAAGTACAACACTTCAGGTAAGGCACAGTTCTATGCACTAACTATCCTAGTAGGCGTGAGCCTGTTGGTACTTCTAATGATTTGGCCATTGAATCAATGGTCTTTGAGCCAGTGGTCTTTAGATCAATTGTCTTTGTTTAGCGGTCAGTGAAGTTGTTGTTAGTTGTTAGATGAATCTATTCTCCAACAACTAATAACCAAAAACGAACAACTACTAAGGAGACTAGTCAACTTATGCTGAGTGCCTTGATTTGGGTACCAATACTCTGTGCCACTCTTATGGCGTTTTGGCCCGGAACCGTTACATCTAAGGGGGCGCGTCAAGTAGCATTGGCAGTTGCGGGTGGTCTATTTATTTGGTCGAGCGTGCTACTGTTGCAGTTTAACCCTGGTGATGTTCATCAGCAGTTTCAAGAATCTTTAACCTGGATTGAGGCTTTAGGTCTAACCTACAGCTTGGGGGTAGATGGTTTATCGCTGCCATTGCTGGTATTGAATGGGTTACTGACAGGAATTGCTCTTTATAGTACAGATGAGAATCTTGACCGACCGCGACTCTATTACGCTTTGATCTTTTTATTAAATGCTGGAGTTTCAGGTGCTTTTCTCGCTCAAGACTTACTACTATTTTTCTTATTTTATGAGCTGGAACTCATCCCACTGTATTTGTTAATCGCAATTTGGGGAGGGCAACGACGGGGCTATGCGGCAACGAAGTTTCTCCTCTATACAGCGGTATCCGGAGCGTTAATTCTGGCAGCATTCTTGGGTGTAGTGTTTTTGAGTGGTGCAACTAGCTTTGCTTACACCGAAGCTGTGGCGTTGGCGTCTTCACTATCTCAAACTAGTCAATTGTTGCTACTAGGAGCGCTTTTGATTGGCTTTGGGATCAAGATTCCCTTGGTACCGTTCCACACTTGGTTGCCGGATGCTCACGTTGAGGCATCTACACCCATTTCTGTCCTATTAGCGGGTGTGCTGCTGAAGTTAGGCACCTATGGTTTATTGCGGTTTGGGTTAGGGTTGTTTCCTGAGGCTTGGGCAACTGTGGCACCATTCCTAGCGACTTGGGCAGTAGTGAGTGTGCTGTACGGTTCGCTAAATGCGATCGCACAGCGAGATATGAAAAAAATGGTGGCGTATAGTTCCGTCGGGCATATGGGCTATATTCTCCTTGCTGTTGCTGCTGCCACCCCTCTCTCACTAGCAGGTTCCGTCCTGCAAATGGTCAGCCATGGTCTGATATCAGCGCTACTGTTTTTGCTAGTGGGTGTGGTTTATAAAAAGACTGGCTCACGAGATTTAGATGTCCTCAATGGTCTGCTCAATCCTGAACGAGGCTTACCGTTAATTGGCAGCCTGATGGTAGTAGGAGCAATGGCAAGTGCAGGTATCCCTGGAATGGTGGGATTTATCTCAGAATTCCTGGTGTTCCGAGGCAGTTTTCCTGTATTTCCAGCACAAACTCTTCTTTGTATGATTGGTACTGGCTTAACGGCTGTATACCTTTTAATTTTGCTCGACCGTGCTTTCTTTGGCCGTCTGTCTATACGGGTGATCGATTTACCAAAAGTGTACTGGAGTGAGTGCCTACCAGCGATTGTTTTAGCGATATTGATCGTAGTTCTGGGAGTACAGCCGGGATGGCTAACAAGAATCTCCGAAACAACGGTAGCGGCTTTTGCGCCGCCAGCAACGACAGTTGCACTGCAAGCGCCTTCACAGGCAAGTGTGGAATCTACGTTGAAAGCACCTTTATAAAACGATTTAAGAGAACGTAAATGGTACTTAGCAAGAAAAAGCCCCGTAACCATCCTCTAGAAGACTATATTCAAAAGCTGATTGCTGGTGAGGGACTACTGCCAGATTCACCGGAAAATGTTATGGAGGTTGTTGGAATTCTCAAGAGTTATGGCATTGTTCTTGATGCCTACTCCCGCAATCTTAATTACATTGCAGAACACCAATTTTTAGTGTTTTTTCCCTTTTTTAAATACTTTAACGGGGAAGTTTCGCTAGGAAAGTTGTTGCGTCACTGGTGGCACGATCGCATTAATTTTGAGTATGCCGAATACTGCATGAAAGCGATGTTCTGGCACGGGGGCGGCGGGTTAGATGCCTATCTGGATACACCGGAGTTTGAAAAGCGATCGCAACAAGCGATTCAGGCACGATTTAAAGCTAGTCCCTTGATGCAGGGGCTAAACTGGCTATTTCCTGACTTTTTACCCGAACTCGTGCGCCAGTTGGCTTATTACAGTGGGTTGGGGCAATTTTGGCGGGTGATGAGTGATATGTTCCTTGAATTAGCTGACCGCTATGAAAATGGAGAAATCACCTCAATTCCCCAAGTTGTTGAGCATATTCAAACGGGTTTGGTAGAAAATGCTAACTTGCCAATTACTTATGCTGCAACGATTCGTGGAAAGACGTATGAAATCCTTCCCAAATCCTTAGGATTGACGTTTCTCGCTGATACAGCAGTGCCTTATGTTGAGGCAGTCTTCTTCCGGGGAACGCCATTCCGAGGAACAGTTTCCTATAATGCTCAAGCCAATCAGATTTCCCCAGATCAGAGTAGATTTGCTTACGGGGCATTGTATGCTGACCCCTTACCGATTGGTGGTGCAGGGATTCCCCCCACCCTTCTGATGCAGGATATGCGTCATTATCTACCTGACTATCTCCACGAAATTTATAAGCGATCGCGTCGCGGTGAGAATGACTTACGGGTGCAGATCTGCATTAGTTTCCAAAAATCAATGTTTTGTGTTACGACAGCAACAATTTTTGGATTGGCACCTTATCCCCTAAACACGACTGACGCAAAGCAACAACAGAAGAATCGAGTCTATTTAGAAAGCTGGATGGATCGATTCCTGACATCACGTTTGCCTGACGTAAACAGTTAGCTCTATCTACATTTCCCGCATTCATCCACAGCAAACTACCTTCCGCTTGCCGCTTTTCGTGGACGTTGGAAACATAAATATTTGTGCGTAGGGGAGAACGGTTAAATCCCAAAACTGTAATACCTAGCACAACATACAGTATCAAAATACCCAATACTGGCAATCTGGGGTCAGACAAACTGGGTGTGCGGTCCCAATGCCATGATTTTGGATTCGGGAGTTTGGCTCTTAGATTATTTGTTCCAATTCCCAATCCAACTTTCCTGTAATGTCAGATAAAAATAAGGAACCACTTCTCCTAGTGCTGGTATGGCTTCAAGGTGTAAATTCAGATAATAGGTTATAAAAAAGACGGAAGATTGCAAGTTGAGGACTATATTACTCAACATTAGTTTGTCGAAATACACGCTGATCCCAAGCTAAAACTGTTCCTACTAATTGATTACTCAAATTGCTAGATAAAAATACTCTGCATTTAATTCTAATAACCAAAGACTACTAAAGTTCTTACTCAATTTTTTAGCAGGGAACGAATTGCTTTTTAGACGGCTCATAGGCTAGCAACAGCAAAATTGAATCGACTCAGGGTGAGAAATTCAGAATACAGAAGAAAGAGCAGTCAAGTTGATTTTTCACTACCATATTGGAATGAGTCGAATGCGATCGCATTCGACTACAAGAACGGGAATTAATCTAGACAATCTGTGACCGAAATTAATCTACAAGTTGAAGAAAAGGGTGATGCTGATAGTGGGTTACTCATTGGAAACACTCGCGGTGAACGCTTACGCATTGATCGCTATCTTTCTCAAGAATTACCTGACCTATCCCGATCGCGTATCCAACAGCTAATTGAACAAGGTAGCTTGCAGATTAACGGTAAATCTTGCACCTCCAAAAAAACAATGGTGCAATTAGGCGATCGCATTTCCCTCACCATTCCTGAAGTTATCCCCCTGGATTTGCAACCCGAAGCTATCCCCCTGGATGTTCTTTACGAGGATGACTCCCTCATCATTGTCAACAAACCTGCTGACCTCGTCGTCCATCCTGCCGCAGGACACGAAAGCGGTACTCTTGTTAATGCTCTTCTTGCTCACTGCCAAAATCTTGCGGGAATTGGTGGCGTTCAACGCCCTGGAATTGTCCACCGTTTGGACAAGGATACAACGGGGGCAATTGCGATCGCTAAAACAGACCAAGCTCATCAACACCTGCAAGCTCAGCTAAAAGCAAAAACCGCCCGACGAGAATATCTTGGTGTAGTTTATGGGGCAACATCATCTGACAACGGCACGATTGACCAACCCATCGGGCGTCATCCTGTAGACCGCAAAAAAATGGCTGTGGTGCCACTGGAGAAAGGAGGACGGCTAGCTGTTACCCATTGGCAAGTCCAAGAACGACTCGGCAACTACACCCTCATGTACTTTCAACTAGAAACGGGACGTACCCACCAAATTCGGGTTCATAGCGCCTATATTGGACATCCTATTGTCGGTGACCCTGTTTACAGCGCTGGTCGTTCTGTCGGTGTCAATCTTCCGGGTCAAGCCCTACATGCGTGGCGACTCACATTACAGCATCCTGTGTCGGAGGAGCGGATTTCGGTGACTGCTCCTATTCCCAAAACCTTTAACACCCTGCTGGACGTTCTCCGGAAGCGAGGGGTTCCTCCGAACTAAAAATCTCAACTTGCAATTGGGAGTTCTACAGACAGCACACGCTTCCCATATCCCTATCCCCGGCATTTTCTCCCGTCCTGTTCAGGGAAAATCACGAGTTGATGGCTCCCAAACCCAAATATAAGTTAAATAATCTTTACAAATAAGCTTTATAACTGGCACTTATCCAAAATCTGCAATTGATTGATTCGACTTGGTTTCAGCAGAATCTTAAGAAAAAATAAAATTACACTTTTCAATATTTTTCTAGGTAAAAATACTTACCTAGATCTGCATAACTCTCTAGGTAGTGGACGGTATAAACTTTGCCTCGTAAGGGTTTCAAGCCCTTCTTGACTTAGGTAGAAAAAACTTCATGATTTGTAACGAATAATGCCCCAATGGCGTTGTATAAAAGTTACCTGTAGGGGATCAATGACAGACAAAAGTTAAATAAATACTGATTTATCAAGCTCGCTCGTTTCTCATAAAAGAACCAATTTTTCTCATAATTCATGCATGAATATTTGTTTAGTTACTCTTTGTATGGGTAGCGAACGGCATGAGTGAGCAGCCTGAAAAAGCCAGTGATTTTACAGATGTCTGTTCTTGACCAATAGCGATCGCATTCAGAATTTTGAATGAGATTGGCTTCCCTAAAGTGGAGCTTTACTTTGTAACCACAACCACTCTTAACCAAGTCAGTAGGAGATTGAGTTCATGTTAGATGCATTCGCCAAGGTTGTTTCTCAAGCAGATTCCAAAGGTGAATTCTTGAGCACCGAGCAACTGGATGCCTTGACCAACATGGTCAAAGACGGTAACAAGCGCATGGATACCGTTAATCGCATCACCAGCAACGCTTCCACCATCGTGACCGATGCGGCTCGCGCTCTGTTTGAAGAGCAACCCCAGCTGATTGCTCCTGGTGGTAACGCTTACACCAACCGTCGGATGGCAGCTTGCCTCCGCGACATGGAAATCATTCTGCGCTACGTCACCTACGCGATGATGGCTGGTGACTCCAGCGTGTTAGATGATCGCTGCCTCAATGGTCTGCGTGAAACCTATCAAGCTTTGGGAACCCCTGGCTCTTCCGTATCAGTTGGCGTTCAGAAGATGAAGGATGCTGCGGTTTCAATCGCTAATGACCCCAACGGCATCACCAAAGGCGATTGCAGCCAGTTGATGTCTGAACTCGCTAGCTACTTCGACCGCGCTGCTGCTGCTGTTGCCTAAGAATTACTGTTTGTTAAAAAACTTGAAACTAAGAGGGAGACTAAGTCAAGAATGAAAACCCCAATTACTGAAGCGATCGCTGCTGCTGATACCCAAGGTCGTTTTTTGGGCAACACTGAGTTGCAAGCTGTTAATGGTCGCTTTGATCGTGCAGCCGCAAGCATGGAAGCGGCTCGTGCTTTGACCCAAAACGCTCAAAAGCTGATTGACGGTGCTGCTCAAGCGGTGTACCAGAAATTCCCTTACACCACCCAGATGCAAGGACCTCAGTATGCGTCTGACAGCCGTGGTAAGTCCAAGTGCGCTCGTGACATCGGTCACTACCTGCGTATGGTGACCTACTGCTGTGTTGCTGGTGGCACAGGTCCTATGGATGAGTACCTCGTTGCTGGTTTAGATGAAATCAACCGTGCATTCGAGTTGTCTCCTAGCTGGTACGTTGAAGCCCTCAAGCACATCAAATCCAATCATGGTTTGAGTGGTCAAGCGGCTAACGAAGCTAACACCTACATCGACTATGCGATTAATGCCCTGAGCTAATTGCATAGGCGTGCCCGGAAAGGTATGCAGGTGAAACGCTTTCAAATCGTGCTTCAACTGCTTATCTCTCCGGGCTTTGTTGTATCTATGGGTTAGTTATTAGTTATTGGTTATTAGTTATTAGTTCTGAAAAGCGAACAACTAATAACGAACAACTAACAACGAACAACTAAAAAGCTAGCTTGTTGGGAGAGTTAAACAAATGGCAATTACATCAGCAGCCTCACGGTTAGGCACTTCAGCATTTAGTGATGCGCCGAAGATTGAGTTACGCCCCCATGCCACGAAAGAAGATATTGAAGCGGTGATTCGTGCCGTCTACCGTCAGGTTTTGGGCAACGACTATTTGATGAAGTCTGAACGGCTTACAAGTGCCGAATCGCTCCTACGCGATGGGGATATCAGCGTGCGAGAATTCGTGCGTTCCGTTGCCAAGTCGGAGCTATACAAATCCAAGTTTTTCTACAACAATTTTCAAACCCGGTTTATTGAACTGAATTACAAGCATCTGTTGGGTCGCGCACCTTACGATGAGTCAGAAGTGGTCTATCACCTAGACCTGTACCACGAGAAGGGGTATGAGACAGAGGTTGATTCTTATATCGACTCTGTAGAGTATCAAACCAATTTTGGCGACAGTGTTGTCCCTTACTATCGCGGTTTTGCCACACAAACGGGGCAAAAAACTGTCGGTTTTAACCGGATGTTCCAACTGTATCGTGGCTATGCCAATAGCGATCGCTCTCAGGTCGGTGGTTCGTTCCCTCGCTTAGCGCGTGAGCTAGCAGCTAACGGGGCCTCCTCTATTATTGGACCGTCTGGTAGTAACGAAAACTGGTCATTCCGTGCCTCTAGCGATATTGCTCCGAAAAAAGCCCTCGGTAATGCTGTAGGAACAGGCGATCGCGTTTATCGCATTGAAGTAACTAGCCTACGCGGTCCCGGCTATCCGAAGCTACGCCGTAGCAGCACTGCCTACCTGGTGCCTTACGAAAGGCTATCAGACAAAATGCAGCAAATTCAGCGCCAAGGCGGAAAAATCGTCAGCATAACACCAGCTTAAGAGAGGACTAGGGGCTAGGGACTAGGAAATATCCCCAATCCCTAATCCCCAATCCCCAACAACCCAGATTAGGAGATTATTAAAGCGATGTTTGGTCAAACAGCAGTAGGTACCGGTGGTCTCAACTCAGCAGGAAGCCGTGTCTTTCGCTATGAAGTTGTCGGCTTACGTCAGAACGAAGAAACCGACAAAAATAACTATGAGATTCGCCGTAGCGGCAGTGTGTTCATGACGGTACCGTATTCCCGGATGAACGAAGAAATGCAGCGGATTGCCCGATTGGGTGGGAGAATCGTCAGCATTGAGCCGTTGACTGCTGAATCAGCCCTAAAACCCGATAGCGAAAGCGACAGAAAAAAAGCAAAAGCTGAAGGCTGAGACCGAACGAATGACCGATTTCAATCCAGAGGCGTCGAGTGATACCGCCGCTCCGGCGCTGACAGTGGAAGAAGCGATCGCCAACTTGCGCGGCACAGATTTGAGTCTCCGCTATTACGCCGCTTGGTGGCTAGGCAAATTCCGAGTCTCAGAACCAGCCGTGGTAGACGCCTTGATTGAAGCCCTAGACGACGAAGCTGATCGGACAGAATTGGGTGGGTATCCGCTGCGGCGTAATGCTGCAAGAGCCTTGGGTAAGCTAGGTGATCAAAGAGCCGTGCCAGGGTTAATCCGTTGCTTAGACTGCTCGGACTTTTACGTGCGAGAAGCAGCGGCTCAATCTCTGGAAATGTTAGGTGACCGAGCCGCTGTCTCCCCATTAATGCAATTGCTCAGCAGTGGACTTGCTGCTGCTGAGCGAGTACCAGGACGCCCCCACTTTACCCAACCCTGTGAGGCAGTGATCGAAGCTCTAGGGACGCTGAAGGCGACTGAAGCGATTCCATTGATTAAACCCTTCCTAGAACATCAGGCACGGCGGTTGCAGTATGCCGCAACGCGAGCGATGTATCAGCTAACTAGGGACGAGGCTTATGGGAAACCCCTAGTCCAAGCCTTACAGGGGCAAGATGTTGTATTGCGCCGAGTCGCTTTATCAGACCTCGGTGCAATTGGGTATCTACCCGCTGCCGAAGCGATCGCAACTGCCTCAGCCGAAAACAGCTTCAAGCTCATTGCCCTTAAAGGACTGCTGGAACATCAGCTAACACCCGAAGCCAATACGCTTTCTGATGACACCATCCGGGTAATGAAGCTGATGGATTCGCTTTTGTAGTTTTGTCAGCAGTTACTTGTCAGTTGTTTCTTAAGCGACTGACCACTGACTACTGACTACTGATCACTGACACACTGATATGATCGACTCTACCCGTATCCAAGCACTCATCCAGGCTGTTGAACAGGCAAATTCTGCCGAAGGGCTGGTCGAGTCTGTGCGGGCATTGGTCGCTACCAACTCAGAAGAGGTAATTCCTACGCTAATTACCGTGTTGGGTTACAACAACCCAGAAGCAGCAGTAATAGCGGTTGAGGGACTGATTGGGCTGGGGGAAGCGGCAGTGATGCCACTTTTGAACCAGTTGGATGAGTATAACTACGGAGCAAGAGCCTATTCGATTCGGGCGTTAGCGACAATTGCTGACCCCCGTGCCCTTGATGTCTTGGTTACAGCCGCCGCCAGCGACTTTGCCCCCAGTGTGCGCCGTGCTGCCGCTAAAGGGCTGGGAAATTTGCAATGGCACCAACTGTCACCTGAGCAGGGACAGGAGGCACAAGATCTCGCATTAAAAACACTTCTAGACGTTTCTCAAGATGCCGAATGGGCAAATCGCTACGCCGCCATTGTCGGCTTAGAAGCACTGGCAGCCAATGCAACTGGCATGATTGAGCGAATCAGAAATCGGTTTGAGCAAATGCTTTCATCCGAGGCAGATTTAGCTGTGCGATCGCGAGTATTGATGGCACAACAAAAGAATGGTTGTTAGTTGTTTGCTGTTTATTATTAGCAGCTAATCACCAACAACTAATAACCAATAACCAACAACCAATAACTAATAACTATGTCGATTCCTCTCCTTGAAATTACACCAAGTTCTCAGAATCAGCGCGTCGAGGGCTACGAAGTTCCCGACGAGGATGATTTCCAATATTACCGCCTAACTCCAACTAGTGAAGACTTCGAGATTAAGGAGTTGATTTGGGCAGGCTACCGCCAAATTTTTAGTGAACATCTGATTCTCGAAACATATCGGCAACCCTACCTAGAATCTCAGCTAAAAAATCGGGCTATCTCCGTGCGCGATTTTATCCGAGGACTAGGTAAAACCGATGTTTATCGGACACTGGTTGCAGACACTAACTCCAACTATCGCTTAGTTGATATTACCTTCAAGCGCTTTCTCGGTCGCGCTACCTATAACAAAGACGAGCAAATCGCTTGGTCAATTGTGATTGCGACCAAAGGCTTATCTGGCTTTATTGATGCTGTAGTTGATAGCGAAGAATATCGCCAAAACTTCGGGGATACGATCGTGCCTTATCAGCGTCGTCGCTACAAAGACCGCCCGTTTAACCTGGTTAACCCCCGCTACAGTGATTACTGGCGCGCGCGTCAGATTAGTTTCGAGGGTTCTTACTATCAAGTTCAAGTCTCTGGTCAATCGGCGCAACGGGGAGTTCGCCAAGCCATTCCCGACACCTTTTTGTCAATGGCACGGAGTATCAGCCCCGGTGGAGTCAACTATCAACGGACAAAAGATCGGGCAATTTCTCAAGCGACAAGTAGACCACTGCCCGACATGACCCGCAAAGTTGCTACGCCACAACCTGTTATTGGTCGTAATGAGGTGGCTCTACCCTACCGCTACCTTTACAGAAGACCCACAACTTAACAACGTCATTGGTCAATTAGTCCATCAACCCCAAACAACTAACAACCAACAACTAATAACCAACCCAATGTCAATACCTCTCTTAAACTACAAACCCTCCTCGCAGAATCAGCGAGTCTCAGGTTATGAAGTCCCCAGTGAAGATACCCCTCGGATTTATCGTAC
The DNA here is from genome assembly GCF_059505465.1 of Symplocastrum torsivum. Lineage (NCBI taxonomy): Bacteria > Bacillati > Cyanobacteriota > Cyanophyceae > Oscillatoriales > Microcoleaceae > Symplocastrum > Symplocastrum torsivum. Next base: position 24,504 of record NZ_JCACKQ010000012.1, on the reverse strand, counting down.
AGAAGACTGCCTGGATCAGAATGATGTTCTGGAATTAATCTGGGCAGTTTACCGACAAGTTTTGAGTGAACATGAAATCCTTAAATCTAATCGTCAGACTAGCCTAGAATCGCAACTCAAAAATCGTACGATTACTGTGCGTGATTTTGTTCGGGGGATAGCGAAATCTGATGCATTTTTCCGCTTGGTTGTCGAGCCAAATTCTAACTATCGAGTCGTTGAATTGACGCTCAAACGATTGTTGGGTCGTGAACCTTACAACAAAGATGAAGAGATTGCCTGGTCAATCAAAATCGCCACCTTAGGTTGGGGCGGTTTTGTAGATGCCTTGATTGATAGCCCAGAGTACTTAGAAAATTTTGGCGAGAATACGGTTCCTTATCAACGGCGTCGCTATAAAGGTCGTCCCTTTAACTTAGTAACACCCCGCTATAGTGAATACTGGCGCGACAAACTGGAAGATGAGCGTTACAAGTGGGGCGCTGTCAGTAACTTCTTGGATATGGCAAGGTCAATTAAGCCAAAAGCCATGACTAATACGGTGACGGTACAGACAGATAATATCAAGATTCCTGATATGACACGGGATACGCCATCGGGAGTACCTGTTTCCGTTGACACTTCTGCTAGTTTCCCACTGCGTTAATCTTGGGGCAATCAAGCAAAAGTTTTGTAGGCGGTCAAAGTCATGCTCAAATTGAATTATGGGCATCAACAAAAACGCTGAAATCTGATAAGTTTTTGTAATAGTCTAAAAGGGGGATTTTTACATGGCATTGCCATTACTGCAATACAAGCCCACAACCCAAAATGTGAGGGTTCGTAGCTTTGGGGTAGCTGACGAAGACGAAGATACTCCGTACATTTGTCGTCTGGAAGACACCAATTCTGCGGCTGAAATACTTGGGCTGATTAATGCTGTCTATCGCCAGCTTTACAGTGAACACGCTGTTCTCCAAGTGAATCGTCAGAAAGCTCTGGAATCTCAGCTTAAGAACCGGACACTCACTGTGCGCGACTTTGTTCGTGGTATCGCGAAGTCTGAAGCGTTTTATCGCTTGGTGGTTGAAAGCAATAACAACTATCGGCTTGTTGAAGTTTGCCTCAAGCGCTTTCTGGGTCGTGCCCCCTATAACAAAGAGGAAGAGATTGCTTGGTCAATTAAGATTGGCACTCTCGGCTTCTATGGTTTTGTGGATGCTCTGATTGACAGCGAAGAGTATACCGAAGCGTTTGGTGATTACACTGTGCCTTACCAGCGTAAGCGTATGGAAGGTCGTCCGATTAACTTGGTGACTCCCCGCTACGGCGAAGACTACCGCGAAGTTGTTGGTACGGTTAAAACCGACTGGCGCTTTACGGTGGAGAAGTTCTACAGCCGTAAGTACCAGGAGCGTCAACTTCAGGAAGGCGACCCTCGCAAGTATCGCGATATGGCGGCAAACGTCAATTCCAAGCGCACCTACGCGCAAAATGTCTCAGCGTCTAGTATTGATTACCTGAGCAAAGTGCCTTATCGGGGCAAACGCTAAAGAGATAATTTAGCCTAAGAACTAGCTGGGTCTAGTTTCCGCTTATAAGATGCCTCAGTGAGTGGGGTGTCTGCTAAGCAGAAGCTAGACCCAATTTTCATGAAAAAGCGATCGCCTTTTTGATAATAGGTAATGGAAAAGAAGTTGCAGTTCCCGATTAGTGATTGTCATTGTTCATAGTTTTCACAAGCCACTTTGGACGAAACTACAGAAACTACAGTAAATTTTCCACGGTTTGATGAGTGTGCTTCTTTAGTTGCTTTCGATACAAAAGTCTTATTTTTCTGTTTCTACTATAGGCGAGTAGGAGATACCTTTAGTGGAGCATAGCGATTATAGGTTAAGAGTTTAATTAAATTTTCTGTTACATCTGTCTAAGAAATTTTTCAGGACTTTAAGGGTATTGTAAGGTTGTAAGCCTCAGTTTTTGATACATTGCCTCAGAATTCAGCAACTATCAGGTTTCCAGATTCAGTGCAGATTCAAAGGCTGTGTTTTTCTTGAACTTTGCGTCCCCAATTTCCATCAGTTCGCTGTTACTTGCTCCGTACCCCTCTCATGTCATGTAGGGACAATTATGGAAACCGAAAATATGAACGGTAGCCATTCGCCAACCGCAACGGTAGGGCCTCTAGCCGCAGAACCGAAAGAAACCAAGAACAAGAAAAAAAAGGATAAGGGCAAGAAAAAAGCCAAGCTGAGCAAAACCCCAGAACGGAAAGAGCTTTACCATACATCTGAGCGCGAAAGCGGTTCTAAGCTCCTTAACAAAGAGTACAAAAAAGAACTTGCCCGTCTACAGGTAGAACTGGTAAAAATGCAATACTGGGCAAAGCATACAGGTGCCCGCATCGTCATCCTATTTGAAGGGCGCGATGCCGCAGGAAAGGGAGGTACGATTAAGCGCATCACCGAACCGCTGAATCCACGTGGCTGTCGAGTCGTAGCATTGGGGATGCCCAGCGATCGCGAAAAGACCGAATGGTACTTCCAGCGCTATGTGCTGCATCTTCCGGCTGCGGGTGAAATCGTCTGTTTTGATCGCAGTTGGTATAACCGTGCCGGAGTTGAGTACGTTATGGGCTTCTGCACCGATGAGCAGTACCAGGAATTCATGCAAACCTGTCCAGAATTCGAGCGGATGCTGGTCAGAGCTGGCATTGTTTTGCTGAAGTATTGGTTCTCGGTGAGTGATGAGGAGCAGGAGCGCCGCTTCCAGTCTCGCACGACTGATCCGGCTCGTCGCTGGAAACTGAGTCCAATGGATCTGGAGTCACGCGATCGCTGGGTGGAATATTCTCAGGCAAAAGACGCGATGTTTGCCCACACCAACATTCCCGAAGCCCCTTGGTTCACAGTGGAAGCGGACGACAAAAAACGCGCTCGCCTCAACTGCATTAGCCATTTTTTGAGCAAAATTCCCTATGTGGATATGACTCCGGAACCCCTGGAACTGCCGCCTCGCAAGAGCGCCCCTCATGACTATGTGCGTCCGCCCCGCAACGAGCAGTTCTTTGTCCCACAAGTGTAGTAAGCATTCACCCACGGTGAATGTTATTAACAATGTTGTCCTCATAGTTGCGAGAGTCGATGTTGCACGCTCACATAAACCCCACATTTTTAGGAATCAATCATCATGACCCATGAATTGCGCGTTCAAGCTGTCACTCAAGTCACCGATCGCAAACCCTTACCGCCCAAGATGCCGCAGCGACTAGAAGCGCTGTGGGCAACGGATGTATTTACGCTGAGCAAAATGCAGGCAAGCTTGCCCAAAGATGTCTATAAATCTGTCAAGAATACGATTCAAACAGGCGGAAAACTGGATGTATCGGTAGCGGGTGCCGTGGCGGCGGCGATGAAAGATTGGGCAACGTCTAAAGGGGCATTGTATTACGCGCACGTCTTTTACCCAATGACGAATGCAACGGCTGAAAAGCATGATGGTTTCATTTCGGTGCAAGGGGATGGCAGCGTCATTACTGAATTTACCGGGAAAGTTCTAGTGCAGGGTGAACCGGATGGCTCGTCCTTTCCGAATGGTGGACTGCGTTCTACCTTTGAAGCTCGCGGCTACACGGCGTGGGATGTCACCAGTCCTGCCTATGTGATGGAAACCGACAATGGTGTCACCTTGTGCATTCCCACCGTGTTCATCTCCTGGACAGGTGTCGCCCTAGATAAGAAAACGCCCCTGTTGCGCTCGAATGCAGCGATGAACAAAGCCGCAACCCGCCTGCTAAAGCTGTTGGGACACACGGAAGTTGCGCCAGTCAACTCCAGTTGTGGTCCAGAGCAAGAATACTTTTTGGTTGATGCTCATTTTGCCCATAGTCGTCCCGATTTGCTGCTAACAGGCAGAACCCTATTTGGCAAACCCCCTGCCAAAGGTCAGCAATTTGATGATCACTACTTCGGTGCCATTCCCGATCGCGTCCAAGTGTTCATGCAGGACGTAGAAGAGAAAATGTATCGGCTAGGCATTCCGGCAAAAACTCGCCACAACGAAGTGGCTCCGGGTCAGTTTGAGATTGCGCCATTTTTTGAAGCCGCCAATGTTGCCAGCGATCACCAGCAGTTAACAATGACCATCCTCAAGAGTACGGCGAAGAAACATGGCTTTGTCTGCCTCTTGCACGAGAAGCCGTTTGCTGGAATTAATGGTTCTGGGAAACACGTCAACTGGTCGGTTGGCAACGCCACTCAAGGCAATTTGCTCGATCCAGGCGATACTCCCCATGCAAATATGCAATTTTTGCTGTTCTGTGGGGCGGTGATTCGGGGCGTGCATAAGTATGGCCCCCTGATGCGGGCAGTTGTTGCCACAGCTAGTAATGATCATCGCTTGGGTGCGAATGAGGCTCCCCCGGCAATCATCTCGGTTTATCTGGGAACGCAACTAGAGCAGGTGTTTGAGCAAATTAGCCAGGGACAGCCAACCAGTTCTGCCCACGCTGGGGTAATGGAACTCGGCGTAGACACGTTGCCAGTGTTCCCCAAAGACCCTGGCGATCGCAACCGCACTTCGCCCTTTGCCTTTACGGGCAACCGATTTGAGTTCCGGGCAGTCGGTTCGGGTCAGTCCGTTTCGGGTCCACTCGTGGCGATGAACACGATCATGGCAGATTCCTTGATCTGGATTGCCGATGCCTTAGAGAGCGAGATGGCTAAGGGAGCTGACCTCAATGCTGCTGCCAAAACCGTTCTCAAAGAGGTGATGGACAAGCACAGCGCCGTGGTGTTTGGTGGCAACGGCTATTCCGAAGAATGGCACAAAATGGCGGTTGAAGAACGGGGTTTAGCTGACCTGCGGACGACAGCCGATGCGTTACCTGTCTTAAAAGCCGATCATATCGAAGAACTATTCAACCGACTCGGTGTACTCACGCCAATTGAGCTAGAAAGCCGATTTGAGGTTTATGCCGAACAGTATACGCTGGCGATTGAAGTCGAAGCCAAACTAGTGGTGAGTATGGCAAAAACCATCATCTACCCCGCTGCGGTTCGGTATCTATCTGAACTGTCCACAGCGATCGCCAACTCCAAAGCGATCGGTATCGAATTGGACAAGGAAAGCGCCGAAAAAGTGGCATCGCTGATTCGATTGATGATGGATAACGTCAGCAAACTTAGTGCGGCGATGGGCAAACACGATTTTGCCTCACTGGAAGACCACATGCAATATTTTGCCCAAACAATTTGTCCGTTAATGGACAAGGTGCGAGAATATGCCGATGCGCTTGAAGAGGAAGTAGCCGATGATTTCTGGCCTTTACCGACCTATCAAGAAATGCTGTTTGTTAAGTAAGGGATATAGAACCCTTAGAGCTGTCGCCTTGTACAACTAAGCGAAGTTTCTACCCTGGCTCAGCCGATGCGATCGCATCGGCTGAGTTTGTTTGGACTCAATTCATCCCCTACAACTGCTCCTTATCCTTAGACGGCAATCTATACTTGAGATAACAAGTTTAGGCAGATTGAAACATGGCTGTTGAAGTGACGCTTACCCTGCCAGAAAACTTAGTCGAATATGTCAAACGTCTTGGAGAGGCAACAAGAGCGAGATGTCGCAGCAATTCTTGCTGATGCACTAGAGATGTTGTTGCCTACCTGGGAGAACCTGTCTGAGGATGGTTCATATCCAAGCGTATCCAGTCTTTCCGATGCAGAGGTACTGGCATTAGCGGATTCTAAAATGGATGCTGTGCAAAATCAGCGACTTGGTGAACTTCAACAACGAGGAAAAACAACTGGATTGAGTGAAGCAGAACGTTACGAATTGCTTGCGCTCTTGCAAATATTACCAGCTTGGACAACTCCGCAAGTCAGAAGCATTAGCCCAAGCCGTTCAGCGTGGTTTGCAATCGCCTTTATCCCCATGAGCGATCTCCCTGAAGCTACCCGTCAACGGGTAAGACAACGGGCTGGTTGGCATCCTCCTAAATCAGAGTGATGATTACTTGTTATGGGTTTATCGTGAGTTTTCTGCGATCGCATCCCTCACCCTACGACGACTCTTCATCCCCAACTGAATCACTACCTAAATACAGCCGGATAAACTCCTCAGCCACAGTCGAGTTAATCTTCCGCAGTTTCAATCGCCTGTTTTAATTAAGTTGAGATTGATAAAAAGCTTGCACCGTATAGTTGATAGCTTCTAACCACTATCTCCAAAGCGATAACCTTTACCGTAGACTGTGTGGATTAGCGGCGTTTCACCCTTTGCCTCAATTTTGCGACGCAACAAACGAATTAAAGCCGCAACAACATTACTACTCGGCTGTTCGTCTTCTACCCACAAGTGTTGATAAATTTGCCCATGAGTCAATAATTGCCCACTGTGGCGCATAAAGTATTCCAGCAGTTGACTTTCTTTTTCTGACAATTCAATCAAGCGTTCACTGCGATAAGCTAGCTGATTGTCCAAGTCGAGTTCTAGTCCTGCTACTCGTAGGCGTTGACTGGTACTGGTGTCTGTAGCCGCAGAACGCCGTAAGAGGGCGCGAACTCTTGCGAGTAATTCTCGCAGTTCAAATGGTTTAACTAGATAGTCATCAGCACCCGCATCTAATCCCTGTACTCGATCATCTAGAGTGTCTTTCGCCGTCAGGAAGAGAACGGGTGTGGTGCGTCCTTGTGATCGCAATTGCTGACAAATTGCCAAACCCGACAGTTGTGGCAGCATCCAATCCAAAATCAACAAGTCATAAATGTCTTGTGATGCTAACCTCCTACCCGATGCTCCATCGTAAGCGACATCAACACCATAACCCTCACGACTCAATACTCGACTCAATGGGTCAGTCAGCTCAACTTCGTCATCAACTAAAAGGATTCGCATTGTGCTAGCTATCAGCTTTCACCTATCTAGCTTTTATTATCCTTCCCTTAATGCTGAATAGTCTCAATGCTTTCGACCTCGTTGTTTGCAGCTAGTACCCATTCCTGCATCGCTGGAAGTGCCCAAACGGCCTCAGCATAAGCCTGTGCAACTGAATCTAAATGCACCTCATAGGTGACGAACCGCGAGACTACAGGGGCAAACATTGCATCTGCGATCGTGAAATGTCCAAAGAGCAAATCTCCACCATCCCCAAACTTTTCACGACATTCACGCCAAATCGCCGTAATGCGATCGACATCGGCTTGCACACTCGCATTCATCCCCAAACCAGGGTGTCGAGAACGGCAATCCATCGGCATATTTTGGCGTAGGCTTACGAATCCAGCGTGCATTTCAGTGCTAACTGAGCGAGCTACTGCCCGTGCGGCTGTATCTTTTGGCCATAGGTTTGGTGCAAAGCCCTCTGCAACATATTCACAAATTGCTAGAGATTCCCAGATAGTCAGGTCGTTGTGCAGCAAAACTGGCACTCTGCCTGATGGAGAATAACGTCGAATTTCCTGATGTGATGTTGGGGTATCTAAGGGAATGCGTATCTCTGCAAAGTCTAGTCCAGCTTGTTTCATGGCTAGCCAAGGACGCCATGACCATGAGGAATAATTCTTATTCCCAATAACTAGAGTGAGCTGGGTCATATAAAATAACAAAACTTGACTAATTTATTAATACGAGTTGTTCCTCGTGAACTTAATTTTTTCATGATTACTGTCGCATTGCCAAAAGGCGCTCTTTTTTCTGACAGCATCCGCCTCCTACAATCGGTTGGCTTAGACTTTAGTGCTTTTCTTGACCCAAAAAGCCGTCAACTCCAGATTCAAGATCCTACTGGCACAGCTAAAGCCTTGCTAGTACGAGCGCAAGATGTTCCGGTTTATGTGGAATATGGTCAAGCCCAATTAGGAATTGTTGGTTACGATGTCCTGCGGGAGAAAGCGTCTCAGGTTGCTAATTTAGCAGATTTACAGTTTGGAAAATGCCGGATGTCAGTAGCGGTACGCGCTTCTAGCTCTTATCGACGTTCTTTGGAACTACCACCTCACGGTCGCGTCGCCTCAAAGTTTGTTCACTGCGCTCGCGAGTATTTTAATAACCTGGATTTACCAGTAGAAATTATTCCACTCTACGGTTCTGTAGAACTCGGCCCAATCACAGGGATGTCGGAGGCGATTGTTGATTTGGTTTCAACAGGTCGGACGTTGCAAGAGAATGGCTTGATTGAGATTGATACGCTGTTTGAGAGTACAGCACGGCTGATTGCCCATCCGTTGAGTTACCGCCTGAATACAGATAATCTCTGCAATTGGGTTGAGCAGATTCGGGAAGCTTATACAGTTGGCGTTGTCAAAGGATAGCGCGAGCCTTTTTCCTCTAGCAGATAGGAGAACATCTGTTGCCAGTTACACCTTACAGAAACCTTCGCTCTTTCGTAAGAAACATCTGTGAATCTGGGACAACACTACTGTTAGTCGATGATTTCACACTAGGCTGCTGAATTGGAATTTGAATACAAAACTCAGTTCCTTGCCCCGGTGCCGATACGCAGCGTAATTCCCCACGGTGTTCTGCTACTACAATTTGATAGCTAATCGACAATCCAAGACCTGTACCTTGACCGACAGGTTTTGTCGTAAAGAAGGGGTCAAACAGCCGAAGCCGCACTGACTCCGTCATCCCAGGACCATTGTCACGAATACGGATGACTACGTTTTTTGAGTCTTGATGTGATTCCAAACTATCGACGATTTCAGTACAAATCTGGATACAAGGTGAGGAAGGGGGACTTAATATCTCACTCTCTACTTGCTCACTGCTGACGGTGTGGGACTCCAGAGCATCAATGGCATTAGCCAGGATGTTGGTAAACACTTGGTTGAGTTGCCCTGCATAACATTCGATTAATGGTAGGGTGGCGTACTTTTTAATCACCTGAATCTTAGGGTGTCCCGGCTTTTCTCTAAGTCGGTGCTGCAAAATTAAAAGGGTGCTGTCGAGACCTTCGTGGATATTGACACGCTTCATTTTTGCCTCATCCAGCCGCGAGAACGTCCGTAAAGAGGCGACAATATCACGGATACGCTCAGCTCCCACTTTCATCGATTCTAGGAGGTCAGGCAAATCTTCCATCAGGAAGTCCAAGTCAATCTCTTGTGTGTACTCAGAAATAGCTGGTACTGGAACTGGATAGTGCTGTCGGTAAAGGTCTACTAAATCGAGTAGTTCCTGGATATATTCGCTAGCTGGAGTGAGATTGCCATAAACAAAACAGACGGGATTATTGATTTCGTGGGCAATTCCTGCAACCATCAAGCCTAGACTTGACATTTTCTCGCTTTGCACCAGTTGGGCTTGGGCTTTCTTGAGCTGGTGTAGGGTTTGTTCGAGTTGGGTTGCTTGTTCTCTAAGCTGGGCTTCCGATTGTCGGAGAGCAACCTCAGCTTTAGAACGCTCATGCTGTAGAGAAAGGGCTGCTGCTGCTGCTCTCAACAAATCTACTTCCGAAGCTGTCCAGACTCGTGCTTCTTCACAGTTGCCGAAGACAATAAATCCAAAAAACTGCTCGTTCACCGTGAGGGGTAAAACCAAGAGGGATAAAAGCCCGATACGCTCTAAAACAACACGCTCTTGATCAGGGAATTCACTCACTCGTCCCATTATCGTTTTACCCTTTGCCAACACCTTTGCCCAACGGGGGACACATTCGTTGTAGGGTAAATTCTGGGGTGAGTGCGTCTCTGGTTTGGAGGAGAGTGTGGTTGTTTTCCACTGTCCGCGCTTGCTGAGTAGCAGTTGCTCATTAGCGTCGCGGGAGTTCTCAAAGACATAAACGTGACTAGCGTTAGCCGCTTGACCCAGCAGTTCTAGGATTAGCGAGTAGTAGTTTTCCTCACCTTTGAGTGACAATAGGCGGTGCTGAACTTCGACTAAGGCAGCTAAGTAACGTTCACGTTCGGCTAGGGTAGATTCGGCTTGCTGACGTTGGGTGATGTCAGTGGCTACACCAATTAACTCTGTGACTTGGTCGTTTTTATCTCGTACTGGTGTTGCTCGATTTTCATACACCGAGTCACCTACGTTAACAATCCAAGAGCGATCGCTACTTTGAAGGACATCAGGAAGATTTTCTAATATCTTTAGTTGGTCACGGTACAGGTCAAAGTCTGACTCTCTAAGGAATCTGCCCGGTTGATGACCTAAACGCTCTAGTCCTCTGCCTTCTAAAAGTTTGAGCTTACCGTTACTATCCGTGGCATATAAAATAATTGGTGCTTTGGTGACAACCGTATGCAAGCGTGCCTCACTTTCCCAGAGTGCTGACTCTGCCAACTGACGCTCAATCATTTCCGCTTGCAAAACTTCATTGGCTTGGAAAAGTTCGTTAGTTCGTTTCTCTACTCGTTGTTCTAATTCTTCATTCGCCCGACGCAAGACATCTTCTGCCTCTTTACGCTTGGTGATGTCCTGCACCAAGGACGCAACTCCAACGCAGGAGCCGTTTGGTTCCATTAAAGGAATGTTGTACCATTCACAAAATAGGCTTCTATCATCTGGCGTATAGTGCTGGTTACTGTTACAGCTTCCGCTTTGACAACTCAAGAGGTCTTGCCAAATCTTGTTGAACTGTTCTTTGTCACATCCAGGTACCATCAATGTGGTGGCGTGTTGTCCGATCGCTTCGCTCTTTTTATAACCAAACATTGTCTCGGCAGCAGGGTTCCACTCACTCACCTCACAATCAAGATTCCATTCAATGACAGCCATTGGTGTTTGCTGCACCAAGAGGGATAACCGTTGTTGTGATTGCTTGAGTGCTGCTACAGTTTGCCGATGCTCAACAATTTCCTTTTCTAGAGCATAGTTGGCAGCTTCCAATTGGGCAGGACTTGGTAAGGCTAATGCTTGTGGGAGCAGTGATACTAATTCGGAAGCGGTGTACAGAGATGCGATCGCAGTAACCGCTTTCATGAAACCTGTTACCCAATAGTAAGGGTGCCAGAGCGTCCAGATTTCTAGCAAGTGGGTAGTGCCACAGGACAAAATGAAGGTACTAAATAAGAAGAAAATCCCCTGAAATGGAACATCGTGACGCCGACGCACAAAATAGACTAGCAGTAGGGGAATTGAGTAGTAGGACAGTGCAATCAAAAAGTCCGACCCGGCGTGCAACCACACCAATTCTGGCTTCCAGAGATAGCAATGTCCATGAGACATGAAGTTTCCGGAGAAGAAGTCGTTCAAATGGTTCAGCATACACTGTTCAAAATCTGTCCCTTGACAATTCGCTGCTAGTCGTGGCTAAAGTTCAACGTTGGCTCAATAAATAGTCTGTGCCTTCCGTTGTTAATACCAAGTTGCGGTCAAATGTAGTACATTCTTTTCCCCAACTCTCTATCGACTGGGTGTACCATCTTTGAATGCAACTCGGTATAAGTTCGCTTTTCTAATATTTCCCTTCAACAAAGTATTAATGACCACAGCAATCTCAGTGTAAATCTCGAAAAATCAGTACCTATAACTATCTATGACACTTTCTTAGGCTAATTGGCTCAGAGTAAATACTGATCTTTCGGATACTCACTAAATACTGAGGTTTGAGGGGTAAGAAGCTTGAGTTCTTCGAGGTTTGCGGAATGACAAAGAGGTTGTGCAAATAGGCACACAGCAGTAAAGGGACATAAGCCTCTATTCTTCAATATGAAGAAGCTTGTTTAAGCAATAGGTACTCTGTCTACTGCCACAGCCATCAAGACGGATAATTACCAGAAGGCACTGTGGAAAGGCAAAGGCGATCGCTTTTAACTTGTCCCAACATCCATAAGCAGAAATCCTGCTCTGCTAGTTGGAGAAGAATCCTGCAAGCCGCTGGCTCTCGGACTTACAAAGCAGCAGATAATACTTAAGCGTCAAGTCAAGTTTACACAGCAGTTTGTTTCTTAACCCAGCTTGCGACACGAGTAAACTTCCTTAATATTAGTATTAAAATACCTACCGTGCGATGGAGCATTCATTAACTCTGTATAAACCGTAGGAGGAACGTCAATATACTGATAAACTTCTCCCCTACGAAACTCAATTTCAAGCACTTGAGTTGACGAATCATAGCCAACACTACGGAGATAGTTAGACTCAACAGGGATGCGCTTAGTCGCTGAATCCTGAAGCATTATTTCTCTTGCTTCTTTCACAGCTTCTGGCTTCACTGGTAGATTGAGAAACTTCTCTGCATAATCAATAAATTGATCGCTGTGATACATATAAAATTTAAAATCTTCTACCCCAACCTCAGATATGATTTCTTGAATCAAATCCGGTCTAGGTTCAACTGTTTCCCCATCATACTTTAGCCACCAGTCTTCTTTATCATCATCGGTAACAAAGATAATCGGTTTTTGCTGAACTCTAGCGTAGTCGATTAACTGGAACCAAAGAACAACATCACCATAATTTTTAGGGACAGGCTTCTTCGCATCCTTGTATCCTGGGGGTCTTTTATAACTGAATCGTTTCTCCGCTTTTTGATAAATATTTTCTAGTTCATCCTCACAATAGGGTTTGCCAACCTTCCCTTCCAATAAATCAGTCAGGATTTCTCGAAGGTTATCTTTTTCGAGATAGTTAGGATGATTAGCTTGGGCTAGCTTTATTTTTGCTCTAATTTCTTCAATTGAACTTTCTAGGTGCTCTAAAATTTCTTGTGTGTTAAGAAAAGGATGCCGCTTATGGTCTTTGAATAACTCAGTCCTTAAGTTATAGAAATTCTTGTTTAAGATACTTTCGATGTCTGCATAGGCTTTAATTTGGTCAGAAATAACATACAAGCGATTTTTCTGGTATTCATAAGCAACTTGATGAGGTATCCAGATTCGCTCATTTAAGGCATTAATAATCTCAAAAAATCTCTCTTGCGTTTCGGGAGTGTAACTATAGATATGCAACAAAACATTGGCATCGAAAGAAAAGATACACTGCTGCCAGATTTTGGCTAACTCTTCTGGCGTAGGCTTGTAATAGCCACGAAATAAATCTCGCATATCCAGTTTTGAAATCTACACTTATTTATATGGTAAAGAGATTTAGTCGTTTATGGTAGCGCTTCTTAGGTTGGGTATGTCGGGTTCCTGAGTCTGTTGTTACTATAGAGTGAGATTTATTACTAATTTTTACATCTCCTCTTTCCCCCATCTCCCCCTCGGCTGGGTCTACTCACTTAGACGTTCACGCATTAACTTGCCTGGAACTTCAGTAAATCTTATTACACAACAAAGAGTAGGGTGAAGAATGTTCACCATACACCTAAATAATGATTAAGTTATTTCTGGACGCCTTCGCAGCATCTTATGCATAGTCTTTAGGTTTGTGTGATGCTAATATGCTTGGGCTGAGCTTTGACTCGTTCCAGCCAAGCCAATATGCAAGGAAATCCTGTCAAATCGAAACCACCTTCATCCGCCACATGGGTATAAGCAAACAAGGCGATGTCTGCAATGGTATAACGCTCACCAACAAAGAACTGGTGATTCATTAGATGTTTTTCCATAACCTTGAGCGCAGCATAACCCGGTTCGCGCTTTTGGTTAAGTGCCTCCCGATACTCTTCTGCTTTACCCAGTTCAGCAATCCAAAATCTGGAGGTCGCGATATAAGGCTCATGACTATACTGTTCAAAAAATAGCCATTGCAGCACTTTTGCTCGTTCCCAACGGTCATTTGGAAAAAACTCAGTTCCTTCGCTTAGATAGAAGAGAATCGCATTGGATTCTGAGAGAAATTCTCCGGTTTCCGTCTCCAAAAGGGGGATACGACCATTTGAGTTTTTGCTTAAGAACTCAGGCGTTCGGGTTTCCCCCTTAAGGATATTGAGTTCTATTCGCTCAAATGGAATACCAAGCTGTGTAAGTAAAAGACGAACTTTGTAGCCGTTTCCAGAAGGCAAAAAATCATACAAGCGTAGCATTATTCTGGGAAATTAAATAAATGAATATCAATGATACAAAAGAGTAGAATCGTTAGAGGTATTCTTTTTTACAAGAACCAATTTATCAGTCTAATGAATAGTAATATACTTATATATTCAAGTATGTGAATAGAAAACCGTGGAAAAGAGAAACCAAAATAAAGTTTTTTTTAATCTTACTATTTGTCAATATCTAGTGAACGGCTGATAAACTTCCCATAGAAAATACTGAAACGCCAGAACCACATTATAAACGGTAGAAGAGTGTCTTTAATGCTGGAATAATTTTGTTTGTATAATTTGTGGAATTCAGCATGAAAGTGGGGTTTCATTTATTTAAGCCTTAAGTTATTCGTAAGTAAATTAGTCGATTGCCCTGCAACGTCACTTGTTGATACAGGGCAATTACAGCAAGAGGAAGCAGCTTGAAAACAAGGTTCTCAGGTCGAAATAAAGCTTAGTTGTAGTACCGTTGCTCAATCCATGTCCGAAGCTCAGCTTCGGAACTTTGAATCGTTGAGCGATCGCTTACTGGATCGTAAGCGTGCCAAGATTTATTTCCATAGCGATCTGTTGTTATCCAAATTCTTAGCTCATCACCATTAGCAAATAATTGGATAAATACTTGCAAAAGCTTTTTAAGTACAGAACCTAGTGGCAGTTTTTTAGGCTGACCGTATAAGGAGTTATCAAATACATTAAATTCTGCGTTAGAAGTTTTCATTGCCGCTACTCCTCTTAAAAGATGAGTTTGTTATCTCTACTTTCTTTCAGAACTATTGAGTTGATAAGGTACAAATTCAAAAAGTTTTAGTAGTACAGTTTTGGTATTATTAAAGTGTTCTAGTAAAACTCAGCAAAACTGTACCAGCCAAGAGACATAGAAAATCGGATATAGTTCAGAAAATCATCCAGAGCATCATTCACTTTCAAGAGGGACTTGGCACCGTGAAAATTCCTTTAGACCGGAACTCCGCCCAAGCCGTTTATTTGCAGATACGCGATCGCATTCGTCGTCTCATAGAATCAGGCGCACTGCAGCCTGGAGACCAACTTCCCTCAATCCGTTCCCTTGCTGAAACTGCACAAGTCAACAAACTAACTGTCATTGAAGCGTATAGTGTCCTAGAAGCCGATGGACTAATTCATGCTCGTCAAGGCTCTGGCTACTTTGTCAGTTCACCACCAATTGCTTGTCCCCAATCTACAAGTCACTTTGCCCCACCCCAAGAGGTGATTCTGTCAGAGCAACAAGGGGGAACATTCTTTGATTTCTATGTAACCTCAGTTTCTGCACAGCAGCAGGCAGGAATGATTAACCTGGGTATTGGTTTCCCCTCCAGCTCAGGGTTAGAGGATTTGCAAACCATTGCAAGACGTGCCATGAAGCAGGTAGGGTCTACCTTATTTAATTACGACCTGCCTCACGGACAATTAGCTCTACGGCAACAAATTAGCAGAATGCTGGTGCAGCAAGGACTAGAGGTAACACCAGAGAATTTGATTATTACGAATGGCTCTAAGCAAGCGTTATCTCTCGCACTCCATTATTATGTGCAACCCGGAGATTGGGTGATTGTCGAGAGTCCGACTTATCACGGGATACTAGCGATTCTCTCAAGTTTAAAAGCCAGAGTTATTGGCATTCCCATGACAGCAGAAGGGATGAATCTAGAGCTACTAGAGCAGTACCTCCACACGCATCGTCCCAAACTAATCTACACTGTCAGCACTCTGCATAACCCGACAGGAGTGACCACCTCTCAAGCTCATCGCTCCTTATTGTTGCGACTAGCCCAGCGCTACAACTGTGCAATTCTCGAAGATAACGCTTATGAAGGCTTAAACTTTGAACCCGCACCACCACCAATCAAAGCGTTAGACCAACAGGACATCGTGACCTATATTGGCACCTTCTCAAAAACGTTGATGCCCGGTATCAGAGTCGGCTACATGGTGGTGACAGGCAAGCATTATCAGCCTTTGGTCGAATGCAAGCTGCTTCATGACTATCATGTCTCGACAGTTGCCCAATCTATTGTTAGTGAATATTTAGCTTCAGGGCATTACCGTCGTCGCATCTCTCACTTACAGAATAAACACCGACAAGGTAGAAATGCCATGCTAAGTGCTTTAGAGCGCTACTTTCCACCTGAGGCATCTTGGACAGTTCCTAATGGAGGGATTTTCCTGTGGGTACAAATCCCTTCAGATATATCCATGCCAGCCATTTGTCAGGCGGCGCTGGCGCATCATGTTCTTTTTGCTGACGGAACCTGGTTTTTCCCAAATCGTCAGGGCTACAATGCGATGCGTTTGAGTTTTTCCCTCAATCCCGATGCGATTGAACAGGGAATTTCAATTCTCGGTCGATTGCTAAAAGATGAGAGATGAGGTACAGCTCAGGTGTGTGAAACAAGAGACAGAACAAGGAAAACAAAAAAGCTGATAGCTGATAGCTGACGGCTTTCTGCCCCTTGTTGAGGATAATCCTGGAACAAGGCACAATGATTTAAAAGTGATGTGGCAGGGAGGGAATCAGTGACGGCTTCTGAAAATTTGAGCAAAAGCCAGTATGAGTTGCAGGTAGAAAGAGTCATTGAAACACTTTATAATGACCTGCCAACACTATTCGAGAAAGACATCTCTTACGAGATTTATACGAAGGACATCTACTTTCAAGACCCCGTTAATCGATTCAAATGGAAATTTAACTATCGCATCATCTTCTGGACTCTACGATTTCACGCTCAGCTATTTTTTACAGAAATCCACTTCGATTTGCATGATGTTTCGCAGCTAGCTGAAGACATCATAAAAGCGACCTGGACAGTTCGTGGGACTCTGCGCGTTCCCTGGAAAGCTAGCATCTTCTTCAATGGTGACTCTACCTACAAACTCACTAAAGATGCTCTAATCTACAATCATCTCGATACCTGGGATCGTAAGCCTGGTGAGATTTTGAAGCAGTTTTTCCGCAAGGGTTCAGCATGACTAAGTTTATAATCTAAATTCCTCTTGGTAGTTTTTTATACAAACTGTTGAATCAGGTAGCGTTAGTTAGCCAGTAGCCAGAACAATTAAAACTAAAGTAACGATTTTAGGATGATTTGGATGTTCGACAGCTTATATCTAAGTAAATACGATAAGCTGTGCGATCGCTTTTGTATAAATCTACTAACTCAATAATTTATTATCCTGATTTCTCTGTCTAAGAGTGAAACTATATAGACTAGCAAGCTCTTTCTAGGTTGTTCTTCTCAATAGTTTTATTTTATGAGAAAAGGCACTATCTCTCGATTGCTTTCAACCAGTTTGATGGGGTTAATCTCATGCAGTGCAGTGGTATGGGTAAGTCCTTCGGTTCTCACTCAGCCAACCACTAATTCCGTTGCCACACGCTACCGTTCAAACTCTGCTGTCTATATGTGGCCGGCGCAAGGAGATATTACTCAAGGTTTTAAGGCTACTCACGAAGGGCTGGACATTGCAGGTTCTTCTGGGACTCCAATTGTTGCCGCTGCATCAGGTGAAGTTACCTTTGCAGGTTGGGGTGATGATGGATTAGGTAATTCTATAGAACTTCAGCATAGCGATGGGAGCGTTACTATCTATGGTCACAACAAACGCCTGTTGGTGAGAAAAGGTCAACAAGTCAGGCAAGGTCAAGTTATTGCTGAGATGGGTACTACAGGTAATAGCACAGGTTCTCATCTCCACTTTGAAATTTATCCTGACGGTTTTCAGGCAGCTGACCCTTTCCCTAGATTACCGCCCTTAGTATCAGGGAAGATTCCAGCACCACAACCTGTTGCCAACGCTCCTGAACCCCTTAACTTTGCACCTCCTACGTCTATATCTGTATGGACTGGAGGGATATGTAGTGATGAAGCTGTTATTGAAGGGGAGACGGCAAACTTTCTTGTAAATGTTTGTTTGGAGAATGGTCGGTTATTTTACTTAGGGCAATCTAAGCAGAATCCTACCGTTACGGTTCGGCTCCCTGCTCGTAGTACTCGTGACGGCTGGTATCGTGCTGATAACGGCAACTATTCCTACTATGTCAGCGCTACTCAAGTAAAGGTTTTACAGAATGGTCGTCAAATCCGTTCTGAGCGTTTGTACAAACGAGGTTGATAACGGGAGTAGGTAACTTTTGGTTATTCGTTCCTTAAGTATTTGTCAAGCCATAACAAACATCTACAGCGGTAGGTGTGTAAAACTTGCGTAGGGAGGAAGGAAAAGAAAAAAGCTGATAGCTGACGGCTAACTGCTATAGTTAGCGACTGGATGAAAAGGAATCTGTACTGTAAATCTTGTCCCTACGCCAACTTCACTTTCGACGGCAATCTTGCCATCCTGGAAATCGACAAACCTTTTGACAATCGCTAGCCCAAGTCCTGTCCCAGGAATATCACCAACATTATTGGCTCGATAAAACGACTCAAACAAGTGAGGTAGGTCTTTTTCTGGGATACCGATGCCAAAATCTTGAATCTGGAAAATCAACCAACCCTCTTGACAAAACAGTTCAAAATTAACTGTGCCGCCATCCGGTGAATACTTAATAGCATTGCTCAGTAAGTTGCTAAGAATGTGCCTTAGCAGTTTTTGATCAAGGTTTGCCTTAATGTCTTGAGTGTGATTGACGAAAGTCAGGCTATGGTGGTTGCTAACATTCGGTTGCAATTCTTCGATCAGATCGAGGCAGAATTGTTTCAAATCAAGAGGAGAGGGATTAAATTTTAGCTTTCCAGCTTCGGCTTTACCAATTAGCAGTACATCATCTAGCAACAGAGTCATGTGTTGGACAGCGTTTTGAATGCGCTGGAGATGGCTCTGTTTTTTTTCCTTAGACCATTTATCACTGTAATATTCTAGTAAGTCAGCAGAACCCATGATTGTTGTTAAGGGAGTGCGGAATTCGTGAGAGGTCATGCTGACAAAGCGAGATTTGAGTTCATTGAGTTCCTTTTCTTTTTCCAGCTTAATTCTCAGATCCATCTGGGTAATGACTTGTCGCCCCAAAGCTCTCAGAGCGTCAATTTGCTCCCGATTTAGACGGCGTGGAATCCGATCAATCACACATAAAGTACCAAGGGGATAGTTATCAGCTGTCACCAAGGGAACTCCTGCATAAAACCGGATGTCTGGGTCAGATACTACCAAGGGATTGGTGGCAAACCGCTCATCATCTAATGCATTGGGCACAATGAACGGCTCACTAGGAGAGAGAATCGCATGGGCGCAGAAGGCTAGTTCCCTTGGTGTTTCTGTGGCTTCTAAACCGACTTTTGATTTGAACCACTGACGATTGCTATCAATTAGGCTAACTAAGGCAATCGGGGTACCGCAAATAAAGGAAGCTAAAGCCGTCAGATCATCAAAGGCATCTTCTGGGGGAGTATCAAGAATCTCGTAACGCTGGAGTGCCTCTAGCCGCGCGGCTTCATTACTAGGGTTAGCTGCTGGTGAAGCTTTTGCTATCGGTATTTTGTTTCTCTTTTTCTGTCTATGTCTATGTAGGTAACGCAACTTCAAAAAGCTTTGGTTCAGGGAGCGATGCAGAAAACGAATAACTTTGCTGGTCTCTAACAGGGATCTGACAAAACTTCTACGAGACATCACTACTCCCTAATATATAGCTGAGATAACTGGCTTGTGCGATCGCTTATCTCATTAAGCTTCTGCTCAATTAGCTTCAGCGCCATCGGAGAAGGACTCGTGCGTCCATTCTCCCAACGGTTAATTGTTGGGTATGTCACACCCAAAAAAGCTGCAAACTGCTCTTGTGTCAGTCCCATTGACTGCCGAAATTCACGAATGAATTGGCTAAACTCTACCTGATTTATGACTTTCATGTTTTTAACATCCATTGCATCTGATGTAGCAGGTAACATATCATCGGCTACACAATAACTCAGCTCTGGGAACTCTAAAAACAGAAAATTTACGGAAATCACCTGACTTCGACTCAGGACTCTAGGGAAACCACGGTTGAAAAATTTTTAATGTTAGCCTAGACCTTTTAGGATGGAGATTTTATTCTCATGTCCTCTGGCTGACTCAGCCTCTCCTAGCAACTTGGGTCACTAGACAGAGATTGAGGCGCTGACGTTATAATCCTGCATGAGATTTCAGCATATAAACTGTACGCACAGCTGCGGTTGTTAAACGTGAGGTGAGGGTGAAAGACAGTGTAGAACAGTCTCCAACGAGCTTGGGACTCAAATCGTCCACAGGTTCTAGCAATAGTCAGACCGATTTCCATGCCGATGGTGTTGATGGTGGTGAAGCTGAACCACCTCAGCCGCCACCTAACAATGCAGAGGAAAAAAACTCTCATCCTGATTCTAAAAGAGACGACTTCCCTCGTCGTCGCTACATTCGGTGGTTTCTCTGGAGTGCTGCTTTTATATTTACAGCCACAATTTCTGCCACCTTGGGGGCAACACTAGCATTGATTACGCCGTTGTCACCTCTAATTGCCCCTCTAACTCAAGGTACAGGTGCTAAAGAACTGTGGCGTCGAGGCTTCCAGTACGACTTGGCACGACCTGTCAACATCCTCGTCATGGGAATCGATCGAGTTCCAGGTATCCCCAAGAGTTCACCGCAAGTGTTTTCCGGTCGCAGTGATACGATGTTGCTCTTGCGGCTGAATCCGGCAGATAACACGGTGAGGATGCTCTCAATTCCACGGGATACTCAAGTAGAAATCCCAGGCATCGGAATGGCGAAAATCAACGATGCCAATGTTGAGGGGGGGCCTGCCTTAACAGCACGAGTTGTGAGTCGCAGTTTAAACGATGTTCCAATTGACAGATATGTGCGCGTTACCACAGATGCTTTTCGTGAACTGGTAGACCTTGTAGGCGGCGTTGAGGTCTTTGTCCCTTACCAGATGGAGTATGAAGATGTCACTCAAAATTTGAAAATTGATTTAGACAAAGGCTGGCAAACGTTGAATGGTGACCAAGCCGAACAGTTTGCCCGGTTCCGCAAAGATCAGTATGGCGATATTGGTCGGGTACAGCGGCAGCAAGCACTCCTCAAAGCACTGCGTCAACGTGTGGTTAACCCTACTGTATTACCTCGATTACCGCAGATCATTCGGGTGATGCAGCAGTATATTGATACAAATCTCAGTTTGGAAGAAATGCTTGCTCTTGTAGGTTTTGGTCTTGACCTAGAGCAAGATGCCTTCAAGATGGTACTCTTACCGGGTCGATTTAGCGAACTGAATGAGTACGTCGCTAGTTATTGGATTATGGATGAGGCGGGACGAGACCGGGTAATGCGAGAGTATTTCCAGCAAACTCCATCGTGGAGTTCCTTGGATGCTATCAGTCGCTCACCCAATCAGGTACGCATTGCGATTCAAAATGCAACCAATGACCCACAACTTGGTCAACGTGTTGCTCAATATCTAGCAGAAAAGGATTTTCATAACGTTTATATTGTTCAGGATTGGCCTGACCAGCTACGCCAGACTCAGATTATTGTCCAGCAAGGCGATTTAGAAGCAGCAGCAGCTCTCAAAAAAGTGTTAGCACTCGGTCAAGTAGAGGCATCTTCTACGGGCGACATTGATTCTGAGCTAACTATTCGAGTGGGTGAAGACTGGCTAAATAGGTAGTTCGGATTCTTATACTACTTACGGTCGTAAAATTGCTGACTCAGCCTATTGCGATCGCTTTCGGTTATTTGTTGGTGCTTAGCTACATTCAACCCAGAGATTTCTATTGTTATACCAGATTAAGACATCAACGGAGGCTATGACCCTTAGCCAGAGCTATTTGGCTGAAAGCTGACCGCTGAAAGCTGACTGCTGCTTGCTATACTACAAAACCTGTTTAGCAGATAGGCTATTGCATCCAGACGAAAAAAGCGATCGCCAAAAGTTATTGATGTGTTCAAATTCCTCCCCGCGCACAGAAGGCTTGGGGAGGGGTTCTTCAAGCGTCTACCAACATGGCTTAGGTAATTACTGTTGGAGCCTCCCGCTGCGTAAAGTTACGAATCTGGGCGACCTCTTCGGCGATCGCAATCAGGGGTGCCAGTGCTTCTTGTGTATCCTGATCATGCTTGCTTGAATCCGGTTCATAGCTTTCTACATAAAGCCGGAGTGTTGCCCCTTGCGTTCCCGTACCCGAAAGTCGGAAAACGATGCGAGAGCCATCAGTAAAGCCAATCCGGATGCCCTGATTTTTGCTGACACTATCATCCACGGGGTCAGTGTAGCTAAAGTTGTCGCTGTAATCGACTTCATACTGACCATATTGCTTGCCTTTGAGTTCTGGCGATAGCTGCCCAAGACGTGCCATCAGTTCAGACGCTCGATCAGCATCTACGCCTTCGTAGTCATGGCGCGAGTAGTAATTTCGCCCATAGGTTTGCCAGTGACTGCGGACAATTTGCTCAACGGACTCAGAACGCACCGCTAAAATATTGAGCCAGAACAGCACTGCCCATAACCCGTCTTTCTCACGTACATGGTTTGAGCCAGTGCCAAAACTCTCTTCACCGCATAAGGTTACTTTGTCTGCATCAAGCAGATTGCCAAAAAATTTCCAGCCTGTCGGTGTCTCATAGCAGTCGATTCCAGCTTGAGCCGCAACTCGGTCTACAGCCGCACTTGTGGGCATAGAACGGGCGACTCCAGCGATACCCTGACGATAACCGGGAACCAGATGAGCATTAGCCGTTAATACCGCTAGGCTATCGCTAGGAGTAACGAAAAATCGTTGTCCCAAAATCATATTGCGATCGCCATCTCCATCCGAAGCCGCGCCAAAGTCGGGTGCATCAGTTCCGTAGAGAACCTCTACTAGGTCATGGGCATAGACCAGATTTGGGTCAGGATGACCACCGCCGAAGTCCTCTAGGGGTGTGCCATTGAGTACCGTCCCTGCTGGTGCGCCTAACCGTTCCTCAATGATCGCTTTGGCATAAGGCCCCGTTACCGCGTGCATTGAATCAACGCACAACCGGAATTTTCCAGAAGTTAGGAGTTCCTGAATGCGATCGAAATCAAACAGAGACTCCATCAATTGGGTGTAAGGCTCAACGGGGTCAATCACCTCCACGACGGCGCTTCCCAGTTGGAATTCACCCAGCTTATCTAAATCAACATCTGGGGCTTCCAGGATGTGGTAGGTGTCGATAACTTTACTGCGGTCATAGATGGACTCGGTTACTTTCTCTGGTGCTGGCCCACCATTGCTGGTGTTGTACTTGATGCCAAAATCTCCCTCTGGGCCACCTGGGTTGTGACTAGCTGAGAGGATAATGCCGCCGAAGGCTTGGGACTGGCGGATAACACAGGAAGCTGCCGGGGTAGAGAGGATTCCACCACGACCCACTTTGACTCGCCCGAACCCATTCGCGGCTGCCATTTTTAAGATGGTCTGAATCGCTGTACGGTTGTAGTAGCGACCATCGCCGCCAAGGACTAGGGTCTGACCTTTGTAGCCCTCAAGAGCGTCAAAGATTGACTGAACAAAGTTTTCCAGGTAATTGGGCTTCTGAAAGACCGTAACGGGCTTGCGTAGACCGGATGTACCGGGCTTTTGGTCGGTGAAGGGCGTAGTCTGGAGTGTGCGTATGTTCATAAAGAAACACCAAGCATATTTCACGACTCAGTTATATCGTTAATCGCACCCTTCATTTGTTCTTGTCTACTCTTGTAGCGCTTACTGCTCCGAAACTTGAGCAAATCTATAAGCTTGTTGCAGATTTTTCCCTACTCGCTCCCTTGTCTCCTTTGCTTCCCCTGCTTCCTCTGTGGTTGATGGGCAAATTTCTACCTAAATTTATTCAGCTATCTTATGTCTAAAGAAGTACAGGCGTACCAACAGGGATAAATACTATTGATGGTAGATCTAAGCAATTGGGGGAACATCCCATGGCAGTATCATCAACAACTAACCTCGAACAAACAATTACAGCTTTTCAAGGCGGTTTGACATCTATACCTCCTATGAAGGCGCTAAGTTTAATTGGTGACTTTGAACAGCAGATGAGGAGCTTAGGCGCTACGCAAATTGCTAGCGATCTAGAAGAACTCAAGCACCTCTTAACAAGCGGCACTGCCACCAGTTCTGCTATTAGTAAAGTTTTAGTTTCCCTCGGTTCACAAACTAAAAGTGCCGCTGCAAGTGCTGAGCCAACTGTTTCGAGTAAGTTAATGCAACTCGGTGAACTACTGGTTTCTACAGGTACTTCGATGTCGTAAACTATAGCAGAAAGCAGTCAGCTTGTCGCGTATCAGCTTTTTGTTTTCCTTGTCTCCCTTGTTTCCTACACCTGAGCTGTACTTCATTCAACTGAAAACTACTATATTACGGTTTTTGTTCACTGTTGGCTTTTGGCTTTTCACTGTCAACAGTGAATAATTGCATAAATAAATAGTTACATTCTTGAATACGATTTCGTAATAGTTGACTACATATTCTAAAAAGGTTGAAAGCGTAGCGAGAAAGTAATGCCATTATCTTGAAGCGCATCACCTTCATCGCTGACAGAGATAAGAGGAATTCCCCAATCTAGAGTTGCAGAAAAAGAAGGATTAAGTTGCCAGCGTAAGCCTAAACCAATGCTAGCTAGGGTACTAG